>DASVVJ010000330.1:0-13565 GCA_036389955.1 Myxococcaceae bacterium
TCAGGTCGATCTGCAGGAAGCTGACGGCACCGGCGTTGATGAGGCTGCCCAGCCAGTAGCCGATGAGGCCGCCGAAGAGGCTGGCCACGGTGCCGAGCACCGCGTAGCGCACCCACTTCTGCGGCTGAGCCAGCATCATGGGCACCAGCAGTGCGAACGGTGGCACCGGGAACACCGAGCCATCCACCACGGACACCACCAACATGGCCGCGAGGGCATGCTTCGTGGAGGCCAGGGCCTCCATGCGCATATAGAGGCGGCGATACCAGGAGGGCTTGGTTGCGGGAGCCGCGGGGGCAGTGGACATATCCGACATGTAGCCACGTACCCTAGCGGAACCACGGCCGGTTTCCACCGCCCTTCGGCCCGGTAAGCGCCCGTCTGATTGGGATGCGACCAGTACCGTCCATACTTATGAACAGGGGTACGGAGAGGGAGACCACCCCATGACAGTGACAGAACACCTGACTCAGGCGGCCGAGGCGCTGAAGGTATTCCCACTTCCCTCGGCGGTGCTCTTCCCCCACTCCGTTATTCCGCTGCACATCTTCGAGCCCCGCTACCGGGACATGGTGCGGGATGCGCTGTCCACGGACCGCATCATCGCGCTGGCGCAGCTCGAGCCCGGCTGGGAGCCCCGCTACGGAGGGCGCCCCGCCATGCAGCCCGTGCTCTGCGCGGGCATCATCATCTGGCACGACGCGCTGGCGGACGGCCGCTACAACATCCTGCTCCAGGGCGTGTGCCGCGCACGGCTGGTCTCCGAGCTACCCGCGCAGCGGCTGTACCGCGAGGCGCGGGTCGACCTGCTGCCGGACCCGCCGTTCCATGGCCCGGAGGAGGAGCAGCTCCGGCAGGCCATCTTCGAGCTGGTCGGCCGGGTGCCGCCCGCCTTCTCGGAGGGGCTGCTGCCCGCCGTGGCCCGCGCCAACGGGGGCGCCCTGGCCGACGTGGTGGCCGCCGCGATCATCCCCGAGCCGGAGCGGCGCCAGGCGCTGCTGGCCGAGCTGGACATCCGCCAGCGGCTCCAGGAGGTCACCGACGAGGTCGGGGAGCTCATTGGCCGGCTTCAGCCCATGCGGCCCATGGGCCCGCTGAACTGAAGGGGCTCACCGAAGAGCTTGCGTCTCCCCGCTCCTGGGCGTCTGCTGGGCCTGGACATGACACCGGCCCGGCGGCACGTGCGCGCCAGAGGGCCTTGAAGGGGACCAGGCACCCATGCGGCTCGTCAAAATCGGCCTCTCCAGCGTCAACACCACCGTGGGGGCGTTCTCGGCCAACGTGGACAAGGCGCTCGTGCAGGCCCGGAAGATGGCGGCGGAGGACGTCACCCTTGCCCTCTTTCAGGAGCAGATCATCGGCGGCTACCCGGCCGAGGACCTGATTCAGTGGCAGGGTTTCATCGAGCACCAGTGGCCGCAGCTGGAGCGCTTCGCGCGGGAGACGGCGGAGCTGCCCACCGTGTTCGTGATGGGCGTGGCCGTGGCCCACCAGGGGCTGCGCTTCAACTGCGCGGCGCTGGTGGCGGGCGGCAAGGTGCTGGGGCTGGTGCCCAAGGAGAAGCTGCCCACCTACAGCATCTTCTACGAGGCGCGCACCTGGTCTCGCGGCTACCCGGGCATGGCCGAGCAGCACCGCGGCGTGCCGCTGGGGGACTATCTGTTCCGCTTCGACTTCGGCACCGTAGCGCCCGAGGTGTGCGAGGACATCTGGAGCCCGGACGGGCCGCAGCGCCGGCGCACGTACTCGGGCGGCGAGCTGGTGGTGAACCTGTCGGCCTCGCCCTTCCGCCTGGGCTTCGTGGACACGCGGCGCGAGCTGATCGCCACCCGGGCCGCGGACCACCAGTGCACCATCGCCTACGCCAACGCGCTGGGCTGCAATGACGGCATCATCTTCGACGGCGGCGGCTTCATGAACCAGAACGGCCGCCACGTCGTGGAGACGCCGCGCTTCCAGGAGGGCTACACCACGGCGGTGGTGGATCTGGATCGCACCATGCGCCTGCGCTCGGAGAACACCACCTGGCGCAGCGACCAGGAGTCATGGCTGGCGCGCGGCGGGGAGATGGTCCCCACGCTGGACTGCACGGGCGCGTTCAAGAGCCGGCGCGAGAAGCTCACCTACCCGGTGCCTCCGCACCGCAGCTTCTTCCTGCCCGGGCCGGATCAGCGCCGCCCGGCCAAGGAGGCGCTGTGCGAGGACCTGCTGGACGCGCTGGCGATGGGCATTGGCGACTACTTCGAGAAGACGCGGGCCTTCAAGGTCATCGGCATCGCGCTGTCGGGCGGACGGGACTCGCTGCTGACGCTGCTGATTGCCCACCGCTACGCCAAGCGGGTGCGGCCGGAGAACCCGGGCTCGCTGCTGCAGACCTTCTACATGCCCAGCCGCTACTCCAGCGACTCTACCCGCGAGGCGGCGGAGACCATTGCCCGCGAGCTGGGCGTGGGCTTCCAGGTGGTGCCCATCGAGGAGGCGTTCGATCGCGAGCTGGCGGTGACGAAGCAGATGCTGGGAGACCAGGCCGTCACCGCCGTCACCGAGCAGAACATCCAGGCCCGGCTGCGCGCCCAGCGCATGTGGAACTGGTCCAACTCGAGCGGCGGCCTGTTCCTGCAGACGGGCAACATGAGTGAGAAGGCGGTGGGCTACACCACCATCGGCGGAGACCTGATGGGAGCGCTGGCCGTCATCGCCAACGTGCCCAAGACGGTGGTGATGTACCTGCTGGACTACCTGCAGGAGAAGACGGGCTACGAGGGCATCAAGAAGGTGCTGGCCAAGCCCGCGGGCCCGGAGCTGGCGCACAATCAGGTGGGCGAGGAGGAGCTGATGCCTTTCCCCATTCTGGACGCGTGCTTCTACCTCTTCGCGGGCGAGAAGCTGGTGCCCTCCGAGCTGGTGCAGGCCCTGAGCGCCATGTTCCCCGAGGTGGAGAAGGCGCGGCTGCAGGGCTATGTGGAGAAGTTCATCCGCCTGTTCCTGCAGTCCATTTACAAGTGGGTGCAGTCGCCGCTGTCGCTGCACATCGGCAACCTGGACCTGGACCGCGAGCGCGCCATGCAATTGCCCGTCGTCACCGGCTCGGAGTGGACGCGCGGCTAGGCGTTCGAAACGGCCCGGCACGCTCGTTCTTCAAGCCCTGTTCGAGCGCCGGGCCTGTCTGGCTGGCTGCTCTTCATGCGAGGGCACTAGCGGGTCCTGATCCCTGGTCCGGTCCTTGCCGGAAGGAGGTTTGGGGCCAACCTTCATGTCGGTCAAACGACAACGGAGGGTTGGATGAAGACGAAGATTCTGGTGGGTGCGGTCGCGGCGCTTCTCTACGGCGGTGTGGCGCTGGCGGGTGGAAACAAGGACTGCCCACCGAGCAACACGCAGGCGAGCTTGGACAGCCAGGCGGTCGGGGATGAGAGCCTGACGGCGATGGAGTCCGAGCCGGTTGACTCCTCCATCGGCGGCAGCGGCATGGCCGGCACGGAGAGCAACCTCAGCGGCAGTGATGTGAGCGGGGACCAGAGCTTCCACGGAGACGCGAACAAGGACGCCTGGGGCGGCAGCGGCACCGCCGGCACCAGCAGCGACATCATGCTGCGCTGCCAGCCGGTGCAGAGCGGCTCGGCCACGGGCGGCAGCGGCTGGAGCGGCCAGAGCAGCGACATCGGCGGCAGCGGCATCCAGAGCGACTCGCAGCTGGCTCCGCCGGCTGACACCGTGGCTCCGCCGGCCGCAGCGACCAGCGATGCGTTCACCCCGATCGAGGACGCCGAGGAAGTGGATGTGAACCGTGAGTCGAACGCCGACATGCGCGGCCTGACGGTGATGCTGGGCGGCGGTGTGGAGGGTTACACCGGCGCGCTGGCTCCGCAGATCAACCCCGGTGCCGCGTACGGCGTGACGGCGGCCATCAAGCCGTCGAAGGTGTTCGGCCTCGAGCTGGGCTACAGCGGCGCGGTGAACAACCTGGATGCGGCCACGGGCGGCACCGGTCCTGACCTGGTGCGCAACGGTGGCCAGGCGGCCCTGACGTTCGGCCTGGGCGCGGCTCCGGTGCAGCCGTACGTGCTGGGCGGCATCGGCTTCAGCGACTACAACATCCGCAACGAGGCGGCGGGCTTCAGCGATGACCTGGTGGGTAACGTGCCGGTGGGCGCCGGTCTGCGCACCCACATCGGTGACTTCACCTTCGACCTGCGCGGGAACTACAACTTCCTGTTCGACCAGGACTTCGCTGGGGTGGATGACGGTCTGAACGAGAACGGCCGGTACAGCGGCACGCTGAACATCGGCGGCACGTTCTAAGTCCAGAGCGGCAAGCAGCGCAGCACAAGCGGCGCGGTTCCCTGGCAGTGAACAGGGCGCCGCGCCGCGGTGCATCTGGAGCAGCGCACGGCGGGCAGGCGCGTTAAGGTGAAGCTTCTTTCTCTTTCCGTGGAGACCGTGAATGGGCCTGCAGCTGGATGACGTGAAGGTAGGGACTGGCGCCGAGGCGACGGCGGGCAAGTCGGTGACGGTGCACTACGTGGGCACGCTCACCAACGGCTCCAAGTTCGACAGCAGCCGGGACCGTGGGCAGGGCTTCACCTTCCGGCTCGGAGCGGGGCAGGTCATCCAGGGGTGGGACAAGGGCGTGGCGGGAATGAAGGTGGGCGGCGTGCGCAAGCTCACCATTCCGCCGGAGATGGGGTACGGCTCACGCGGGTTCGGCTCGGTGATTCCTCCCAACTCGACGCTCATCTTCGAAGTGGAATTGTTGGACGTGAAGTAGTCGAGAGTGAGGCCATCGATGGCAACGGTCGAGATCAGTAAGGACAACTTCAAGGACACCGTCGGCAAGCAGGGCATCGTGATGCTGGACTGGTGGGCATCGTGGTGCGGGCCGTGCCGGGCCTTTGCTCCGATTTATGAGCAGGTGTCGGGCAAGCATACGGACATCACCTTCGGGAAGATCGACACGGACGCGCAGCCGGAGCTGTCCGGGGCGTTCGAGATCCGCTCCATCCCCACGCTGATGATCTTCCGCGATGGCATTCTGCTGTTCGAGCAGGCCGGAGCGCTGCCGGCCGCGGCGCTGGAGGAGCTCATCTCGAAGGTGCGCGCGCTGGACATGGACGACGTGCGCAAGCAGGTGGCCGCGCAGCGTGAGGCCGCCGAGCCGCCGAAGCCTTGAGCGCGGTGCTTCGGGCCGTCCTGTTCGACATGGACGGCGTGCTCCTCAAGAGCGAGGAGGCGTGGGAGCACGTGGTGGCGGCCGCGGGAACGCAATTCCGCGGGCGCCCGGTGACGCGGGAGGAGTTTCAGCCCACGTTTGGCCAGGGCACGGAAGCGGACGTGCGGGTGTTCGGCCTGCGGTGCACGCCAGAGGAGCTGAACCGCTTCTACATCGAGCACTTCCCGCGGTATGCGCGGCACGTGTGGGTGAACCCCGAGGCCCGGGGCCTGTTGGAGACGCTGGGCGCGCGAGGGCTCAGGCGCGCGGTGGTAACCAACACGGTGTCGCCGCTGGCCGCCACGTTGCTGGAGGCGGCGCACCTGGCGGACTGCTTCGAGAGCGTGGCGTGCGCGGACCTGGTGGCCCGCTCGAAGCCTGCGCCAGACCTGGTGCTGTACGCGCTGGAGAAGCTGGGCGTTACGGCCGCGGAGGCGCTGATGGTGGGTGACTCACGCTACGACAGGGGCGCCGCTGGTTCCGCGGGGGTCCGCTTCGTGGGCCTCGGGTTGGACGGAGATGCTCGCATTGAGCAATTGAGCGAGCTGCTCTCTCATCTGCCCACGGGCTGAACAGCAGCGGGGACACAGGTCGCGGGTCCCTCGGCTCGGTGCGGGTCCCCCCGTCAGCGGACGGGTCCGCCCGCACCGGCCGTCCCGCTCTCTCAAGGCAGTGGAGCTACGGCGCACACCCCTCCGCCATTGAGGTGCGCTTGGTCCACGATGCTCTGGCTGACGAACTCCCACAGCGTCTTCACCCCGTAGGCCCCGGGCTCGTAGACGACAGGCTTGCCCTCCTTGTCGCTGAGCTCCTCGCCATTCATCCCCCGCAGGTCGAGAATCTCCTGCCTGGCCAGATCCTCCGAGCTGATGATCTTGTCGGCTCCCGCAGCGGCGGCGAAAGCGTCGAAGCGCAGCTGCACTCCCCGGTGGGTGCCCAACCGGTCATAGAACATGTGCTCGGCATGGATGGTGACTTCCGCCTCGGCGGTGGAGTTTTCCGGGACCACCAGCCCCAGCGTTCCGTCCGCCCCGTTGACGCAGTCCACCATGCGCGCGCTCACCGGGAAGCCGAAAGCGAAGTGGTAGACCCCCACGCCCACCTTCACGGCCTCGCCTTCCAGCCAGTAGCTGTAGCCACTTGAGCGCATCCGGGCCAGATCCTCGGCCAGCACGTTGCCGTCCGGAAGCTCGGTGCTGTCATCCGGCGGCCGTACCTGGAAGCTCACGCTCCACCGTCCAGCGGGCAGCTCCTTCAGCCGTGCCAGCTCCACGTCTCCCTTCTGGAGATCCACCAGCACATGTCTGGGCGACGAGGCCGTTTCGCCAGCAGCGGAGGTGAGGGTGAAGCCCCCGACGGAGACCAGGTACCTGGTGAAGCGTACGGACCAGTCATCCTGGAAGAGGTGGCCGGGGTAACCGCGTTGGGCACCCTCCTCGCCGCTCATCATCACGCGCGCTTCCCCCATCGCCACGGGAGAGCATGCGGCTCCAGCCAGCAGAACTCCCAGCGCAAGCACTCCGAGCCCTGCTCTTCGTATCGTTTCCACATTGCTCATGCCTCCATGAAGTAAATGCAACACAGTTGCGAGTCAAGCGGGGGTGAGATATCTGGGGCTCACCGTGTGGACTCCCCTTGTCTTGGTGTGGGCGCTGAGTGCCGCTCCCGTGGAGGTGCCCGTCACCTCGCCGGTGCCGCTGGAGACTGCTCCTGCTGTGATGCCGGCGGACGTGGGGCCGCTGGAGAGACCCGTCACCGTTCTGTTGCGCCTCACCATTGACACGGCGGGAGAGGTCTCCCGCGTGGAGGTGCGGGAGTCGGCGGGTGCGGCGTTCGATCAAGCAGCCATGGCGGCGGCCGTGCGGTGGCGCTTTCAGCCCGCCCGCAGGGGAGAAGTACCCGTCGAGGTTCAGGCGGATGTCCCAGTGACCTTCCAGCCTCTCACTCCAGTTCCCGTGGTGCAGGCTCCCGCCGGAACATCCTCTGCCGGCGCCGCTGAGTTCCCATCCTCCGAGCCTGTGCTACCCGAGGCTTCGTCAACGCCCGAGCCCCCCGTTTTCTCCACCCTGGTGCGGGGACAGGGGGCCCGGCCGCCTCCCGTGGCCGCCGGAGATTTTCAGATCCAGGTGGGCCAACTGGCGGACGTGCCCCGCAACTCGGCGACGGACCTGCTGCTGCTCGCGCCTGGGGTGATGCTGGCCAACCACGGTGGCGAAGGGCACGCGGAGACGGTGTTCATCCGGGGCTTCAACGCGGGTGAGGGGAAGGACGTGGAGTTTCGCCTCAACGGCGTGCCGCTCAACGAGGTGTCACATGCCCACGGCCACGGCTACGCGGATACCTACTTCATCATTCCCGAGCTGGTGGATGGGCTGCGTGTGACGGAGGGGCCGTATGATCCGGCGCAGGGGGACTTCGGCGTGGCGGGGACGGTGGAATACCAGCTGGCGCTGAAGCGGCGCGGGCTGCAGGTATCGGGTAGCTACGGCAGCTTCACCTCGCGTCGGCTGTCGCTGGTGTGGGGGCCCCGGGAGACGGGGGAGGCCACCTTCGTGGGGCTGTTGTTGCGTCAGGGGCATGGATTTGGCCCCAACCGCTCCTATGCCAACGCGGGAGCCATGGCCCAGGGCGAGGTGCGCCTGGGGGACGAGGCGCGCCTGCGCCTGTTCGGTGCCAGTTATGGAGCGCGCTTCTCCTCCGCGGGCGTCATCCGTGAGACGGACCAGGTGGCGGGGCGGCTGGGGTGCGGCACGTCGGAGGATGACCAGTTCTTCTGCTTGTATGATCCGAACCAGGGAGGCGCGGTGCAGCGTCACCTGGGCTCGGCGGAGCTGGTGACGCGCCTGAGCCACGGAGGACGGCTCACCCAGCAGGCCTTCGTGCTGCTGCGGCAGATGCGTATCCGCGAGAACTTCACGGGCTTTCTCAATGATGAGCCGCCCGAGGGAGAGTCTCAGCGTGGGGACAATACGGAGCAGTTCTACACCGGCACCACGCTGGGACTGCGTGGCCGTTACACGCCCGGGGTGACCTGGGCCGGACAGCCGCAACCGTTGGAGTTGGGCTACGTGGCCCGCTTCGACAATGTGAGCACGCGCTCGCGGCGGCTGAGAGACCGGGGCGGCGCGCCGTACCGCACCCTCTTCGACAATCGGGTGCGGGTGACGAACCTGGGCGCCTATGTAGCTGGAAAGGCCGCGCCGCGCCCCTGGCTTACGTTGAGAGGCGGCGTACGGGTGGACAGCTTCCTCTTTGGCGTCGAGGACGAGAACCGGCCCACCGAGGACCGGCAGGGTGAGCGCATCCCCTCGGAAGCCATCGAGGCATACGGCTTCACCTTCAGCCCCCGGCTGTCCGCCGAGGTGCGGCTGACGCCCCGCCTCTCGTGGCTCACCAGCGCGGGCATGGGCGCACGCTCGAGTGATGCCGCGGCCTTGTCCGATGCCGAGTTCGCTCCCTTCGCACGGGTGACCGCCGCCGAGACAGGGTTGGGCTACACGGTGCAAGGCGAGTCCCTCACGCTGGAGGCGCGTGGTGCGGTCTTCGCCACGCGTGTCTCCCAGGACCTGGTCTTCGACGAGGAGGCCGGGCGCAACCAGCCCGTGGGTGCCTCTCAGCGAGTGGGCGCGTTCGCGCTGGCGCGGGTGATGATGGACGAGCGGCTGGATGTTCAGGCCAGCGTTGCCTGGGCCCGCGCGTCACTGCCAGCGCCGGGAGCCTCTCCGTGGAAGCTCTTCGAGGGCACGGTGATGCCCTACATTCCACAGCTTCTCGGCCGGCTGGATGCCTCCTGGCGCGGTGAGGCCGTGCTGGTGGGCGAGCGGGTGGGGTGGAACGTCGCGGTGGGACACAGCGCCATTGGCCCCAAGCCGCTGCCGTTGGATCGCTTCAGTGCTCCCATCTTCCTGTTCGACGCGGCGCTCCGGGGCCGCTGGAATGCCATGGAGCTGGGAGTGACGGTGGAGAACCTGCTGGACGCGCGCTGGCGCGAGTCCGAGTTCAACTATGTGTCCAACTTCCGGGGACCGGAGGCGCCCGCGTCGCTGCTGGCCACGCGGCACTTCTCGGCGGGGGCTCCGCGCACGGTGCGAGGCACGCTGACGGTGTACCTGGACTTCGAGGAGGCTCGTCCATGACTGCTCCACTGCGTATGACGCGCCGTGCTTTCGCCCAGCTGCTCGGGGCTTCGCTCCTGGGCGGCCTGGGAAGCTTGCGGTGCGGCCTGGCCGGGACAGGCGGCCGCGCGGTGACGTTTCAGATGGGACTGCGCACGGCGCTGGCACCTGGGGAGACCCGGGTAGGGTACTTCACCACGGACACGGGCTGGCGCGTGGAGCTGACGGCGGCGCGGATGCTGCTGGGGCCCATCTATCTCTTCGAGAATGCCTCGCCGCTGGCGGGCACCACCGCGAGCCGCGTATGGCATGGGTTGGGCGAACTGCTGCTTCCCACCGCACACGCACACGACACGTTCTTCTCAGGCGGACGGGTGCTGGGAGAGTGGGATCGGGAAGTCGTCTTCGATCTTCTGGCGGGCGAAGGCACCACGCAGGTGCTGGGGGTGTCGCCAGGCATCGCGGGGACAGCGCGCTCCTTCTCCCTGCTGCTCCAGCCCGCGAGCGCGGCGGTGGACGCGGAGGCAGCGTCGCTTGGTGGGCACTCGGTGCTGCTGGAGGGAACGGCATCGCGCCAGGAGTTCACGGTGGCATTCCGGGCAGGACTGGACTTCCCGCCGCCCGTGGAACTGCAGCGCGTGGAGTTCGTGCCCACCGAGGTGGAGCTGGACGAGGGTGGGCTCTTCATCGTGGAGCCCAGACCACACGCCTGGTTTTCGGGCACGCACTTCGACCGCCTGGAGGTGGCGGCCGGCGCAGGTCCCGTAACAGTCCCTACCGAGAGCCAGGTGCACCGCGCGCTCGTCGTCAACGTGCGGCGGCACTCCGGCTTCACGGCCCGCTGGGAGCCCGCTGGGCAGTAGAACGCGCTGGGCCGCGTCCCCCTCCGCCCCTCGTCAGAAAGACTCTTCGAGGATGAACCGGAATTTCTCCTCCGGCTGGGTGAAGGTTGCGCGCACCTCGGGGCCGAGCGGAGAGGTGAAGAGCACCTTGTGAGTGATACCCGCGCAGACGGCGGGTGCTGGCTCCCGGGTGGCGGGGACAGCCACATCCCCCGCGGGATCATGCAAGGTGATGGAGACGTCGCGGCTGAGGAACAAGACGAAGTTCGTCTCGGGGGCCAGGCGCATGCGTGTATGACCCGCGTAAGCGCTGCCACTGGAGGGCAGGGTCACCTCGTAATGCTTGTGCGTCTGGTCCGTGCGGGGCACCGAGCCCGTGGTGGAGGCCGCCGCCGTCACGGAGAGGATGCTGTCCACCAGCGTGTGCCCACAGGCATGGTTGAGCAGCATGTCGACGGGACTGGTCTGGAAGTCGAGCCTGCCATCGCTCAGCCCCGCGTGTGCCGCATCAAGCGCGTTGCCGGAGACATCCTTGAGTCCGCGGAGGTCCACCGCGTAGGAGGTCTCCCCGCTGAGGGCGGGCCCGCCTTCTTCAGGCTGAAGCACGGTGAGGGTCAGCGTCCGTCCGTCAGGGGACCACACCCCGTCCACGGTCCGCGCGGGGACCGACGTATCCGTCAGGTCATGGAGCGTGGCCTGGGCGAGAGAGGTATCCATGGGCTCGCTGAACTGGACGGTGAGCACCTTCCGCTCGGCAAGTCCGGCCTGCCCGGTGGTGCGGTAATAGATCTCCACGGGGTAGATGCCGGTGGCTCCCTCGGCCGGCACGCTGGACGTGACGGTGGGCGCGGTGGTGTCACCTGAACCACCGTCCGGCACGCCTCCGTCACCACCGCCCCTACCTGGATCTCCAGCGTCCGGAGGTAGCCCGGCGTCCGGGGGGAGCCCCGCGTCCGGAGCAGGCTGAGGCTTGGGGTCATCGCCACCACAGCCCGGCATCAGCGGCAGGGCACAGCAGGCGGCAAGGGCCAGACAGAGGGAGAGACGGCGCATCGCGGGGGACCTCGAGGTGAGGGAAAAACCGAGGCACCCGACGGCAGCCAGGTGCCCCGGTCATGACGTGCTAGCTGGCGTCGGAGCCGTTGCAGTTCTCATCCACTCCGTTGCCGGGGATCTCCGTGGCGCCCGGGCGGATGCTGGCATTGGCGTCGTTGCAGTCGGTGTCGTCGGTGACGTAGCCGGTGGGCGGCGTGCAAGCGGTCAGCTGGAAGACGTTGGTGTTGCCGTAGGCATCCGAGTCCGCGTCCTGGAAGTAATAGACGCGGTAGTCCTCCACCCGCTCCGTGCTCACACCCACCGTGGGCCCGGAGGCTGTCCCCAGCGTCACCCGGTAGGTGGCACTCTTGGTGAGGTTGTAGACCACCGCCTTCGTCAGCGTGCAGGTGGACCCCGAGAGGCCGTCCGTGAGCGCCGCTGTCAGCGTGTTGCCGCTGGAGTCCTTCACGGTGATGGGGATGTCCTGAGAGAGGAAGAAGGCCCACGAGCCCGTGGAACCGGGGACGAACTTCACCGTGCCCGTGTAGGAGGTCCCAGAGCCCGGCAGAGTGACTGTGTAGTACTTGTGCGTGGAGTTGATGTTGGGGCTGGTGCTGGTGAAGGTGTCCGTGGCGCTCGCCGTCACGGAGGCGAAGGGCCCGAGGGTGGCGTGCTCGCAGGTGTGCTCGAGCATCTCCGGGCCCAGAGCGGTGCAGCCGGCCTCCAGCCCCTGCGCCTGCTGCTCAGGCTCCACCTGCTCCGGCGCGCCGGTGGGCCCGCAGGCCGCCAGCGTCATTCCCACTACCGCGCCCCAGATAGTTCGCATCGTCATCTTCATGGTGTGTGTTCCCTTCCGTGAGCCGTGAGTGGCGCGGCGCCACCTGCTGGCGCTCGTCCCTCCCCGGTACGGACACCAATTGATCAAACGCAACTGAGTTGCAATAGAGTTGTGCGCCACGGCCGTGTCACGGCAGAAACTCGGTGACCATGCGCAGCTGGGGCAGCGGGGTGGGGCCGAGCGTGAACGTGTAGGTGACCTTGTCGGTCAGCTCCAGGCCCACCATGTGCTGGATGCCGGCGCAAGCCTCCGAGGACTGCTCGGCCACGATGGGAATGACCCGCTCGCCCTCGCGCACGGTGAGGTGGACCTTCTGGTTCATGTAGACGATGAAGTCGCCGGTGGCGAAGGCCTTGAACTGGAAGGTGCCGGAGTGCACGCCGTCCACCGGCAGCAGGTTCACCGTGTAGAGCGTGTGGAAGGCATCGACGCGCGGTAGGCGGTCCGCCGAGGCCGTCACCGTGGCGTAGGGGCCGTTGTCCACGTGCCAGCAGGCGTGTTCGCCTTCATCCCCGAAGTCGAAGTCGTCGCGCGGCTTGTAGTGGGGGTCCACCTGGCAGGCCAGGCCCTCGGCCGCGGCCATGTAGCCGCGGTCGCAGTGGCACCAGTCACCCGTGGGCTCGCGGTGAATGTGGCCGTTGGGCGCGCAGGGGTCCGTCTGCTGCTGGGGGGGCGTGGGCTCTTCGGGCAGCGGTGCGGGCTCTCCGCAGGCCACGAGCGCCGCGCAGGCCGAAGCCAGTACGGGAAGAGGAAGGGGCAAGCGCATACCCCCTTCCTATCTCTGCGTGGTTGCTAATGCAACTGTGATGCAAATACTAAGGCAGCGGCTCCTCCTCCTCGTGGTGGTGCGCGGCCTCCTCGACGATGAGGGTGAAAGAGGCGTTCGCCGAGCGCACGGCCTTGAACTCCAGCCGGTAGACCTTTCCGGCCTCCAGGTCGGCCGTCACCATCCGGCGGAGGCTGGCGCAGGTGGTGTCGCCGATGGTGTAGGAGCACTCGCGGGAGACGACGGTCGTTCCGTCGTAGATCTTGAAGGCCCGGTGGCGCGACAGGAAGAAGGCGTACTCACCGTCCTCGACGGGGCGGTAGGTCACTGACCCCGCGTAGCCGAAAGTGGAGTGGACAGGCAGGGTGATGTTGTAGGCGGTGTGGGGCAGGTTGACGTTGGGGATGAGGGGGTTGTTCAACGCCGCCGCGCTGACCTCCTTGAAGGGGCCATTCTCGCCGTGGAAGCAGGCTTCCTCGGCCAGTTCCGCATCCAGCGGCTCGCAGGTCAGTGGCTCGCCCTCCAGGTACGAGGCCAGGGCCTCCTCGGAGGAACTCTCCTCTGAGGGCGGCACCGGCCCGCCACAGGCAACCAGCAGAAGCGCCAGGGCCGGGTAGTGCAGGGCGTTGGTGAGAGAGGACCGCGTCTTCATGGAGAGCTCCTTGGAGGTAGGGGTCGCGGATGCGACGGTCCATAAATGACATAGCGATCCAAAAGTAATCAAGTTGCAAATACGGAATGCGCGAGAACCCGCCTCTCC
>DASVVJ010000331.1:0-13811 GCA_036389955.1 Myxococcaceae bacterium
CGGGAGGAGAGGTGTTCGCGGAGATCACCCCCGACTGCCTGCCTCCCGACGTGCATCTGGGGGTCCAGGCCAAACCCGAGGGCGCCAAGGCCATGCCCGGTGCGCTGGTGGAGTTCGAGGTGACGCTCTCGAACACCGGCAACCAGGTCATCCCCGAGGGCCTGCTCTGGCTGGAGACCACGGCGCTGACCGGACGCGAGGCGCACCTCGACGGCGAGCCGCTCGGACCTGTCGATGACAAGATCAACCTCCCAGCGCTGGAGCCCGGCGTGACACGGACCGTGAAGCTCCAGGGACAGGCCGCATTGAGCATGGAGAAGGCCGTCAGCCTCACCGCCTGGTACACCACCCTGGAAGGTGCCGCGCTCACCGAGGAGAAGCAGCTGAGCCTCGGGTGGGAGGATGACCTGGCGGTGGACGTCGGCTGTGGCTGCCAGACTGGCGCTCTGCCGAGCCAGTTCCTGCCGTGGTTGGCGCTGCTGGCAGTCGCTTCGCGCTCCCGATCGCGATTGCGTAGACTGACGCGGGGCGAAAGGAACGATCGCTAGATACCATGTCGGCCGCAGCACTCACTCTCATGGTCCTGACCTTGAGCGGTCAGACCGTCGCGCTGCGCTCCGACAAGCCCTTCGTCACCTCGCGGGAGAGTGCTCGAATCGAGCTCCGGGTGCTCGATGACACGGGCCGTCCGCTGCGGGGCGCCCGCCTCTCGCTGAGCGTCAACGTGGGCTCCGTCTCCGAGCCCGTGGCCTCCAGGGACGGCGTGCTCACCGCCACCTACCGTGCGCCTTCGCAGGAAGGTCCCCAGGTGGCTCTGTTCCATGCCGTGGTGAAGTCCGGTGCGCAGGCTGGCACGGTGGGCTGGTTCTCGCTGCCCGTGCACGGAAAGCAGCTCCTGCGTGTCCAGGCACCTGCACGCGCGAAGGTCCGTGTCTCCATCGACGGTGTCTCGTTCGGGCCCGTGGTGGCAGGAGCTGATGGCACCGCGAGCGTGCCCGTGGAGGTTCCACCGGGAATCACCAGCGCCCAGGTCACCACGGTTGACCGCTCGGGGCGCAGCAGCACGCAGGAGCTGCCACTGCCCGGGGCCCAGTTCGCCCGCGTCCGGGTTGTCGTACCCAGCGAGGCCCCCAGCTGGGAGAAGCCCATCCGGCTGCAGGGCTTCGTCGTGGATGAGCGGGGCAACCCGGCCTCGGCCCTGCCGCCCGTCGCCGTGAGCGTGGACCAGGGCACGCTGGGCCCGATCGAGCCGAAGGATGGCTCCACCTTCGAAGTCCTCTACACCGGCCCGGAGCGCGTGGAGACACCCGTCATCCTCTCGGTGGCCACCGCGGCGGACGCGGAGCGGCCCTCCACGGTTCAGCTCGAGCCGAAGCCAGGGCCCCTCACGCGGCTTGCAGTCACCTTCTCTTCGCCTCACTTCACGGCGGGCTCCACCGAGCCCATCACCGTCGAGGCCGTGGGCTACGACGCCAAGGGAAATCCCCTGCCCGCGCCTCCCGCGACGTTTACGGCCGACCTGGGCTCGCTCGACGCCGAGAGCGGCGGACGGCGCGCGCGGATCCTGCCGCCCAACGCCTTTGGCGCGAAGAAGGCCGTGGCGCTGCGCGTCCAGGCGGGAGACCTCCAGGGCCAGGCCGAGCTGCGGCTCCAGGGAGGCACGCCCGTGCGCGGGGAGGCCGTCGTCGAGCCAGCGCCCTCGAAAGACGGAGAGCTCGTCGTCGTCGGCCACTTCGTGGACGAATGGGGCAACCCGGTAGACGGGCTCCAAGTTGTGGGCAGCTCTCCAGGCGGCACCCTGCGGGGACCCGAGGCGCTGGGGGACGGCCGTTACCGGTTCTATTTCTCACCGGCGTCTGGGCAGTCGGGCGGCACGGCTTCGTTCCAGCTTCAGGCGGAGGGCCATCCCGTCGTGGCCTCGGGCACGCTGGAGGTGCCGAGCCACGGCAGGCCGTGGCAGCCCACGGTGGGGCTGTTGGCGTTCGCGCAGAGCAACACGGCGCTGTCGAATGGCCTCGGAATCCGGGCGGAAGGCTCGCTGCGCCTGGCAAATCTTCCGCTGGAGGCGCTGCTGCAGCTCGAGTTCCGGCAGAACCTGCGGCAGACCCAGCGCATCTCTCCATCGGGAGCGCCGCTGGTGGAGTCCGCGTTCACCCTGCGGGGTTTCAGCGCGAGGCTCGGGGCTCGCTGGAGCCAACCCTTCCTGAGCCGGGGCCTGCTCTTCGCGGACGCCAGTGCGGGCCTCCTGAGCATGAGCGGAGAGGTTCAGCTGGTGAACGTGGAGAATGCTCCCGAGCAAGACCTCCGCTCGAACGGAGTGGTGCTCGCGGTGGGCGGAGGACTCGGGTGGAGCCTGGGACGAGGCCGGCTGATCGGAGCGGTCCAGTGGGCCCAGGCACCGGGACAAGGCAAGGTGCGCGGCAACCTCGGAGGCCTGTCACTGGGCGTGGGGTATCAGCTCCCGCTGTCCGGAGGCGCGGGGCCATGAGACTGCTCACGTTCCTGCTTGCGCTGATGCTCCTGAGCACGGTGGCGGTGGCCGCCGAGCCCGCGGGAAGTGCCACTGGCTCAGTGCTGATCACCCTGCTGCCGCGCCCGGCCGGGACGCTGAAGGGGCTGCGCGTCCAGATCGACGACAAGCCGCTCACCCCGGATTCGAGTGGGGCGTTCCGGGCTGAGGGCCTGCCCGAGGGCTGGGTCGCCATCAAGGCCTCGGCGGAGGGCTACCGGCCGCAAGAGCAGAAGGTGCGCCTGCCCGCGGGTGGGCAGACCAGTGTCCTGCTGCCGCTGGAGCGCATTCCGGGGCCAGGCACCATTCGCGGCCGGATCATCCGTCCCGGCGGCGCGACGGACCCGAAGGTTCCCATCGCCGATGTGGAAGTGCAGGTCGGCGGCCAGGTGCTCGCCCGGAGCGACGCGGATGGCCAGTTCGTGCTGCCAGCGGTGGGGCCTGGGCCGGTGGCTTTGAAGCTCGTGGGGGCTGGGCTGCGGCCTCTGGAAGAGCTGGTCGTCGTGCCCTCTCATGGCGAGGCCTCTCTCGAGGCCGTCATGCAGAAGACCGTGGAGGCGCTGGCGTGGATGCGTGGCAAGGTCCGCTCCACCCAGGGCAGCCCGCTCCAGGCCACGCTGAAGATCGCCGAAACCAAGCGCCGGACGCAGGCCCGTTCCTCGGGAGATTTCGAATTCCGGCTTCCCGCCGGGCGCTACCACGTGACGTTCGAGGCGCGAGGCTATGTCTCGCAGACGAAGGTCGTCGACGTGGGCGCTGGCGATCAGGCGCTGTTCTACGTCGACCTGTCTCCCGTGGAGAATTGAGCCTTGCGCGCCCTCTCCCTCACCCTTCCGCTGATCCTCGTGCTCTGGGCCTGTAAGAAGGAGCCCACGGGTCCCAGCCTGGCGACGCTCATTCAGACCCAGGGGCAGGTCTCCGTGCAGCAGGGCTCGGACACGCGAGCGGCAGGCGTCGGGCAGCAGCTCTACAAGGGAGACCTGCTCACCACCGGGCCCGCCAGCACAGCGCGGGTGCGGTACGTCAACGGCGTCGAAGTGCGCGTCAGTGAAGGCAGCCGCTTCCGGATCGACGGTGTGCCCGGAGCGCTCACGCTGGAGCTGGAAGAGGGACAGATCGTCTCCACTGCACCGGCGGATGTGCCCAGCGGCCTCACCGTCCGGGGACGCTTCGGAAAGGCGGAGATCGTCACGGCCGCGGAGATGGTGTTCGACCTTCGCGCCGAGAAGCCGAAGCTGACGCTCGAGTACGGAGAGATCACCGTGGTCGACTCGAGGGGAGCGCCTGTCCCCATCGCGGTCACCGACGAGATCGAGTTCACCCTCAGCAAGCCCAAGCCCCCTGCCGCTCCGGTGGCCGTCGCGGAGGAGATCGTCTTCGTCCTCAAGCCCCTGGGCGGCAAGGCCCGCGTTAAAGGCGCTCAGGAGGCCGCGTTCACCGAGGTCTCCTCTGATCAGACGCGGGAGCTGGGCACTGGCGCCTCCTTCGAGATCCCTGCGCAGGGCTCCGCGCGCCTGACCTCCAAGGACCTGCAGGTGCGCCTGGCGGGAGACACCGCGGGGAAGCTCACCGCCGCCTCGCGCCAGGGCGAACAGGGCACCTACGCTCTGCAGCTCAGCCGGGGCAAGGCGCAGCTCCAGTTCACGGGAGGCCAGCACACCCTGAAGCTGACCGACAGCAAGGGTGACATGGAGTTCAAGGTCACCGAGCAGACGGCTCTCTCGGTGAGCAGTCCGCAAGAGGGCTCCACGGTGACGGTGCTCACCGGCCAGCTCGAGCTGGTGGCGGACGGGAAGACCACCGTCCTCAAGGCGGGAGATGGAATGAACCGGGCTGCCGCCGCGCCTCAGGCCGCTCCGGAGCCCGCGCCCGCGCTCGTGTTGGCCGCCAATGCGAAGGCGCGCGTGTTCTCCGACAACGTCACCGAGGCGGGCATCCAGGTCCCCGAGTCCTCCGGAGAGCCGCTCCGGGTGGAAGTGGCGAATGATTCGGCCTTCCGTGAGACGCTGTTCGCCGGGCGCGTAGGCCCGCGCTGGGTGCGTGTCACTGCCCCCACCAAGGGCGAGCTGCACTGGCGGTTTCTCGCGCAGGATGGCGCCGCTCGTGCCCAGGGTTCGGCGCGCTTCCAGCCCGATCGCGGCCTGTCCTCGCTGTCGGGAAAGAGCCCTCGGGCCGAGGTGCTCGAGACGGGGCTCAAGGCCTCCATCTACTTCCAGGGTGCGGTTCCCTCGCTGCACTTCAATTTCGATGCCCGGGAGGGGGCCCGCTCGTACCGGATCCGCATCTACCGCGCCAACAACCCGCAGACGCCGCTGCTGGAGCGGTCCGCGAGCCGCACGGAGTACACGCTGGAGCCTGGCGCGCTCAAGGAGGGCAACTACCTCTGGTACGTGGCGGCGCTGGGCGCGGGAGGCGAGGAACTCACCGGCGGCCGGATGAACAAGCTCGAGCTGGTGTACGACAACTCCCGGCGGGGGCTGGCCGTGAGCCGCCCCCGGCCCGGAGAGCGGGTGGGCTCCACGGGAGTGCCCGTGGAGGGCGTGGCGCCCATTGGCTCGCGGCTGTTCGTCAACGGCCAGCCGGTGACGCTGGATGCCAAGGGCCGGTTCTCTCAGCGGATGCCACCCGCCCAGGTGCTGGTGTTCCGTCTCGTCTCGGAGCAGGGTGAGGCATACTGGGTGCGCCCCCTCCGGAGCGAACGGTGACGGTTCCAACCTCAGGCGTCTATCCCCCGGTCCAGCCCACGGCACCGCGGCGGTTCGGCCAGTACCTGCTCATCCGCAAGCTGGCGGAAGGAGGCATGGCCGAGATCTTCCTGGCCAAGCAGCTGGGGGCGGAGGGCTTCGAGCGCGACGTGGTGATCAAGTGCATGCTCGATCACTTCTCGCGGCACCAGGACTTCATCGCCATGTTCCTGGACGAGGCGCGGCTGGCGGCGCGCCTGCACCACCCGAACATCGTGCAGATCACCGATCTGGGAGTGGCCGACGGCCGCTACTTCATCTGCATGGAGTACCTGGCGGGTGAGGATCTGGAGATGGTGGTGGCCCGCGCCGGGCAGCAGCGCCAGCCGGTGCCCATTCCCATCGCCGCGCGCATCATGCTTTCGGCGCTCGAGGGGCTGGAGTTCGCCCACGGCTATCAGGAGCAAGGCCGGCTGGTGGAGCTCGTCCACCGCGACATCTCCCCGTCCAACATCCTCGTCACCTTCCAAGGCACCGTGAAGGTGCTCGACTTCGGCATCGCCAAGGCCTCCTCGCGGGTGACGCAGACGCAGCCCGGGCTGCTCAAGGGCAAGTGGGGATACATGTCCCCCGAGCAGGCGCGGGGCGAGCCCATCGATGCGCGCAGCGATCTGTTCTCGTTGGGCATCACCTTCCACGAGCTGATCACCGGCCGCCGGGTGTTCGAGCGGGACCATGAGATTGGCGTGCTCCTGGCGCTGATGGCCCAGCCCATTCCGCCGCCCAGCGCCGTGCGCCCGGAGCTGCCCCCGGCCCTGGAGCGCATCATCATGAAGGCGCTGGAGCGCCAGCGCGAGGACCGCTACCCGAGCGCCTCCGCGATGCGGGCTGACCTGGAGGAGTTCCTCCGCTCGACGCCTTCCATGCCGGGCAGCTCGCAGCTCTCCCAATACATGCAGGGCCTGTTCGGCCCGGCCGAGGTAGAGCGCAAGACGAAAATTCCCTCGCTCTCCGAGCTCAACGCGCTGGGAGTGCTCGAGCAGCCGAACGAGAGCATCGGGCACGAGAAGACGCTGGTCCGGCCGTCGAACCCGGGCCAGTCGATCCCCGCCGTGGGCTCTGGAGCCCGGACCACCGAGCTGTTCTTCGGCGCGGCTCCCAGTCCCGTGCCCCAGGCGCCTCCCGCCCCTGTGACCGCGCCCGTCGCCACCGCTACGCCCGCGCCTGCACCCACGCTTGCGCCCGCGCCTCCACGAAACGCGGGGATGACCGTGGCGCTCCTGGCACTGGCCGCGGTGACGCTGCTCGCGGTGGGCGGCGGTGCAGCCTGGTACTTCCTGTCTCAGCCTCCTCTTCCCCCTCCGGTGGTCGTGGCGCCTCCTGCCGTGGACCCGGAGCCCGTCGCGGAAGCACCAGAGCCTGCCACCCCGCTTGAGGCTCCCACCCCGCCTGTCGCTGCTCCAGCGCCGACGCCCACGCCGCCTCCCGACGGGACGACCGAGCCTGTGGTGAAGCCCAAGCCCACCCCCGTGCCTATCAAGCTGACCTCGCAGTCAGTTCGCGCGACTTTGAGCAAGTCCTCCGCCAAGATCCTCTCCTGTGGAGATCAGTTCCGCTCCGAACTTCCCGCGGACCGCCGGGTGACGCTCCAGCTGACGATCAAGAACTCAGGTGAGGTGCGTGAAGCCAAGGTCACGGCACCCGCCTCCGTGGTGCCAGCACTGGCCAAGTGCCTGGAGAACCGCGCGAAGACCGTGCGGTTCCCCCTGAACAAGAACGACCCTGAGTTCGCCATCAACGTACCCATGCGGTTCAACGAGGCCAACTGACGAGCCTCGACGGACGGCTGGCCCTTGGGTGCTAACCTTGGGCGGTGCACCTCGGCACGGATCCAGAGTTTCGCCCTCTCGGCGGCAAGGCCTACGGCTCGATTCCTCACCTGCCCGGCTCGCGCACGGGCCCGGCGGATCGGCACCTGGCCCCCGCGCTCGCGCGCCTCTGCACCGAACGCACCCGGAACGCGAACGATCAGGTGGTGGTGCTCGAGAAGCTCGATGGCTCCTGCGTGGCCGCAGCCCGCCTCGGGGACACGATCGTCGCCCTGGGACGCGAGGGCCGCCTCGCGGCGAACTCTCCCAACGAGTCACGCCGGCTCTGGGCTGCCTGGGTCGCCGCGAATGCTCATCGCTTCCTCGCCACGCTCCAACCCGGTGAGCGCCTCGTCGGCGAGTGGCTGGCCCTGGCACACAGCACCCGCTACACGCTGCCCCATGAGCCCTTCGTCTGCTTCGATCTGATGCGCGAGCGCGAGCGGCTGCCCTGGCACGAGCTGGTGGTGCGCACCCGGGCCGGCGGCTTCGTGACGCCCGGCATCATCCACGAAGGCGGCGCACTGAGCATCGAGGCGGCGATGGAACGGCTGCGCGGAGGCGGCTTCCACGGGGCGGTGGATCCCGTCGAGGGCGCCATCTGGCGGATGGAGCGGCGGACGGGGGCCGGCATGCGCGTGGAATTCCTGACCAAGTACGTCCGGACGGACAAGGTGGACGGCAGCCTGCTCCCCGAGAACACCGGGCGGCCCGCTGTCTGGAACTGGAGGCCCGAGTCGTCGTAGGCGCCAGGAGGTCCACTCCCATGACCCTCGCGCTCTCTATCACTCCCACATCCTCTCCCGGCGGGGCCTACGAGGCCCACGTGACGATCGCGGCGCGCTCCACGGAGGACCTTCAACGCTTCCGGGACTTCTGCGGCGCGGTGAGGATGAAGTGCATCCTCATCGAGCTGGGGCATGACGCGGCGCGGCTGCAGCCGATGACGGCCTCGTACCACCAAGGCTCCCTCCAGAAGGCACTGGACGAGGTGCGGGCGTACGCGCGCACACTCACGGTGGAGGGCTTCCAGGTGACGCGGCTCAAGCTCGAGGCACTGGGCACCAACCGCGACATCCCCGAGGACGACGCGGTGGCTCAGGCACAGCCAGCGAACTACTTCGAGTTTCACGTCAAGGTGACGCTGCCACCCGTGGGCGCTGACCTCGACACGCTGCAGGCCCGCTGCTCGCGGCACGGCGCGCACCTGTCGCGCAATGCGCGCAAGGTGCGGGCAGACGGTGCCTCCGAGCGCTTCGTCACGCTCCGAGTGTGGGGCCTGGGGCGCACGAACGCGGAGGCCCGCTTCACAGCCCTGCTGCGGGACCTGGCCGAGACGGGGCTGCCCCTCTCGTACCCGCTGCGGGAGTACACCGTGTATGACTCCAACCTGGAGCTCGATCACGGCTGGGGCGAGGTGCTGACATGAGCACCTCGCTCCCGTTGCGCGCCGCGATGGGCCTGTTGCGGCGCGTGGCGCTCTCGCCCCATGTGGAGGAGTTCGTGCTCCGGGGCGGAATGATGATGCGGCTGTGGACCGGGCCGGTGCCGCGCCAGGTCGAGGACATCGACTTCCTGGCGCGGTTCGCCTTCGACGCGGCGGCCACCGTGGCGCGGATGGAGTCCATCTGCCGGCTCGACGCCGGGGACGGGATGCGCTTGGGCGCGCTGCGCTCCGAGGTGATCTGGGCGGAGACAGCCTTTCCCGGCGTGCGCATTCTCGCCGCCGTGGACATGCCCGGCACCTCGGAGCCCTTCGAGCTGCGGATCGACACCGGCTTCGGAGACCCGATGGATCCTCCAGCCCTGTGGATGGATCATCCGCTGCAGGAGGGGCCACCGGCGCGCGTGCTCGCCTGCCGGCCGGAGACGCTGTTCGCCTGGAAGGTCCATGGGCTCTTCGAGCGCGGGCCCGGTCGCTTCCGGCCCAAGGATCTCTTCGACGTGTACCTGCTGTCGAAGTACGCGCCGATGGATCCAGCGCTGCTACCCCGGGCGTTGAAGCTGGCCTTCGACTCGCGGGGTGACTCATTGGGGCTCACGGCGCGGCTGGCCTCGGGAGAGTTCGGCCGCAGCCCCTGGAGCCTCGAGAAGTGGGCGCGCTTCCGGGCCAGCCAGCCGGAAGGCCGGCCCGAACAGCTTGCCGAGCTGGTGGCTTCTGTTGCCCAGCTACTCGGTCCGGTGGTGGCAGCGGCTAAGGCGCTCTGATTAGTGAATACTGCGTCCGGGGCAGACAAGCCCGGACGAGGTTCCCATGCACGTGTTCCGCACCACAGGCGCTGGCGGTCCCGAGGTCCTCTCCTTCGAGGAACGTCCGGACCTCACGCCCGGACCTTCCGAGCTGCTCGTCCGCGTGCGGGCCACGGCGCTCAATCGGGCGGACCTGCTTCAGGTCAAAGGCCAGTACGCCGCCCCACCCGATGTTCCGCCGGACATCCCCGGTCTGGAGTACGCCGGCGAAGTGTTCGCCGTGGGCCCGCGCGTGCGCCGCTTCCGGCCGGGGGACCGGGTCATGGGACTGGTGGGCGGTGGAGCCTGGGCCGAGCAGGTCACGGTCCATGAGCGAGAGGCGCTGCCCATGCCCGAAGGCATGGACTTCACCGAGGCCGCCGCGTTGCCCGAGGTGTACCTCACTGCTTTCGATGCGCTCGTGCTCCAGGGCGGCCTGCGGATGGGAGAAACCGTGCTCGTGCACGCGGTGGCCAGCGGCGTAGGGGCCGCGGCGGCACTGCTCTGCCGGGCGATGGGAGCGCGAGTGGTGGGCACGGGCCGCAATGCCACGAAGCTGGAGCGTGCCCGGGAATGGGGCGTCGAGCGGACCGTACTCGTGGAGGCCACTCCACCCTGCTTCGCGGAAGCCGTGCGCGAGGCCACGGGAGGCAGAGGAGCGGACTTAGCGCTGGACCTCGTGGGCGGAGACTACGTGCCCGAGACGCTGGATGCGCTCGCGCCTCAGGGCCGGATGATGATGGTGGGACTGGTGGCAGGCAACCGGGCACAGCTCAACCTGGGGGTCATCCTGATGAAGCGGCTGCGCATCACCGGCACCGTGCTCCGCAGCCGCTCGCTGGAGGAGAAGATCGCCCTGGCCCAGGCCGCCGAGCGCCACCTGTTGCCACTGTTCCGCTCGGGAGCCCTGAAGCCCGTGATCGACGCCGTAGTGCCCATGCAGGACATCCGCGACGCGCTCGGGCGCCTGGCGCGCAACGACACGGTGGGTAAGCTCGTTCTGGACTGGAAGTAACCCTCGCTGAAACGAGGCCATTGCCAAGCGGGGCCAGCCTCTTATTCTGCGCCGCGCCATGGCTACCCACTTCGATCCCAGCGCCGCCGCGTCACCGGACTCCGGCATCTTCGGTCTCCCCCACTCGCCCGATGAGGCGCACGTGGTCCTCGTCCCCGTGCCCTTCGAGGCCACCACCAGCTACGGCGGAGGCACCTCCGAAGGCCCCGCCGCCGTGCTCGACGCCAGCCGCCAGGTGGACCTCTTCGATGTGGAGACGGGCCGCCCGTACGAGCGCGGCATCGCCATGCTCCCCGAGTCCGAGGAGCTGCGCCTGTGGAACACCCGCGCCAAGGAGCGCGCTCAGGTCGTCATCGAGGCCGGCGGTGTGCGCCAGGACGATACCGAGCTGCTCGCCGCCGCCGCCGAGGTCAACTCGCTCTGCGAGAAGATGAACGAGTCCGTCTACCGCGCTACGAAGCTCTGGCTGGACAAGGGCAAGCTCGTGGGAGCCGTCGGTGGGGACCACTCCATCTCCTACGGTATCATCCAGGCCCACGCCGAGAAGTACCCCGGCCTGGGCGTGCTCCACCTCGACGCGCACGCCGATCTGCGCAACGCCTACGAGGGCTTCACCTGGTCCCACGCCTCCATCATGTACAACGTCGTCAAGCGTCTGCCGGGCGTGAAGTCGCTCGTGCAGGTGGCCATCCGCGACATGAGCCAGGAGGAGAACCAGCTCATCGAGGAGTCCGGCGGCCGCGTCCGCGCCTTCTTCGACGCCACGCTCCAGAACAAGCGCTTCGACGGAGTGCCCTGGAACCGCCAGGTGGATGAGATCGTCTCCACCCTGCCCGAGCACGTGTACCTCTCGTTCGACATTGACGGACTGGATCCCGTGCTCTGCCCGCACACCGGCACGCCCGTGCCCGGTGGGCTCTCCTTCCCCGAGGCCAACGCCCTCATCGCCGGCGTCGTCCGCTCAGGGCGCACCATCGTCGGCTTCGACCTGACCGAGGTGGCCCCGGATCCCGAGGGCAGCGAGTGGGACGGCAACGTGGGCGCGCGGCTGCTCTACAAGATGATCGGCTGGATGCTGAAGTCCCAGCGCGCCTGATCAGCCCCGCGGCAGCAGCAAGCTGAAGGTGGAGCCCTGCCCCTCGCGGGACTCCACCGACAGCGCGCCTCCGTGCAGGCGCGCCAGCTCCGAGGCCACGTACAGCCCCAGCCCCGTGCCTCCGTCGCCCGCGCGCAACTGGAACGGCTCGAACAGGCGCGGCAGCTCGCTGTCCGGGAACCCCAGCCCCTCGTCCTTCACCCGCACCGTCACCAGCGTCTTCGAGGCGCTCAGCTCCACGCGCACCTCGCCTCGGCCCGCGCCGTGGTGCACCGCGTTGGCCAGCAGCGCGTCGAACACCTGGCCAATGCGCTCGGAATCGAAGCGCAGCATCACCTGCCCATCCGGCACCACCAGCCGCAGCGGCACCCTGGGAGCCTGGGCCTGCCAGGACTCCACCACGTGCCGCAGGCGTTGGGCGAGATCTCCCTCCACCGGCTGCAGCGTCATGCTGCCCGCCGCCAGCCGTGCCGCCTCCTGCAGGCTCCGGCTCATGAACTCGATCGAGCGAAGCTGCGCTCCCAGCGCGTCCACCGCATGAGGGTCCACCGAGGCGCTCAGCCGCTGGAGCTGCTCGCGCGCCGCCGCCAGCGGAGCCTGGAGCGACCGCGCCACCCAGTGCCCTACCAGCTCCACCGGCTGCGCGTCCTGCGCCAGCTTCTGCTCCGGAATGCTCGCCAGCTTCTGGTGAACCAGCGCCTCGAAGTCGTTGATCTCGAAGGGCTTGTGCAGAAACGCCGAGGCCTCGGGCACCCCTTGCTGCAGCACCCCGCTCAGCAGGATGACGGGCACCTCCCGGAGGATCTCGTCACGCCGCAGCCGCTGGCACAGCTCCAGCCCGCTCAGCTTCGGCATCAGGTGATCGGTCACCACCAGGTGCGGCCGCCGGGCCCGCGCCAGTCCAAAGGCCTCCTCGCCATCCTTGGCCTGGAGCACGTCGTGCCCCAGGTCTTCCACTACCTGGCTGAGTACTTCGAGCACAGCCGGTTCGTCGTCCGCCACCAGGACGATACTCATTCCGCCACTCCTCGACGCCAGCAGGCACCCATCCCCCACCCACCGGCCAAGCCATTGATCTATTAAAGGGCCGCACATCGCATCCAGGGGGGCCCGGGAATCCTGCGGGCTTCCCGACAGTCCAACCGTCGCTCGCATGACACCGCTGCGGTGCAGGGAGGTACGGAATGAGGCTCGTAGGTATGAAGTGGTGGTTTTTGACGGGTCTGTTGCTCACCGCCAGTGCGCAGGCGGACCAGGCTCGCCGCAGGGACGCCGTGGTGGAGGTGGTGCAGAAGGTCTCCCCCGCGGTCGTCTATATCGGCACCGAGCAGGAGGTGGACTCCGGCTTCCGCGGCCGGCGCTCGTTCCTGGAGGACTTCTTCGGAGTGCCCGAGCAGCGCCGCCGGGTGCAGGGCCTGGGCACCGGGGTGATCATCGACGCGACGGGCATCATCGTCACCAACGAGCACGTGATTCGCGGGGCCTCGGCCATTCACGTGGTGCTGGAGGACGGGCGCACGCTGGAAGCAGAGGTGCTCGGCAGCGACTCGGCCAACGATCTGGCGGTGCTCAAGGTGAGCGCTAAGTCGCCACTGCCCATCGCCAAGTTGGGAACCAGCTCGGATCTGATGATCGGCGAGACGGTGGTGGCCATCGGCAGCCCGTTCGGCTTGTCGAAGACGGTGACCGCGGGCGTGGTGTCGGCGGTGGGGCGCACGTTCCGAGCCGAGGACGGGCGCGTCTACAACGACTTCGTGCAGACGGACGCGGCCATCAACCCGGGCAACTCGGGCGGACCGCTGCTCAACGTGGACGGAGAAATCATCGGCATCAACACCGCGATCTTCGCCAGCGCGCAGGGCATCGGCTTCGCGATCCCCGCGGACAAAGTGCGCCGCATCGTCGATGAGCTGACGCGCTTTGGAAAAGTGCGCCCAGCGTGGGTGGGCATCGAGGCGCTGGATCTGCCGCCGCAGGTCGCCGCGCAGCTCGGCTGGGATCGGAGCTACGGCGCGGTGGTGGCGGGCGTGGAGCCTGGCAGCCCTGCTGAGCAAGCAGGCGTGCAGCGCGGAGACGTGCTGGCGGAGATGGGCGGCTCCCGCATCTCGGACGCCGAGGACTTCGACACCCGGGTGCGAGGCTATCCGGCCCGCTCGGTCTTCCCGCTCACCGTCTGGCGCCAGGGCGCGCTGCGCACACTCCAGGTGACAGCAGCGGAGTTCCCCCCTCGGATGATCGAGACGTTCGCGTGGGAGCAGCTGGGACTGCGCGTGAAGGAGAACCGGAGCGCCATTGCCATCTCCGCCGTGCGGCCCGAGTCCGTGGCGCGTGAGGTGGGTCTGGCGCCGGGAGATGTGCTCCTTCGGGTGAACAACCAGCAGGTCGCCAGCCTGGACAGCTTTCGAGAGGC
>DASVVJ010000332.1:0-13652 GCA_036389955.1 Myxococcaceae bacterium
AGGGGCGTGGACATCATCGAGGTGAGGGTGAGCACGCGCTCGGGGTAGAGGATGCTCATGAGCTGGCCGATCATCCCGCCCAGCGAGGCGCCCACCACGTGGGCCGCGGCGAGGCCGTACGCATCCAGCACGCCCACCGCGTCCGCGGCGAGGTCCGCCAGCGTGTAGGGGTTCTTCTGGAAGTCGATGCAGGTCGACTGGCCTGTGTCCCGATGGTCGTAGCGGATGACGAAGCGTCCTCCGGCTACCAGCAGGTCGATGAGCTCCTCAGGCCAGCCGATGCCCTGGGCCGATGCTCCCATCACCAGCAGGATCGCTGGGTCTCCCGGCTTGCCAAAACTCTCGGTCCACAGCTCGATGCCATTGGCCTGTACCCTGCGCTCCGCCATGACGATGCTCCTTCTGTCCAGCAGCCTACCTCATCACGGCGCTACCCTTCCTGGATCAGCGCAGTGAAGCCCGGAGGAGATGTAGCCCGTGAAGGTGCCCTGGTGCCCGGCACAGCTTCCGCCTGGCTCACGATCCCTCCATTGGCGAACCCGTAGCCCTGATCCACCGCGAACCAGTCCTCGAACGACTCTCCCAGCGGCACCTTGCGGGAGGAGTGAGGGACGTCGACGCAGTTGCGTGGAAACGTTAGCGTCGAACCACATGCCTTCTCTTGCTCGTGGCCTTCTGCCGCTGACTGCCCTCCTGCTCGCGGCAAGCTGTGCGACGCATCACCCGCCATCCTCCGCGGAGCCACGCGGCGGTGCGGCGGCCGATGCCGTGGACGACTACCTCAACGCCGTCAGGCAGAAGAATCAGGTTCCCGGTCTGGCTCTGGCCATCGTTCGTGATGGCAAGATCGAGCGGCTCTCCACGTACGGTCTGGCGAACCTGGAGTCCGAGGTGAAGGTAGAGCCCGAGACCTCGTTCCAGATTGCCTCGGCCACCAAGGTCTTCACCGGCACGCTGGTGATGATCCTCGTACAGGAGGGAAAGATCGACCTCGACGCGCCTCTCTCGAAATACCTGCCCGACGCACCCGAGACCTGGAAGGGGATGACCGTCCGGCACCTCGCCGCGCACACGTCGGGCTTGAAGAATCTCCCCGATGAAGACACCACCGCCGCCACCGTCGCCGAGCGGTACGAGGCCGCCAAAAAGACCTCCATGGTCTACGTCCCCGGCGAGCGCAGTGAGTACGCCCTCACAGACTTCGTCGTGCTCACCCACATCCTGGAGAAGGTCACCGGGCAGAGCTTCGAGGAGCTGTTGCGCAGCCGCATCTTCCAGCCGCTTGGCTTCTCGTGCACGCGCTACGAGCACGCGAAACAGGAGGGGCCGGTGCGCATCGCCGATGTCATCCCGCGCCGCGCCAGCCTCTATCGCTTCGTGGACGGCGTACCGCAGCGCGCCTGGTTTCTCTATCCCGCCCACACCTACTCCGCGGGCGGCATCTTCTCCTGCGCGAAGGACCTCGCCCGGTGGGCCGTGGCCATGGACCAGGGCACGCTGCTCACCCCCGCGATGCAGCAAGCCGGCGCCACCGCGTTCAAGCTGAAGGATGGGCGCGCGGGCGGCTTCGGTGTGGCGTTCGCTGTGAGCAAGTTGCGCGGGCTGCCAACCTTCGGGCACAGCGGAGGGGGAGCGCTCGGCGACGTGCTGCGCATCCCGGAGCAGAAGCTGACGGTGATAGTCCTGACGAACAAGCAGGGCCTCCTGCCGGTGCTGGCGCCCCGCATCGCGAGCCTTTACCTGCCGCCACTCCCAGGGCTTGATGTGCCTGGCCTCCCGGACCCCGAGCCGGCCCTGACCGCTACGCTGAGGGGCGTAGCGGAGGGCGTGATGAGCGGCACGCTCGATGCCGCCGCCTTCGCGCCCAGCGCCCAGCAGGAGCTCGTGCCGGTGCTGCGCAGCTTTGGAACGCCGGGGAGCGCTCTCTATCCGCCCATCCGCCGGGTGGTTCTGCTCGAGGACCGCAAGGACGGCGAGCAGCGCAGGCGTACGCTTCGCGTGGTGTATGGCGAGGACCTTTCGATGAAATGGACGTTCACCCTGGACGCCGCGGGAAAGATCCTCGACGTGAATCCCGACTGGGAGTGAACCCGCTCGCTGACATTTTTGTCATCTTCGCGTCAGCCTCACGCCTGCTCCTCTTCCGGGGGATTGGCACCGTCCAGCCGCTTCACAGCGCCCCAGGGGCCCTTGGTGCCCGCCAAAGCGCGCGCTAACGTTCCGGGCTGATGGGGGCCAAGCCCTGGATCATTCAGACGCCGCAAGGAGAGTTCCGCCTGGCGGTACGCCGCGCGGGCCCGCGCTCTGCATCCTGGCTGGAGAGTGAGCCAGCGCAACACGTCTGGTTCTTCGCCCAGTACCAGTTGCAGAGCCAGGATCCCCGGGCGCTCGTGGCCGCGATCAATCTGTTCATCGAGCTTGGGGGGGACTGGAGCCAGTCGCCCACCAGGAACATGGATCCGGACGGGGCCCAGCGGCTTGCTCGGGAGCTGGAGCGGGCCGTGCAGAGCGGGCGGATTGTCGTGGAGAAGATCCCCAGGCTCGCGGTGTCGCTGAGGCAGGGGGAGCCGGCGTCAGCGTCAGCACAGGCCCGGGAGGCGTTCGAGCCGTCCACCTCCACCACGAAGAAGGAAACCACCTGGTTCGAGGTGCAGCTGGTCGATGAGGTGGGCGAGCCCGTCGCAGACGTGCCACTGGTGTTCACGCATGAGGGACGCCGGACCGAGAAGACAACGGATGGCGGCGGCAAGGCCCGGCTGGACGCCTCGGGGATCAGCTTCGCCTCCATTGAGCTGCCTGACGCCGAGACCCTTCGAGCGACACTGCAGGCGCGGTGGGACAGCCCCCGGCAGGGCGAGTGGCTCGTGGACGGGGAGGACGTCACGAGCTGCCCGCTCTGGGGCGAGAGGCTCGAGAGCCTGACCCTCATGGCCAGGAGGCCTCACACCCTCAGCCTCCAGCCGCCTGCTCAAGTCATCCGGCTGCTGGGCTTCCACTTCGATACGGACAAGTGCTTCCTGCTGCCCGCGGCCATCGCGAACGTGCGCCGGATCCGGCAGCTCCACGACCAGGTCTCCACCAGCACGCTGCTCATCGCCGGGCATACCGAGCCCTCGGGCCAGTCAGTGCCTGCTTCCGAGCTGAGCCTTGAGCGGGCCCGCGCACTGGCGGCGTATCTGTGGAACGACGTGGACGCCTGGCTGGAGTGGTATGGAGCCGGCAAACCAGCGGAGCAACGGTGGGGCGCGGGCGAAGACAAGCTGATGCTGCAGTCGTTGCCCGACTATCCCACCAAGCCTCGCAAGGAGGACCCGGTGCGCTGGTTCCAGCGCACCCGAGGCCTGCAGGTGGACGGCATCGCGGGGCCGAAGACGCGCCGCCAGCTCATCACCGAGTACATGGGACACGAGGGCACGACGTTGCCCGAGGGCATCGAGTGGATGGCTCACGGCTGTGGGGATGGCTTTGCGCTGGCAGAGGCGCCCTCGAGCGAGCGGATGGAGCTGTTCTTCTTCCATCAGGGGCTGGGCATCCAGCCCATGCCTCCAGGTGAGGCCTCGGAGAGTGGGAGCCCCGAGTACCCGGAGTGGGCGCGCCGTGCGCGGAAGGTGCACGTCCTGGACGCGGCCGAGGCCCTTCCGGGCTACTCGTTCCTGGAACTGCACGATGCGCTCTTCCGCTCGGACAGCAGCGTGGTGCTTCCAGAGGGCGAGAATCCGACGGCTCAACAGGCCGGGCACCTCAGCCTCACGACCGTGGGCATCTTCGCCAGCGTGCTCCGCTACACCGAGGAGCACCCGAACAAGAAGCTCGTGGTGGCGGGGCATACCGATACGACCGCGAGCGTGGATCACAACCAGCGCTTGAGCGAGGAGCGCGCCCGTTGCGCACTCGCGGTCCTGCTCGGAGAGCGGGACACGTTCGTCAGCCTGTGCCACAAGCGGCACAAGGTCGCCGACTACAAGCAGATCCTCTCCTGGATCAGCCGCGCGTTCGAGGACCTGTCCTTTGACTGCGATCCTGGCGCCATTGACGACAACGCGGCGACGGGCGTGGGGCCTGTCCGCCGCTTCCAGCGCGACTACAACCAGAACAAGGCGGCTCTGGGTGCGGCGGGGCCGGACCTGGCGGAAGATGGAGCCATCGGTCCGCTGACCTGGGGCGCTCTCTTCGATTGTTACGAGTATGCGCTTCGCCAGGAGCTGGGTGAGGAGGCCGCGGGAGTCGAGGCCTTGCGCCAGCAGCTCGTGTGGGTCGATCCGGCGCGCAAGTCGCTGGGCTTCAATGAGCAGTTCCCCATCGACAAGCTCGGCCGGGACAACTACCGCAGCCAGGCCAACCGGCGCGTGGAGATTCTGCTCTTCGACGAGGGCGAGGAGCCCGATCTGGACCTCGGTGATGGGGCTCCCGAGATGAGCGACATCTATCTGCCCGGGCACTACCGCCGCGAGCCGCTGGAGCCCCTGCTCAGCGCACTGCCCTGGCGGGCTCACTGGGAGCGAGCTGGTGAGCCGGCGCGGATGGACGAGCCGCGAAACATGCTCCTGGACGCGCCGGGCCTGCCGGTGGGCGAGAGCGTCACCTACACCCTCAAGGAGTATGTGAACGGGGCAGAGCCCGTCACGGTGCTGAATGTGGTGGTGCCCTCTCAGGGGGACGCCAGCGAAGCGCCATTCGTCGAGTGGTTCGCCGACGAGCGGCGGCCCCACGAGCCTGGGCAGCAGCTCGAGGTTTTTCCGCGGGTGGCCTTCCAGTTCGAGGCCGCCTCGGGGGGACGGCTCAAGAAGTCGCCGATGCTGGAGTACGCGGACCTGCTCGATGTCACCCTGCAGCATGTTGGCGACGGAGGGCTGCTGGGGCTGCTGCAGGGTGAGGTGTTGACGCCCTGGGGCGTCTTGAAGGTGGCCGCCGACGAACAAGGGCGTGTCCTCGTGGAGGCGCTGCCTCCCGGGGGCTGCCGGCTGGTGTTTCCGGAGCGGCGATTGCTGCACGGGTGAAAAGCTGGGGCGAGACGACGATGCCAGTCCGAAAGATCAAGCTGGAGATCCATCAGACGTACTCCCTGGACGAGGAGAAACAGCCATGGGTCGTCTTCGCGGTGCTGCCACCGCCGGATGGAAAGGATGCGCCCGGCTCCGAGGGCATCTCCTTCAAGCTCAAGTTCAGCGCCAAGGAGCGGAAGGTGGTCCCTCCCGAGCTGCAGGTCTTTCCCTTACCTGACGCTGAGCACCCGGCCCTCTGGCTCGTCATGGTGGTCTCGCGCGAGCTGACGGGCACCGTCACGATCGACGGCACGTGGAAGAATGCCGAGGGGGATGCATACCAGTTCAGCCGCGACTTCAACGCGGGCACTCCGGTCAACAAGCAGGTGGGGCTGGGGCTGACGCCCATGCCGTTCCGGTTGTCGAAGCTGTTGCTGGCGCCGCTGCTCAATGTGGAAGCCGCCCGGATGAAACGCACCGAGGGCGAGAGCCACGCCCAGTGCGTGAGCGCCATCCTCTCCCACGTGCATGAGCGCCTGGTGAAGGGGCTGGGCGAGATGTGGGCCCAGGGAGGCCTCTACGCCTGCAAGGACGGCAAGCCGCTATGCGATTGGGAGCTGGAGGGACTGAGTGACAAGGAGGTGCAGGAGGCCTGGGTCCAGGCGCTCCTGGAGCAGATCGTCTACAGCTGCTACGCGGGCGCGGGTAACTACATGTTCTCGCGTCACAAGGAGGTCCCCACCCGGAAGGTGCTCATTCAGCATCAACGGGACGCGGGCTTTCTCGATGATTGTCAGGACGCGCTGAATGCGTCGGAGCCCTGCCATCCGCTGATGTTCGCGTGCCAGCAGCTCTGCACGTGGGTGCTCTTCACGCTGTTTCACGGCACGCGGCCTGAAGCGGCCAAGAAGTTGGCCGCCGATCCGTTGGACTCTTCGTTCGACGAGGTCTCTCGTGACTTCGAGAAGAGATACGACGGTGTGGCCGTGCGTTCGGCCTCGGCGCTCGAGACGAATAAGTTTCTGGTGCCAGGGGCCTGCTTCTACAGGTCGACCCTGCGGCACGTTGGCATCCTGGTGCGAACCTACGACTCCACCGTGATTCAGCTCCTCGATACGGGAGGGTGGAACTTCGACTTCGACATGCCAGAGGGCAGTGGCACCCACGACACCTCCGTGAAGACCGCTTTGACGTATGACTGTCAGCAGATCATCGCCCCGAAAGAGATCTCACCGAACGACTACCGCACGGCGGCAGGGCGGCTGCGGCGCTCACGTCCGCTCGGCGTCGCCCGGCTGGCGATCTTCGAGCGCACGACGAGGGCGCATGTGTGGATAAGCCCGTTCTTGCCGATGCATGAGGGGGAGGGGGAACAGCTGCGAGGCTATTCACACTCACGGCTCATCGCCTCGCTGCGTGGCTGCCCCCATTCCGACCGGTACATCGTGAAGTGGTTTGTCTGGGCGCCGAACCAGATTGGAGGCCCGAAGGGAGCGACCGATGACGAGCGCAAGGCGAACAGCCACGTCCGCTACGTCATCATGAATGGCCGCAAGCCGGATAAGGACAATCTCTGGTGGTGGCAGGAACCCAAGACCTCTGGGCGGCCCAAAGTGGAGATTGCCCCGCTGCTGGCGGTTGAAGTCAGCGCAACAGGGGTGCCCAACGTGACGAACCGCACCAAGCAGAGTGAGCAGACCTCTTTCCCCGGGTTTATCAACGGAACTCAACCGTTCACCGCCCAGGTCGAGATTCGCCCCCCCCAGCCGGGTCAGCCCTTGCCGGATACCGCCATTCCCGCCAACGAGGTGCCGGTTTATTTCGGAGGCAGCAAGCCCTCCGCCTGAGAAACGCCTGCTCACCGTCCTGCCGCCCGCGCCAGCCGCTCGGCAAGGCACTGCAGGTGCTCGATGAGTTCCCGTGGCTCGTGCACCTCGAAGTCGAACCCCAGGTAGCCCAGGTGGAACGCGAGCGCTTCGAGGCTTTCGGCTCCGGTGTGCACCAGGCAGCGGTCCGGCGCCAGCTCCTCGATGCGGCCGGCCACTCCCGACAGCCGCTCCGAGACAACGCTCGCGGGAGCGTGCAGCGTCACCCGCGCACGAAACCGGTACACGTCCGTCGAGACGGACTGCGACACGTAGGCGGCGACGTCCTCGGAAGGCAGCGGCCGCGCTTTGAAGCGGCGCCCGGCCCTCAGGCCTGGGCGGATGCGGTCGACCCGGAAGGTCCGCCAGCCTTCCCGAGCGAGATCGTACGCCAGCAGGTACCAGCGAGAGCGGGTGTGCACGAGCCGGTAAGGCTCGACCTGGCGCTCACTCGCCGAGCCCTCATGGCTGCTGTACTCGAAGTGGATCGTCTCCGTGTCGCGGCACGCATTCGCGAGGACCGCCAGCACCTCCGCATCGACGGTGGGCCCGGCGTCGCGCAGCCGCACGCTCACTGAATGCAGCGCGCTCACCCTGCGCCGCAGCCGCTTGGGAAGCACCTGCTCCAGCTTGGCGAGCGCGCGGACCGACGCTTCCTCCAGCCCCTTCACCGGACCGGTGGCCGCCACACGCAGGCCCACCGCCACGGCGACGGCCTCCTCGTCCTCGAGCGGGAGCGGAGGCAGTTCCTTGCCGGCGCCCAGCTGGTACCCACCGCCCACCCCAGCAGCGGCGTGCACCGGGTAGCCCAGGCTCCGAAGCCGGTCCACATCGCGGCGCACGCTGCGCTCGGTCACCCCCAGCTCGCGCGCCAGCTCTCCGCCCGCCCAGAAACGCCGGGACTGCAGCAGTGACAGCACCTTCAGCAGCCGGGCGGACGTCTGGACCATGGGCGGCTCCTCTCATTGCGGACCGAATCTGTCCGCAATCCTTCTTAGTGTTTTCTCATCCACCGCACCAAGGAGCTTTCGCCATGAGCCACTCCGCCGCTGAACCGAAGACGCTGAACCCGGGTCTCCGGACCTACAAGGGCAGCTGCCCCTGTGGCGCCGTGCGTTTCGAGGCCGACTTTGACCCGAACGCTGGCACCAGCCGCTGCAACTGCACCGTGTGCACCAAGACGGGGTGGTGGGGCACCATCGTCAAGCCGGGGGCCTTCCGCCTGCTCGCGGGCCAGGAGCTGCTGGGCGACTACAGCCGGTCCGAGGCCGGCCATGCCCGCTTCTGCCAGCGCTGCGGTGTGCGTGTCTTCGGGCACGGAAACATCCCGGAGCTGGGCGGCGACTACTACTCCGTCAACCTCAACTGCCTGGATGGCGCGGACCTCTCCGGCGCCCCGGTGAGCTACCTCGACGGGCGCCATGACACCTGGGCGCAGCTCGCCCTGGCGCCCTATGTGGATCCGTTCGTCGCCGCGCTGCGGGGGCTCAGGCCGGCTGCCAGCGCCAGTTGAGGGGTGGCGCCTCAGGGCCGGTTTCGGCTGAGATGAGGGCCATGTGGCGTTTCGCTCTGCCTCTGGCCCTTCTGCTTGGACTTCTGCCGTCCACCCCCGCGCATGCGTGCAAGTGCATGTTCGGCACGGAGATCTTCCCGGCATCGGGAAACATCCCGCCCAACGCGGTCTTCTACGCGCGGGACCGGGGCACGAAGCTGCGGCTCTATGACGAGATCGGCACGCCGGTGCCGCTCGAGTACGAGGAGGTGGGGCCCCAGTGGACGCGGCTTCGTCCGAGCGCCCCGCTCGAGAACGGAAAGCTGTATGCCCTGAAGATCGGTCCCGAGTTCAAGGACGAGTGGGGCTATGGAGAGCCTCCTCCCGCGAGGTATCAGGTCCAGGGCGAGCCCGACACGGTGCCTCCCCGTCCTCCCGCTTCCGCCGAGTTCGTTTACGAGAACGGCTTTTACATGCAGGGGACCTCCTGCCAGTCCTCGCAGGAGGGCTACACCGTGAGCACCTCGAAGGGCTCTGACGATCGCGCGAGCCCCGAGCAGCTCGCCATCGCAGTGGTTACCGACAGCGCGCCCGAGCGCGTGCTGGCACTGCTGCCGCCGGGTAGGGCCTTCATGGGCAGCCACAGGTGTCTGAAGAACTTCGACATCAGCGGCCAGCGCAATGCGGTGGTGGCGGTGCGAAGCGTGGACCTGGCGGGCAACCTGTCGGCACCGGGGGCCATCGTTGCCCTTGCCGGGGACGGGCAGCCCACGGAGCTGCCGGAGTCGCCTCCATCGCTGCTGGAGACTCGGCTTGGACGCGGGCTGAGCATCGCCGCCGTGCTGGGGGTGCTGGGGGTGCTGGGGCTCGGCGTGTTCGTGGTGAGACGGCTTCGCCGCTAGGCTTCGCGCTCCTTCGCGCGTTCGACCTTCAGCTCCGCCTTCTCGTCCACGACGTCGCCGACCTTGAACACCTCGAATTGAGGGAGGTGGTCAGGGAACCACGGTTTCTCGCCGAAGCGCCCTTCGAGCCAGAGCGCGCAGCGGCGCGCATCCCGGCCGCACTTCTGCGCGATTCGCTCGCTCAGCGGCACGCCCAGGGCCATGTCCGTTACCCGCACCTCGATGTCTCCGACGAGCGAGCGCTCGAAGCGGTGGCCCGGGTCCCCGAGTTCGATGACGATGGGCAACCGAAGGCGCTTCCCACGGTTGGCTTCGAGCCAGGCGGTGAGGCCGGGTTTGTCGGTGACCAGCGGCCCTGACTCGAACTCGTAGACCGGCTGGGGATCGCCCTTGCGCATGGAGCGGCCCCCACCGGTGGTCGTATCGTCGTTTGCCATCGCTGGGTCTCCCTTGGATGTCGCGCAGCCGCAGAGCAGCATGACGAGTGCGGCGGCCCGGGTCATGGGGTGCCTCCTGACTCTAAAGAGCGAAGCTGTCTTTCATCAGGGCGAGGCCGAAGCACCAGCGCCCTTCTCCCGTGGCCAGGTTCAGCGAGCCGGTCATCATCCGCTGATAGACCTCCAGGAGCGAAAGCGTCGAGCCGAGCGTCTCCCCGCCAGTCGCCCCCGCATGTCCGCTCTGGCGGGCCAGCTGCAGGAAGGTCGCGCCACACAGGACCGCCACCATCCGGCGGTCGTAGGCGAACCGGGCGGGGAGCCTGGAGAAGGGCTTCCCGTCATAGGCCGCGAGCAGCTTGTGGCAGGTGGCCTCGTCCATGCGGAGGAAGACGGAGATCGTCGCGAGATCGTAGAACGGGTCGTTCGTTCCCGCCGTCTCCCAGTCGAGCAGTAGCAGCTTCTCCCCGTCGTAGACGAGGTTGGTCGGGTTGACGTCATTGTGGCTCAGGACCGGAGCGCGCTCAGGGACGGGGGCTTCCTCCTGGAGCACGCGTTGGACCGCGTCGCCAGCGAAGGAGGGCAGGGCCACGGTTGCCGTGAGCCCCGACCAGGTGGCGGTGAGGAACTCTCGCGGATTCTTCTGCTCCGTGTCCGGCGGCAGCGGGAGCTGGTGCACACGGCGCACCGTCTGGCCCAGTTGCGCGATCGCTGTCTCGTGCGTGCTCGGGTTCGCGTAGAGCGCCGGGAACGAGCGATCCACGACGAAGGCGCTCACCACGGCGCGCCGGGCCTCGGCCACGTGGACGATACGAGGTGCCAGGCCCGCGTTCGCGGCGAGCTGCTGGCGCTGGAGCTTGCGGAGCCAGCCTGCGAGCGGCTCGCTCTCATCCGAGACTTTCAGCACGAACGCCTGGCCAGAGGCCTCGACGCGGTAGACGCCAGCACCCGAGGCCCCCGCGGCAATCCGGGTGATCGTGGTGGAGGGTCCACGGAGTTCCGCGGGTAAGCAGGTTTCAAGGCTCACAGTCGACTCCATATCACCCCAAGAGGGTACGCAGGCTGGCGGACACGCCGCGTAGGCGGTGCAGCGCACCCTGCAGGTCCCCGTCGCCAAGGGTTTTCCAAATCGCAGCCTGCGCCTCGTTCAGGCCCTCGATCGTGATCGGGAAGGTCGCGGCTTCGGCGATGGCACCCTTCTCGTTGATCAGGTAGCGGCCATTCAGGGCGAACAAGACCTGGGCCGCGCAGCACAGCGCCCGGTAGGCGCACCCCGCGATGTGCGTGCGCTCGGCGCGCCGGGCCGCGAGCTCGGCGTTGTCGATGGCGAAGTCCACCTCCCAGCCGAAGCGGGTCACCAGCGCCTGCTTCAGCGCCTCCGGATAGGGCCACGCCTGGCGCTTCAGTTCGGCAATGAGGCCGGACGGATCGAAGAGCGGCTGGCAGGTCGCGACCTCGCCCATCCAGATGGTCGAGCAGAAGCCATGGGGATGCCCCACCTGGTAGTTCATTGAGAAGCGGCCCTCCCGCGCGTCCGCGATGACGGCGCGCACGCGGCCAAGGTCCCGGTAGAGCAGATCGACCTCGACGCCGCCGATGGTGAGCCAGCCTCCACCGTTGATCCAGGGTCCCCACTCGCCGAACCGGGTCACCGTCGAGGACGGATCATCGACCAGCGGGGCGATGGCCGAGCGCAACGCCTCCACCTCGAAGGGCGCGTCCGGCTCGTAATAGAGGCCAATGTCATAGTCGGACGCGGGGCCCGCCGTTCCCCGCCCACGTGAGCCACCGAGGACGATCGCGGCCAGTCCCTGAAGAGGCCGCAGCGCTTCGACCACACGGGCCAGCAGTCGATCCTCCATCCGACGCTCCTCTCGGGTTAAGCGATCCGGTCCACCCGGACGTCGACCTCGAGCGTCTCTGGCCCGCCTCCGACGAAGATGGTTCCGGAGGTGGGCGTCGCGTCGCCGTAGCCGCGCCCCACCGCTACGCGCACGTGCGAGGTCTGCGTGAGAATACCGTTGGTCGGGTCGAAGCCGCGCCAGCCTACCTCGGGCAGATACAGCTGCAGCCAGGCGTGGGACGCCTCGGCTTGGCGCTGGTTAGGATTCTGCGGGCCACAGTAGATGTAGCCGCACGTGTAGCGCGCCGGCACGCCCAGCAGCCGCGCCATGCAGATGAACAGGTTGGTGAAGTCCTGGCAGACGCCGCGCCGGTTCGCGTACACGTCGAACGGGGTCGTGTACACCGTCGTCGAGCCCTGCCGGTACTCGTACTCGCGGAAGATGGACGAGTTGATGTCCAGCAGCGTGTCCAGCAGGTCGTAGTCGTTTCGCTTCACAAAGCTCATCGCGTACTCGGTGAGCTCCACCAACTGGCTCTCCGGGAGCTCCTGCGGCAGCAGGTAGGGCTGCAGCACCTGCTGCTGCCACGGCATCCACACCAGCGGAATGGTGCTGCTCTCCCGGGGCGCGCGGAACTGGAGCGGATCCGTGTCGTAGAGTTCCACCGTCGAGCGGGCCTCGATGGCCAGCTCGGTGTAGGCCCGCTCGAGGTGCACCCGCGTGGCCCGGTTGCCGAACACGTCCTCGTAGTCCCGGCGCTTGCCGTCCACCGACAGGTTCAGCTCGTGGCCAATGACCGCCTGCAGCTCGTCGTGCATCGGCCGCAGCCGCAGCATGTGCGTGCTGCGCTCGACGGGGGTCTGGTAGCGGTAGACGGTGCGGTGCACCACCGAGAAGCGCTGCACCTCCGCCTTCACGGGCAGCCGGATGTCACGCACCCGCGAGATGAAGTGCGGCTGGGCCGCCGGTGCAGAGGGCGCCCCTGGCGCCAGCGCGGCGATCTGCGCGTCCGGGACCTGCTGGGGGATGGGTTGCGGCTGCGCTGGCACCTGCACCTGCGCGGCGGGCGGCTTCACCTCCGCGGTGATGGTGCCCTGGCGCACGCGCAGCAGGGTTCCCGGTGGCAGCTGCTTCCAGTCCACCTTGGCGTTCCCTTCGGGCTGCAGGGGATTGGAGCAGATGATGACGCCCTTGCGGCTCTTGATGCCGCGCTTGGTGAGGTCCACCCGCAGATCGTCGTCGCCAAAGACGAGGCTGTCGTGGGGCGGCAGCAGCGTCCACACATGCACCGCGTGCGCCGGATCGCGGTCCGCGTAGACGCACAGGTCATGCCCGTCGGTGAGGATACTGGTGAGCGAGCCGTGCTCGTTGATCTCCGCGAAGAAGGCGCGAATGGCCTCCGGATCAATCTCCCCCAGGCTGCGCCACCCCTTGTCGGAGATCATCGACATGAGCTGGCAGAAGATGAGCTCGGTGTCCGTTGAACCGATGGGCTCGAAGCGCTGGGGCGTGTTGGGCTCGATGCGGTGAGACAGGCTGCCCGAGTGCGCCATCAGCCAGTCCCGCCCGCCCCAGGAACGGCGGAACGGCTGGGTGTTGGCGGGGGAGATCTGTCCCCAGGTGGCCGTCCGGATGTGCAGCACGAACAGCGAGGAGGCCAGGTGCTCCCAGGCCCGGACCAGCTCGCTGCGGATGGAGCCGGGGGGAGGAGCCGCCTCCTTGAGCACCTCCGCCGCTGGATCCCCGCCCGGGTAGTAGCCGATGCCCCAGCCATCGGGCGGCTTGTGCTGGGGGCTCAGGCAGCGCAGATCGAACGAAGGGGCAAGTTCCCCCTCGAAGCTCATGGCGAGGACGTTGGGCATGACGCTGAACCCCTCTAACCTAACAAGCTCGCTGATGCCGGGCAGCACGGTGGGCCCGTCGCCTGGCCAACAAGCTGTCTACCCGGCCTCTTCGCTGGCCACCGGCGCTGGAGGCCGGTAGTCGATGGGGAGGCGGCGCAAGTCCAGCGTGCACGGCGCCTCGGGGCTGACCTGGACCGGGCGGGCCTTCACCGGCCAGGACAGGGGCGCCTCGGAGGTGAAGCGCTGAGCGCGGCGAGCGGCGGCCTCGAAGCGGGTGAGCGGCTGCGAG
>DASVVJ010000333.1:0-17908 GCA_036389955.1 Myxococcaceae bacterium
CGCACAGCGTCTGCCCATCCGGGTAGCGCTGGTGAGGCTCGGCGCTGAGCAGGGTGAGCACCACCTGGCTCAAGGCCGGGGGCACCCGGGGGTTGAGCTCGTGCGGAGCCACCGGCTTGTAGCGCAGCACCCAGGCGGCCAGCTCCCGCGCGTCGTGCGAGCGGGGGTAGGGCGGCACCTGGGTCAGCACCTCGTAGAGCAGCACGCCCAGCGCGTACCAGTCGTCCGTGGGCTGGGCGCGATAGGGCACTCCCTGGGGCAGGTGGCTGGCCAGCAGTTGGGGGCTCTGGTACGCGATCGTCCCGGGGGGTACTCCGTCCTGGGTCAGGTCGGGCGCCCCTTCCGCGTGCCCCACTCCAAAGTCCGAGAGGAAGGGCTCCCCGTCCGCGGCGCGGACCAGCACGTTGTCCGGCTTCACGTCGCGGTGCACCACTCCGGCCTCGTGGGCACACTGCAGCGCTCGCGCCAGCTTCTGCGTCAGCCGCACCACCTGGAGGGCTGAAGGGCGGACCTTGCGCGCCCACTGCCACAGCGTGCCGCCCTCCACCCAGGCCAACACCATGTAGACCGAGCCCTTGGTCGGATGTCTCCAGCGCCCGAAGGCCAGCAGGCGCACCACATTCTCATGGGTGGCTTGCAGCAGCAGTTGCACCTCGCGCTCCGCGCGTGCGTCCCCCGGGTGTCCCTCTCCTGGCGCATGCAGGCTGATCTTGAGGGCGAAGCGCAGCGCGGGATACTCCACGCTCTGCACCTGCCACACGCTGCCATAGCTGCCGGTGGCCACATGGCGCAGCAGCCGGAAGCCGCCTATCACCGTTCCCTTCGGCAGGAAGTCCGGATGGCTGTCCAGCCGGACCACGGTGGCACCGGGCCCGGGGGGCGTGGGAGTTCGCGTCATGGTTTCTGCTCTTTCTTTTCGGTGAGGGGCTGGGTGGACGTGGAGCCCTCTTCGAGCTGCTCCAGCCGGATCCACCGCGGGCCGTTGTGTTCGTTGACCTTGAGGAGGTACCTCAGGCCGTCAGCGGGTTGAGGCGTGTTCCACTCCACCAGCAGGCGCGAGCTGGTGCCCGGCTGGAGCGCGGCGCCACTCAAGAGCTCTATGCCGCGCACCGGCAGGGGCTCGGGGGAGCCTGCCTTGAGCAGCGTGACAGGCCCAGGCACCCAGGCCGGTGCGCCCGGGGCCACCGTGAGCGTCAGCTCCAGCGCCATGCGCCCGGCCGCCACGTACAGCCGCGCTTCTCCCGTGGAGATGCCCGGCGCTCCCAGGTCCACCTTTCGTGAGAGGCTGATGCTGCGCACGCCATGAGGCCCCAGCACCCCCGCGGCCATCAGGGGAAACAGGCTCACCTCGCGCTCGGCGAGGGCGGCGATCCGGGCGTTCAGCGCCGCGACCTGAGCGGTGAGCCCTTCCACCCGCTGCGCGAGCGCCTCGGCCGGAGGCTTGCCCTGGTAGAGCTCCAACTCGGGCTCCGCCTTCGCGCGGTCCACCGTGGGGGCTACTTCCATGCCCTCGGGCTGCGCCCATGCGGTGGCAGGCAGCACGAGCGCGAGCAGCACCAACCCACGGCAAAGCGACAAGGGCACACAGCACCTCCTTCGTCGCACCCTACCAGGGCTTCCTGAGTTCATCCACCCTGGTGAGGCGGCTGCCCGGTGGCCAACGTGAGAGGTTGGAGTGGAGGGCCGCCCGCTGTAAAAACGGGCGGTTGGAACGGGTACACACGCGCCGCCGCTGGGGACCAGCCCATCGTCAGCGCCCGGCCTGTGGATCAGTCCATCGTCAGCGCCCGGCGGCTGTCCGTGTGAAACGTTTCACAGTGACCGCCAGGACCCGCTCGCATGCCGCAACCGCTCAGCGCTACCGGCCGACCGGCCAGGGCCTTGGAGTGACCGTTCGCTCACACGCCCGTGGACGGAGCCCTCTCGGGACTCTAAGGTGCCGTCATTCATGGAACGCCCTTCCGCTGTCAGCACGCTCGAACAACAGGTCAAAGCCCGGCCACTGCCCCGCCACGTGGGCATCATCATGGACGGCAACGGCCGATGGGCGGAGCTGCGCGGCTTGCCACGGCTGGAGGGCCACCGTGAGGGGTCCTCCAGTGTGCGCGAGGTGGCTCGCACCGCCCGCCGCGTTGGCATCTCCGCGCTGACCCTGTACGCCTTCTCCTCGCAGAACTGGGCCCGGCCCGCCGAGGAGGTCGCCGGCCTGATGGGGCTGCTGCGTGACTTCCTCGAGAGCGAATACTCGGAGATTCTCGACAACGGTATCCGCCTCAACGCCATTGGCGAGGTGGACAAGCTGCCGCGCTTCGTGAGGGATCCGCTCGAGAAGCTGCGGGTGGACTCGGCCCACAACACGGGCATGGTGCTCACGCTGGCGCTGTCCTACGGCGGCCGCGAGGAGCTGATCCACGCCGCGCGCCGGCTGGCCCACGCGGCCAAGCGCGGTGACCTGGACCCCGAGCGCATTGGCGAGCAGGAGGTGGAGAACCACCTGTGGACGAACGGGCTGCCGCCGCTGGATCTGGTGGTGCGCACCAGCGGCGAGTTCCGCGTGTCCAACTTCCTGCTGTGGCAGATGGCGTATGCGGAAATGTGCTTCGCGGACGTGGCCTGGCCGGAGTTCCGCGGCGAGGCGTTCCTGCGCTGCCTGCTGCAGTACCAGCAGCGTGAGCGCCGCTTCGGGATGACGTCCGCTCAGCTTCAGCACGAGGAAACCCAACGGGCCAAGGCGTGAACGAGAAGAACAAGAACCTCGTCGTCCGAATCGTCTCAGCGGTGGTGCTGCTGCCCGTCGTTCTCTTCCTCATCTGGAAGGGCGGGGCGTACAGCGCGGGCTTGTTCGCCGTGGCCGCTGCCGCGTGCGCCAGCGAGTACTACAGCATCACCCTCAAGCAGCTCTCGCCCGCCGCCTGGGTGGGCATCGTGCTGGCGGGCGTGCTGCCGCTGCTGCCCCTGCGCAACCCCGAGCATTCCGGGGAGATTGCTTTCTGGATCACCGCGGGCCTGTTCTTCTTCGCGTGGACGTACCACCTCATCCGCGGCCCGCTGCCCGAGGCGCCGGTGCGGGCCTCGCACCTGCTCACCGGCTTTCTCTACGGCGCGGTGGGCCTCACCGCCCTGTCCGGGCTGCGTCTGGGCGAGCAGGGCATCTCCTGGGTCATCTGCGCGCTCGTCATCACCTGGGCCAATGACACCGCCGCCTACTTCGCCGGCCGCTTCCTGGGCCGCCACAAGCTGTACGTGGAGGTAAGTCCGAACAAGACCTGGGAGGGCTTTTTCGGAGGCATGGTGGGCTCGGTGGGCGGCATGTTCATCGCCCGGGGCTTCTTCTTCCCGCACTTCACGGTGGTGGACTGTGTGGTGATGGGGGTGGTGGGCGGCATCTTCGGCCCCATCGGAGACCTGTGCGAGTCCATGCTGAAGCGGGCGTACGGGGTGAAGGACTCGGGGAAGCTGATCCCCGGGCACGGCGGCATCCTGGACCGCATTGACGCGCTGCTGTTCAACGCGCCCCTGGTCTACATCTACGTGCAGTTCGTGCGGGGGCTGTTGTCGTAGCGGCTGTGTGCTCGGCCGGGCAGTGTCGCCTTATGTGCGTTGTCCATTAGAGGCGGCACGATTACTGTTGCCGCCATGCCTCAGATCCTCTGGTTCATCCTCCTGCTCGGAGTGCTGGTGACGGTGCACGAGCTGGGCCATTTCCTCGTGGCGAAAGCCTGCGGGGTGAAGGTGCTCAAGTTCTCCTTCGGGTTTGGCCCCAAGCTGCTGAGCTTCACCAAGGGCGAGACGGAGTACCAGATCGCGCTGCTGCCGCTGGGCGGCTTCGTGAAGATGGCGGGGGACATTCCGGGCGAGGAGCTGGATCCGGGCGAGGCGCACCGGGGCTTTCTGGCGCAGCCGCCGTGGAAGCGCATGGCGATCGTCATCGCGGGCCCGGCCTTCAACCTGATCTTCCCGATTCTGATCTACTTCTTCGTCTACCTGGGGCCGCACGAGGTGACGTCGGCGCGGGTGGGCAACGTGCACCTGGGCGCGCCCGCGGCGGTGGTGGGCATCCAGCCGGGGGACCGCATCATCGCGGTGGATGGCGAGAAGGTGCGCACCTTCTCGGAGCTGTCCGAGGCGATGGTGGGCCGGTTCGAGCGCCCGGTGCCCATCACCATCGAGCGCAACGGCACGCAGCAGATCGTCACGGCCACCCCGCTCAAGCGGGTGGAGGCCAACGCCATCGAGACGGTGGAGCGGGGCGTGCTTGGCATTGATCCGTTCCCGCCGGCGCCGGTGGTGGGCGTGCCGCCGGGCTCGGTGGCGGAGCAGGCGGGGCTGCGGACGTTCGATCGCATTCTGACCATCAACGGCACGCAGCTTCCGGACGAGGAGACGTTCCAGAAGGTGCTGGCGCAGCAGCAGGGCAAGCTGGAGCTGACCGTGCACCGCATGCGGCCGGTGGATGCCGCGGGCCCGGTGGCCTACCTGCCCGAGGTGGCGACGGTGCAGCTCGAGAAGCAGCCCGGCGAGGGCTACGCGGCGCTGGGCGCCGAGAGCGCGGACACCTACGTGGGCGGCGTGTCGCCGGGCAGCGCGGCGGCGAAGGCGGGCCTACGCGAGGGAGACCGGCTGGTGGCGCTCAACGGCAAGCCGCTGGCCTCGTTCACGCTGCTGGCGGTGGAGCTCAGCAAGCTGAAGGATCAGCCGTTCGAGCTGACGTGGCGGGGCAAGGAGGGTGAGCGCACGGCGACGCTGAAGCACGAGCCGCTGAAGACGGTGGACGAGATGGGCCAGGAGAGCTCGCCGCTGGAGCTGGGGCTGCGGCCCTGGATCGCCGAGCGCGGGCCGGCCGAGCGCATCACCGTGGAACTCGGGGCGGGCGAGGCGCTGAGCCAGTCGGCCAAGGTGGTGCCGCGCATCATCAAGCAGACGGTGCTGGCGGTGGCGGGCCTGTTCAGCGGCGGGGTGTCGGCGAAGTCCATCGGCGGGCCGATCATGATGTACCAGCTCACCGCCAAGAGCGTGGAGCAGGGTCTGGACAGCTTCCTGCACCTGATGGCCGTCATCTCCATCAACCTGGGCGTGATGAACCTGCTGCCCATCCCCATCCTGGATGGGTTCCACCTGCTGGCCGCGGGGTGGGAGGCCGTGCGCCGCCGCCCGGTTCCGGTTCGCGTGCGCGAAGTGGCGAACATGATCGGCCTGGCGCTGCTCATCGCCCTGATGGTGTTCGCCGCCTTCAACGACATCACCCGCCGGTGGTGAGCGGGTGGTGCGGCGGCTGCTCGTGGTGGCAGTAGGGCTGGGGTTGATGGCGGGCTGCACCTCGCGTGCGGCCCGGCCCACATCCCGGCCGGATTCCGAGGCCTCCAGGCCCCGGCCCGGCGGCGAGGAGACTCCCGGCAAGGAGCCCCGCACGTACCTGGGCGAAGGGCTGGCCTCGTACTACGGCCCGGGCCTGCACGGCCGGCCCACGGCCAGCGGAGAGAAGTTCGATCAGAACGCGATGACGGCGGCCCACCGCACGGTGCGCTTTGGCTCCTGCCTGCGCGTGGTGAACATGGAGAACGGGCGCTCGGTGCAGGTGCGCGTCAATGATCGGGGCCCCTTCAAGGAGGGCCGCATCATCGACGTCTCCCTGGAGGCCGCCCGCAAGCTGGACATGGTGAAGAAGGGCCTGGCGCGGGTGCGGCTGTATCGCTGCGAGGACGCCACCTCCGCCTTTTCCGCCCCACACCGGGCGCTGCCGGGGTAGAGGAGAGGCCATGCTCCTCGCGCTGGACACCTCCACGCTGCACCTGTCGCTCGCCCTGGTGGAACGCCGCGGCGATGACGTGAGCGTCGTGGAGCACAAGGTGGTGTCTCCGCCCGAGAAGCAGAGCGAGGCGCTGCCTGGCGTCGTCGGCGACATGCTCGCGCGCCACGGCATGAAGCTCGAGGCCCTGGAGGGCCTGGCCGTGGGCCTGGGGCCGGGCTCCTTCACCGGCCTGCGCATCGGCCTGGCCACGGTGAAGGCGCTGGCCTACGCGGTGCGTCTCAAGGTGGCTGGCGCCTCGTCGCTGGCGGCGGTGGCGATGGAAGGTCCCGAGGGGCCTCCGCTCTACTGCCTCGCGGTGGCGCGCAAGGACGATCTCTACCTGGGCCAGTACCGGCGGCGGGGGAAGACATTGGAGGCGCTGGCGCCCGAGACGGCCATGTCTCCGGAAGAGGTGGCGGCGAAGCTGGCCGCCGAGCCCGAGGCCGTGGCACTGGGACCCGCGCTGGGCGATTACCGCGCGGCCCTGGTGAAAGCGGGGGTGGCCGAGGCCCGGTTGCTCCAGGGGCCGGCCTTCCCCTCGGCGGTGGAGATCGCCCGGCTGGCGCGCCTGCCCCAGGAGCAGTCCCTGCAGGAGCTGTTCGCGCTGGAGCCGCACTACGTGCGCGCCTCCGAGCCCGAGCGCAACCCGAAGTTCCCTCCGCTGCCGGGCCCCACGCCCACCGCCCGTCTCAAGGACGACTGAGCTGGACGGGAACGCTCGCACCCGGGCCCCGGCTGACATAAAGGGACGCGCCATGAACGAGAACGTACGGATCGCCGTGGTGGGGGCCACGGGCGTGGTGGGCCGCGAAGTGCTCTCCGCGCTGTTCGACCGGGACATCGACCCCGAGCGCGTGAGCGTGCTCGCCTCCGACCGCTCCGAGGCGGTGGAACTGGAATACGGCGAGGACACCCTGGAGGTGGAGAAGACCACCCCCGAGGCCTTCCGGGGCGTGGGGCTGGCGCTGCTGGCCACTCCCTCGAGCGCCTCTCGCACGCTGGGGCCCGTCGCGCAGGCCGCGGGCGCATGGGTGGTGGACGTCAGCTCCGCCTTCCGCGCCGATGGCACCGTGCCGCTGGTGCTGCCCACGTTCAATCCCGAGGTGCTGAGCGCCACCTTCAAGGGCCGCATCGTCAGCCTGCCCTCGGCGGTGACCACCGCGCTGGTGACGCTGCTGGCGCCGCTGAACCAGGCCTTCGGCGTCGTCCGGGCCCAGGTGACGGCGATGATGGGAGCGTCCTCGGCGGGCGTGGGCGGAGTGAGCGAGCTCGAGAAGCAGACGGCTGGCCTGCTGTCGGGGCGCGAGCCGGAGGCGCACACCTTCCCCCAGCGCATCGGCTTCAACCTGGTGCCCCAGGTGGGCCCCTTCATGGCCAACTCGCCGTGGACCGAGGAAGAGGCCGGCTGGACGCTGGAGACGGCGCGCCTGTTCGCCGGCCGGAAGGATCTGCCCGTGGTCGCCGGCACCGCGGTGCAGGTGCCCACCTTCTATGGGCACGGGCTGAGCGTGCACGTGCAGCTCAGGACACCGGCCCCGGTGGAGCAGGCGCGCGCGGCCCTCAAGGCCTCTCCCCACCTCAAGGTGCTGGATTCACCCGGCGAGAAGGTCTACCCCATGCCCATGCTCGTCACCGCGGACCCGGCGGTGCACGTCGGCCGCCTGCGCACCTTTCCGCAGGCGCCCGAGTGGCTCAGCCTCTTCGCGGCGGTGGACAACGCCCACCGGGGCGCCGCGCTCAACCTGGTGGAGGCCGGCCTGCGGCTGCTTCAGCGTCCGGCCTGACAATTTGGCACAGCCCCTGGGGCCGCCTTGCCCATTTGGCGCGTTCCGCAGAGGTTGGGCCCGGGGAATGAAGGGAGCGGCCCCCCGTTTTCGCTGGCCCCCCACTTGCTAGGTTTACCTCCGGCCATGCGTTTACTGATCATCGCCCTGACCCTGACGTCCTCGGCTGCCCTCGGGCAGACCCTGGCGCTGACGACGCCCAACAACGAGACCTCCCTGCGTGTGCCCAAGCAGCCGTGCGATCTGCCTCGCACCGTCAACTGGGCTTACAACGGGGCAGGGCCGTGCTCGGACCTGGAGTTCTGGATCCAGAAGGGCACCACCTGTGACGACAAGGCCCCCACGGGCGCCACGGGGTTGCCCAAGGTCTCCCTGTCGACGCTGGCGAACACGCGCACCGGTTCCATCTCGTTCGAGGTGGGCGAACTGCCCGGCTTCTCCGGGACCGACGCGGTGTCCTGCCCCGCGGACAACCGGGAAGACCAGTACCGGCTGTGCGCCGCCGTCCGCCAGTTCGGGGGCATCGTGGGCACCGAGTGCACCGCCACGCCTCAGAAGGACGACCTCGAGGTCGTCTATGACGCCAAGCCCCCGTCCGCTCCCAGCCTCGAGGATGTGCAGGGGCTGGATCAGGCGCTCTCCATCCGCGTGGCGGCGCCCACGGACGCCAGCGAGATCACCGTGACGGTGGAGCGCACGGACGGCACGGCCTTCACGCGCACGCTGACGCAGTCGGCGGATCAGACGCTGTTCCGGGTCGAGAGGCTGGAGAACAATGTGACGTACCGCGTCACCGCCCGCGCATTGGACGCGGCGGAGAACGAGAGTGAGCCCTCCGCGGCGCTGGAAGGCACGCCCATCTTCACCAAGGGTTTCTTCGACCGGTATGTCGAAGCGAACGGGCAGGAGACGGGAGGCTGCGGCGCGGCGGGAATGGGGCTGGCCGGTGGGTGGGTGCTGGCCGTTCTGGGGTTCTGGCTGTCTTCAAGGAGAAACCGGTCATGAGTCGAGCAGTGGCCCTCGGCGTCCTCGCGTTCTTGAGCGCGCTGCCGAGCCAGGCGCAGATCTCCGATGTGCCCGTTGCGCCCGCACAGTCGCCCCGCACGGGCGCGCTGGAGTTGAAGCTGGGCGGCTACAAGCCGCGCATCGACACGGAGGAGGGCCTGACGGGCACGCCGTACGCGGACACGTTCGGCGACGAGTCGATGCTGCTCTTCGAAGTGGAGATGCAGCGCTTCTTCTACCAGGGCATCGGCACGGCGGGCGTGGGCTTCTCGGCGGGCTACGCGGAGAAGTACGCGGACACCGTCACCGAGACGGGGGACACGGCGGCGGAGAAGACGGCGCTCAAGGTGGTGCCGCTGAAGTTCCACGGCATCTACAAGTTCGACTACCCGGCGTTCCGCTGGAAGGTGCCCATCGTCCCCTACGGCAAGCTGGGGCTGATCTACATCCCCTGGTGGATCAACAAGGGTGATGACACGCAGTCGCTGGGCGGGCGCACGGCCAAGGGCGGCCGGTGGGGCTACGGCGCGACGCTGGGTGCCTCGTTCCTGCTGGACGTGCTGGAGCCGCGGCTGGCGCGCGACTTCGACACGGACCTGGGCGTGAACCACAGCTACATCTTTGCGGAGTGGACGTTCTCTGAAGTGAACAACTTCGGTGGCTCGGGGCTGGTTCTGTCCAGCCGGCACTGGATGTTCGGGCTGGCGTTGGACTACTAGACCGCTTCTATGCGGTCTTCCCTGTCCTCGGCCCCGAAAGTCCTGCTGTCCGTCCTTTGTGTGGTGGCCGTGGGCCTGGGTGGCCCCGGCTGCCGGCGCGCGGTGAAGCCCGATCTGGGCGCGGACCGCACGGTGGAAGCAGGAGTCCCCCAGGAGTTCGGCTCGGCCCAGGAGGGCGCGGCCGTCGTCACCTGGGACTTTGGCGACGGGGCGCCGTCGCAGACCACCTCTCACGCGTTCCATGCCTTCGCACGGTCCGGCACGTACACGGTGCGGGCGCTGGATGGCTCGGAGGAGGTGGGCCGGGTGACGCTCACCGTGGTGCCCCGGCCGGTGCTGCGCGCCATTCCTGCGGATGCGACGGTGGCGCTCTACGTGCCGCGCATCTCCGAGGCGGTGACGCCGCTGGTGGGCTTCTTCGAGCAACTGGTGGGGCCGGACATGGCGCGGCGGCAGCTGGAGGAGACGCCGTTCCTGCCCATCATCCTGGAGAGCGTGCGGGGCGGCGGCTCGCGGGTGGTGGATGCCGAGGAGGGCTTCGGGGTGTTCGCGGTGCCGTCGTTCGATGGCTCGGTGGCGCTGCTGGGCATCGTGGATGGGCCGCCGGCGATGGAGCGGGTGCTGCAGGAGTTCGAGTCGGCGGGCCGGCCCGTGCAGCGCCAGCCGGATGGCAGCGCGCGGGTGGAGTTCGCCGGTGAGCCGGCGGTGCTGCTGTTCCTGGATCGAGGCTACCTGTACCTGGCGATGCCCGAGGGGCCGGACGAGAAGACGGGCGAGCCGGTGAAGGCCCAGGCGGTGATGACGCCGGACGTGGACGCGGTGCGCCGCCATGTAACGGGCTTCCAGGGGCCCGGGCTGTCCGAGGCGCCCATGCTGACGCAGCTGAGCGGGCGGGTGCAGCCAGGCAGCGTGTACGCGTTCACCAGCTTCCCGAAGGGAGAGGGGGCCGAGGGGTTCCCGGGGTTCTTTGCCTCGTTGAGCGTGAAGGAGGACCGGGCGGAGCTGGATGGCTTCATGGCCTCGGACAAGCCGCTGCTGGCGGGCAAGCCGGGGCCGGTACCGGCGCTGCTGAGCCGGGCGCCGATGGGGCCGGTGGCCTCGGCGATGGTGTCGGTGCCCGCGGAGGAGATGGCGAACTGGCTGCTGGGCGCACCGGGCTCGGCGCGGCGCGCGGAGGCGCTGGCGGCGTGGTCGGCACGCGGCCTGGACAGCGAGGGGCTGATCAGCGCGGTGCGCGGGGACGTGACGCTGCTGGTGTACTTCGACGCGCCGGCCTTCTACCGGAGCTTCCTGGCCAACAAGCGGCCGGAGCCGAAGGGCTCGGTGCTGTTCGAGGCGGGGCTGACGCGGTCCGAGCCGGTGGTGGCGGCGGTAACGAAGGCCTTCGAGGGCAGCTCGTGGAGCGTGGAGAAGGGGGCGGACAAGGGCACCACGCGGTTCCGGGGCCGCATCGCCGAGCAGCCGGTGCTGTTGACGGTGGGGCCGGATCGGCTGTCGGTGCAGGCGGGCGAGGCGATGGAGGGGCGGCCCACCGGAGACGTGGGAGGCGCGCTGCGGACGCGGTTCGGGGCGGGAGCGTTCAGCCCCAGCCACCTGTCGCTGATGGTGGACCTGGGGCGGCTGCGTGCGGAACTGGACGCACCCGAGCAGGTGCCCGGGGTGCCGCCGGCCCAGTTGAGCGCGGCGAAGGCGTTCGGCGGGGCGTTCCTGGATCAGGTGACGCCGTTCGATCATGCGTTCATGGACTTTGCTCCCGAGCAGGGCGGTGCGCGGCTCCGGGGGCGGGTGGTGCTGCGGAAGGACTGAGATGGCCTCGATCAACGTCCTGTACTTCGCGGCGGCGCGGGAGCGCGCGGGCACTCAGCGTGAGGCGCTGGAGGTGCCCGAGGGCGCGCGGGTAGCGGAGGTGCTGCGCCTGTTGGCCGAGCGCCACGCGAGCTTGAAGCCGCTGTTGCCGCACTTGAGGGTGGCGGTGAACCAGGAGTTCGTGGACGCGGAGGCGCCGGTGCCCGCGGGGGCGGACTTCGCGCTCATCCCGCCGGTGTCGGGCGGCTCGGGGTTGTTCTCGGTGGTGGACCGGCCGCTGCGGCTGGAGGACGTGGTGGCGGCGGTGTCGGGCGAGGCGTACGGCGGGCTGGTGACGTTCTCGGGCTCGGTGCGCAACCAGACGAAGGGGCGGCGGGTGCTGAGGCTGGAGTATGAGGCCTATCCGCCGATGGCGGAGAAGCGGCTGGCGGCGATTGGCGCGGAAGTCGCCGAGCGCTGGAGCGGCACGCGGCTGGCAATCATGCACCGCGTGGGGACGCTGATGCCGGGTGAGCTGGCGGTGGTGATCGCCGCGGCGGCACCGCACCGCAAGGAAGCGTTCCTGGCCTGTGAGCACGCCATCGAGCGGCTCAAGCAGGACGTGCCGATCTGGAAGAAAGAGTTCTTCGAGGACGGCGAGATCTGGGTGGGCCTGGGACCGTAGCGACCTGGGCTTGATTCGAGGAGATGCGGAGTGAGGACCAGGGCGGCAGTGGTGTTGCTGGCGGTGGTGGTGCTGGTGGGCGCGGGCTACGCCCTCTACCGCGCGAGGTCCGGAGCAGGAGAAACGCCCTCCGGAACACCCGGCACAACGCAGCCGAAGGCCCCGGAAGCACCTGCTCCGTCGCCTTCGTCGCCTTCGTCTCCTCGTACCCTGTACGTGGCCACGCCCTGGGCCCGGCTCTACAGCGAGCCACGGCCCGATGCCGGCGTGTGGGATATCGCGGCGCTGGGCATGAGGATCGACTTCGACCCGGCCTCCCTCAGCAACGGCTTCATCTCCGTCAAGCAGTTCAAGCCGGAGGGCTGGATGCAGGGCATGGATGGGTACCTGCGGGAGAGTGAGCTGCGCGCCCAGCCCTTCACCTTCGATGAGGCCTGGAACGAGGCGGAGAAGGCGCTTACCTCGCTGAAGGTCGAGACCGCCTCGCGCTATCTGCAGCTGGCCTTCCAGTTGGATCCCTCCCGGCGAGAACTGCTGGAGATCCGGAAGGTTCTCGCCGAGGAGCGTCGTACCTCTGTCCCCGATGCCGAGGAGACGCTGGCGAAGCTGGGGCCAGGTCAGGGCCCGGAGGATGCGGAGAAGCTGGCGGTGGGAGACATCTGGTACGCGATCCCGCTGCGCTACCCGGAGGGGCTCGAGGGGCTCCGCAACGCTCCCGACCCGGCGACTCCGGTCCTGCGGCAAGTGGAGAAGGATGAGCCGCTCCGGGTCCTGGAGATCCAGGACAAGTGGGTCCGGGTCGCGCGAGTGGACGACAGCACGCTGCGTGACCTGAGCGCCGCTGTGCTCCCGGTGGATGCGGGCGAGCCCGAAGTTCCCCCGGAAGATGCCGGCACTCCGGAGCCCGCTGAGCTGCCGGTCTTCACCGGGTACCTGCGGGCACAAGCGCTCCAACCATGGCCAGAAGACCGGGAGCGGCTGGAGCGGCACCTGAAGCTGCACACCCAGGCAGGAGACGCGCGGCAAGAGGTCCGGCTCAGGGTGGGCAAGGCGAAGGGCGCGCCGGAACGGTCGGCCGAGCGGGCCCGGGAGGAGCAGGCGCTGTTCACCGCTGCGTGGAAGGCCCGGCAGTACACCATCGCGGCCCGTGCGGCGGTGCGGCTCCGGAAGCTGGACGACACAGCCGTCGAGCTCACCTACGTGTTCGGATGCCGGGGGGATCGCTCTCAGGCTCAGCTGCTCAAGGTCTCGGAGATCGACCAGGCTCAACCCGGCCAGGGCCCGAAGGACGCGTGTCTCCTCTACGACCGCAACCCCGAGCACTGCGTCTACTGCGCCAGCGAGGAGGACTACGAGGGCTCCCCGCCGCCCCGGAGCGACAAAGCCAAAGAAGCGAAGCGGCAGCGCGAAGAGGAGCAACTCTGGGAGCGGCTCCAGAAGGCCTTTCCGGATGGCCCGCTGCTACGTGTGCGTTACGCGGAGACACCGGCCTCGGCCCGGAACGGGCTGCAGCTTCACGTGGTCGGCAGGTCTTATGAGATGCACTGGGTCTGTCAGAACGGGGCTTACTCCGTCAGCAGGGACCGGATGAAATCCGGGGCAGACGCCGTCCAGGTGAAGTGGCCCCAGAGCGGAGAAGCCCTGCTGTGGCTGACTCCTTCCTTCCAGGGCAATGCCGTGCTGACGGTGCGCTTCCTGGAGCATCCGGAGCAGGACAACCTCCACTCCGACCTGGGCGGGTACGGGTCCCCCATCGAGTCCCTGCAGGACCTCTACGAGGACAAGCACCGGGAAGTCAGTCACCTGTTCCAGACGGCGGACGAGCTGATTCCCTACACCTTCGCGCCGCAGCTGGAGAATTGTCCCGGGCCTCCGGACGAGGCCACGTCCCAGTAGCCCGGGCGCCCTCAGCGGTGGTCGCGACGGTAGGCGCCCGGAGCACTGCCTCCCCAGCGCTTGAAGGCGCGGTTGAACGAGGCCTCGCTCTGGTAGCCGACGGTCTCCGCGACGATGTTCAGGGGAAGCTGGCTCTCACGCAGAAGCTGGGCCGCCTTCGTCATCCGCCACCGCGCGAGGTACTCCAGGGGCGGCTCTCCGACCAGCGCGCTGAAGCGTGCGGCGAAGCCGGACCGTGAGAGGGCCACCGCTGTCGCCAGACTCTCCACGGTCCAGGGCTCGGCGGGCCGCTCGTGAAGGAGCGACAGGGCCTTGCCAATCTGCGGATCCATCAGCGCGCGCAACCCGTGCTCCTGGCATTGCTTGCCCGCGATGTGGGTCCGGAGTGCCTGCACGAGCAGGATGTCCACGAGCCGGCTCATCACCACCGTGGAGCCCGGGCTGGACGAGGCACTCTCCGCGATGAGCAGCTGCGCGGTCGACGCCAGTGAAGGGGCCGTCCCGGGGTCATCCGCGGCGATGTGGATGAGGTGGGGCAATGGCTCGAACAGCAGCGCGGGCGCGGCGCCGAGCCGGAAGGAAGCCGCGACCAGTGTCGTCCGGGCACCTTCGCCCCCGATCCGGATCGGCGCGATCCCCCGGGCTCGCTTGCATTCACCCTCCCCAAGGACGTGGAGCGGGCTGCCTTCCGCGTCTCGCAGCGTGTGCTCATCACCGTGCGGAAGCAGGGCCAGGTCACCGGCCGATAGGACGACCGCACCTTTGACTCCCTCGACCTCCAGACGAGCACTTCCGCGCCCGACGATGATGAGGTGTGCACCCGGGCTCCGGTGAAACTGGACGCCCCAGGGGGCATATAGCTCGAAGCGGCCATGCAAGAGGGTCGACAGGCGCATCGTGTCCAGCACGTCCGCCAGGACATCCCCTGCATTGGGGTCCAGCAGGTCTGGACGATCGGTCAATTCTTTTGGACTGGGTGACATGGCACGTCCATAGCGGGCGGGGCATTTAACAGCCATGACAAACGCACGGAAACTCCTGTCCTCCTATCGTCTGGGCCGCCTCGAGCTGAAGAACCGCCTGGTGATGGCGCCCATGACCCGCAGCCGGGCGCTGGTGACCGGCAATGTGCCCAACCCCCTGGCGGCGACCTATTACGCGCAGCGGGTCTCCGCTGGCCTGCTCATCACCGAGGCGACCCAGGTCAGCCCTCAGGGCGTGGGCTATATCCGCACACCCGGCATGCACTCGGCCGAGCAGGTGGCGGGCTGGCGGCAGGTGACGGACGCCGTCCATGCGGCGGGTGGGGTCATCTTCGCCCAGCTCTGGCACGTGGGGCGTGTCTCGCACCCGGACTTCCATGACGGCCAGCTGCCGGTGGCGCCCTCCGCGATCGGCTTCGAGGGAGAGGTGTTTACGTTCCAGGGCCGCAAACGCGTGGTGACGCCGCGGGCGCTCGAGACCGGAGAGCTGCCCGGCATCGTCGAGCAGTTCCGGCGCGCGGCCGAGAACGCCCGGGAGGCGGGCTTCGATGGCGTCGAGCTGCACGGCAGCAACGGCTACCTGCTGGATCAGTTCCTGCGGGATGGCTCCAACCAGCGCACCGATGCCTACGGCGGCAGCCTCGAGAACCGGGCGCGCTTGCCGCTGGAGGTGGCGCGGGCGGTGGCGGACGTCTGGGGCGCGGAGCGGGTGGGTTACCGGCTCGCACCGCAGCCGTTCCCGTACGCGGGGATGACGGACTCGAACCCGGCCGAGACGTTCACGTACATGGCGCGCGAGCTGAGCCGGTTGGGGCTGGGCTACCTGCATGTGACCGAGGCTGTGTCGGGCAAGGGCGTGCCGAGCCCGGAGCAGCGCATCACTCCGCTGCTGCGCAAGGCTTTCCAGGGCACGCTCATCGCCAACGGCGGCTACGACGCGCGGACCGGTGAGGAAGCGCTCTCGCGCGGCGAGGCGGATCTCGTTGCCTACGGAGTGCCGTTCCTCGCCAACCCGGACCTGCCGGAGCGCTTCCAGCGGGAGGCTCCGCTCAACCCGCCCGACGCCGCCACCTTCTTCACGGGCGAGGAGAAGGGCTACACGGACTACCCGGCGCTGAGCTGAACCCAGGAGGACATCATGGCTATCGCATATCCACAGCAAGCAAGAGAGCGCAGTCTGGCGCGGGTCATCGATCTTCCTGCGCCGGTGCAGGGGCAGTTCGGGCCCGCGCACACGGTGGTGCCGGTCATCTCCATGGAGGACTACACCCAGTCCGATCCGTTCATCCTGTTGATGGACGACCGGATCGACGGCCAGCCGATTGGCGGGCCGCACCCGCACGCCGGCTTCGAGACGGTGACATTGGTGGTGAAGGGCGGGATGGTCCACGACAGCGGGCGGCTGGGCGAGCGGGACGTGCAATGGATGACGGCCGGCAGCGGAGTTATCCACGGCGAGGGCCTGGAGAAGGCGGGCCAGGCACGGATCCTCCAGTTGTGGCTGACGCTGCCCAAGGCCCAGCGTTGGGCTCCTGCGGGCTACCAGGACATTTCCTACGCGGAGCTTCCGGTTCGCCGCGAGGCGGGAGTCGAGGTCCGGCTGTACAGCGGCAGCTCGGGAGAGGTGCGGTCGCAGACGAAGAACTACGTGCCGGTCACCCTCGCCGAGTTCCTGCTCGAGCCGGGAGCCACTGTCGAGCAGGAACTGCCCAGCTCGTACAACGGCTTCTTCTACGTGCTGGAGGGGGAGATCGCGGTGGGCCCGGATGCCAGGGCGCTGCGTCCTGGACAGGTGGGCTGGCTGGATCGTCCGGAAGGGGGAGGGGACAGCACCCTCCGCATCACCGGAACCACGCGGGCGCGGGCGTTGCTGTACGCCGGTCAGCCTCAGGGGGACCCGCTGGTCAGCTATGGGCCGTTCATCGGAGACACCCAGGCCGACATCGTGAGGGTGATGCGCGAGTACCACTCCGGCCGCTACGGAGCCCCGCCTCGGCGCGCTGGCTCATGACCGTGGATTGACGGGGGAGCGCGGCTGCCCGTTCAAGGTGACGGAGGCTGTGCCTTCGGGGGCCACCAGCTCCACCACGACGGAGGCAGGGGCCTTCACCTCCAGGTGGAGGTGCCCCTGTCGCTGCTCCAGGGACACCTCGATCTCTCCCTGAGGGATGGGATAGCGGCCCCGGATCCACTCCAGGCCGGCCAGGCGAGGGGCGACCCGGACCTGCTCGAAGCCATCCCGCAGCGGGGTGACGCCCAGCAGCTCCCGGGAGAGATCATAGGTAGGCGTGCCCGCCCAGGCGTGGCACTCCGAGCCGATGGGCTGCCAGAACTCCCAGAGCGTCGGGCCCCGTTCCACCATGACGCTCCACCGCTCGCGGATGTTGTCCAGCATCTGCTCGTGGCGGCCCGCCTTCACCAGCGCCCGGTGCACGTGGTGCATGAAGAAGGGCTGGGCCAGCGCCACGTCCTTCTCCTCATCGAAGGGGGGCACGCCCTGCAGCACGATCAGGAACATGCCCGTGGGAGTGAGCTTCACCCGCTGGCGGTCCGTGATGGAGTCCAGGATCCGCTCCCAGCGCTCGCGGGGAGCCAGGCCGTATGCCACGCACATGGCGTTTGCGTGCTGAGACACCCGCCGGCCCCGGCTGCCCTGAACGCGCGAGTCCACGTACACGCCGCGTGCTTCGTCCCACAGCAGCGTGTTGACGGCGGCCTTCACGCGGCCGGCCAGCTCGCGCCAGGCCCGGGCTTGACGGTGGGCTCCGGTCAGCTCGGCCAGCTCGGCGCTCATCTCCAGGGCGTGGTGGAACTGGGCGTTGAGCACCGTGCTCTGTCCGCGCTTGTCCACGATGGCCCAGTCCACGAAGAGCCAATGCGGCACGTCCCGGAGTAGCCCGTCCTCGTCCAGGTGCTTGATGAACCAGCCCAGCGCCTTCTCCACCGCAGGGAACAGCTCCTCAGCCAGGGCCACGTCCCCCGTGTCGCGCACGTACTCGCGCACGCTCATCATCCAATAGAGGCAGTAGTCGGAGATGGCCCCCAGCTGTCCCTCGGCCGTGTCGGAGGTGGTCGCCATGTGCGTCATTCCATCCGGGCGCTGGGAGTGGGCCACCTGGCGCAGCAGCTGGGCGGTCAGCTCCTGGCTGGCGAAGGTGACCGAGTTGATCAGCGCGGACACGTACGCATCGCCCACGAACTGGCGCTGCTCTCGCTGCGGACAGTCCATGTAGCCATCACTCATGCACCGGTGCAGCGTGGCC
>DASVVJ010000334.1:0-8716 GCA_036389955.1 Myxococcaceae bacterium
CGCCTGGGGCACCCGCGCTTCGGAGGCATCGAACGCGGCCCGGGCCTCGCCCTCCGGCACCGTCTGCGCGCCCACGCTCAAGGGGCGCGTGAGCACCATCTGCACGGGGATGCAGTTGACCTCGCACACCAGCGCGTCCACCGCGGCCGACAGCGTGAGGCTCCCGGTGGCCTGCTCGGAGGCGCGCGCCTCGGCGAACAGCAGCACCTCGTCCTTGTAGCCGTGGGTGACGATGAAGCCATCCGGCGTGCGGAACGTGGACGGGAAGGGCCAGCGCAGCTCGCCCACGGTGACGCCGGGCGTGTCCCACGACACCTCTGTGGACAGGCCCGAGTCTCCCGGGTTCTTCCAGTAGATGTGCCAGCCGGGATCCATCCGGAAGCGCACGCCTACCCGGAAGGTGTCTCCCGCCTTCACCCGGGAGACGTCCATCAGCAGCGTGGCCTCCACGCGCGGATCACCTTCGTCGGGCGCGCCCAGGGCTGTTGCGGAGGCGGGCACCTGCGCCCACGCCGTCCCCGAGACCACCAGCCCCCACAGGAGCGCTGCCGCCCACCTGAATGTCTGCTGACGCGTCATGCGCCTTCCGTTAACCCATTCGAGCCAGGCCCGCCATGGCCTCTCACTGGAGGCTCATAACCCGTCAGGCGGGCAACCATTCCCTGCCACCCCAGGTGACACGACGAGCCGGAAAGTTTCAGCGCTCGCGCGGGATTACCGGCCCCGGCTGCCGAAGAGCTCTTCCAGGGCCTTGAGCTGCGTGCTGCTCGAGCGGCCCTCCAGCTCCGTGCGGCACACGGTCTTCAGCCGGGCCAGCACGCGGTACGCGGTGGCGCGCGCCAGGCCTTGTGCCCGGGCCCAGTCCTCCACGTTGCCCTCGTCCACCAGCAGGTGGCGCAAAAGCTCGCGCTCCTGGGGCTTGAGCACCTCCAGCAGCTGGCTGGCCAGCCGCCGCGCATCCAGCCGCCGCCGCAGCGCCTCGGGCGGATCGAACTGCCCGCTGTTCTCGTGGCGGGGCTCGGACATTCCCGAGTCATAGCGGCGCAGCAACTCATTCACCGCCTCGGCGGCGGTGGGCCAGCGTCCCAGGTCCGCCGCGTACGCGCGCACGGCCTCCTCCACCCGCTCGCGGCTGAAGCGCTCGCCCTGCGTGAGGAGCACGGGCCAGGCCGCGCTGGCGGGGTGCGGCGAGGAGGACTGCGCCAGCACCTCGCGCACGTGAGGCCCGAGCGCGTGCGCGGCGGTGTGGCCCTCACTTCCGTCGGCGACTACCTGACGGAAGCGGTGGCGCAGGGCGCGCACCAGCGCCTCGTCGTCCATCTCCAGCAGCTCGCGGCGGCGCACGGCGTTGAGCACGTGGCGCTCGAAGAACAGGCCCAGCAGGCCATCCACCAGCTCTCCGGGGGCGGTGCCCGCCAGCAGCAGGCGCAGCGCGGCGAAGGCGGACTCGGAGAAGGCGCCCGTGGCGTCGAACTCCTTCAGCGCGGCGCGCACGGTGGCCAGCTGCGCGGGCACGGCCTCAGTGCTCCACCTTTTTCTTCGGGTTGATGGGCAGGCGAAGCACCTGGCTCACGGCGGTGCGCGCGCCCACGGCCTTCGCGCGGCGCACCATGAGGGCGGGCAGCTCGGCGGCGCGGCGCTCCACGGCCATGCGCAGGTCCGCCAGCCGCTCCAGGTGACGGCGCGCGGGCACGTCGTCGGAGGCCAGGCGTACCAGCTCATGCAGCGCGGCCTCGGCCTCGTTGAGCGAGCGCCCGGCCCCTTCCACATCCCTGCGCGAGAGCGCCTTCCACGCGGCGCCCTCGGCGGCCACCAGGTCCAGCTCCACGCTCACCGCGCGCACCAGCCGGCCCTGAGCGCTGTCGGGCAGCACGCGCGTCACGGTGACGGTAGGGCGCCGGGTGTCGCCATTCTCGATGAAGGAGGCGGTGACGTTCAGGCCCCACTCGGCCGAGGACACGCGCCCACTGAAGAGCGCGCGGCGCAGACACGCCTGAGACACGGCGCCCAGCAGCACGCTCATCGCATCGCCCTCGACGCGGGCGGGGTAGCGGTGGCGGCAGCGCAGCTCGGTGAAGTGGGTGGGCAGCACGTGCACGCGCGCGTCCGAGGCCACCTCGCCAAACAGCTCGGTCACCATGGCGGCCACGGTGGTGGGCAGCGCCTCCGCGTCATCCGCGTGGGTGAAGCCGGTACCGGAGGCGCTGGTGAGCGACTCGAGCACCTCGGGCATGTAGTGCCGGCCCAGGCCGAGCGCGTGCAGGGTGATGCCGGACTCGGCCACCTTGGCGCCGAGCTGCCGGAAGTCCACCAGAGCACTGCGGCCCACGGAGGGCTCGCCATCGGTGAGCAGCAGCAGCTTGGGGCGGGCGCCGGGAATGAGCACGCGGCGCAGGGCCTCGGAGCCCACCTCCACCGCCTCATGGAGCGCGGTGCCCGAACCCGTCTCCAGCGCGGACAACCGCTCGGAGAGCTCGGCCTTGGCCTCCGCCTCCATGGCACGCACGGGGAGAAGCTGCTCGGGGACCCCATCGAAGGCGAGCAGGCCGATGTAGTCGCGGGGCCCGGCCTGAGCCACGAGCGCCTGCGCGGCCTCGACGGCGGCCACCAGGGGTGCGCCGCGCATGGAGGCACTGCGATCAATCAGCAGGTTGACGGCGACGGGGGCTCGCGGTGCATCCGCATCAGCCTCCAGGGTGACGAGCAGGTGCACATCCCTGCCCTGCTCGGTGTCGCGCTCCATCGCCCAGGCCGTCAGCTTCATTGCGTTCCCCTTGGGGTGTTACACAGCTCCATTCTGCCGTGTTCCTGAGCAACAAGACGGCAGGTGTGCGTCCCGCGTCTCACGCGGCTGTGCACCTCAAGAATTCCAAGGGGTTGCACGCCTGACAGGCGATCACCCAGGCACCTTGCCCGGCGAGGTGGTCCAAGCAGCAGCCCCCCTCAAGCCGTGTTGAGGCTTGGACGCGATCGTCGAACCGGTCCAAGAAGCCCCTTCATGGACTTGGGCATTCGCGTGGTGTTGCTGCTCTCCTTGAGCTGGTTCGTCGCTTGCGCGGCACGCCCTCCTGCCATGTCAGGAGTCCCGTCTCACACGGCTCTGCCGGAGAGCCGAGTCCACCGAGTGCTACACATGGGCGCCGCAGGGGGCCCAGGAGATGAGAGCGCCTCGTCTCCACAGCGTCAGTTCCTCACAGTGCCAAGGCTCGTCCAGCTCGCTCACGAGAAGGGCATTGGTGTCTCGGGCGCTCAGATCACGCGCAATCAGTAAATCGGCATGGCCTTTCAGCGAGCCATCAACACCTCTTTGAGCATCCCCCCAAATGCCACCGTCTATCCCACTTCTGTTCGTCCCGAGGGCGTCATCCCCGATGGGCTTGTCACGGCCCGGATGCTCTCCCTTTCTGGTGGAAATCAGATCGATCCGACGGGGGCTTTTCTGGAGATCATCGGGGGTGATTCTCTTGACCTGCTCGAAGTGAAGGCGCAGCGCAGGCGAATCACTTTGTCCACAGGAAGAAGGCAGATCCTGGGCTTCATTGATGTGCTTGCCCAGAAGCGCTTGCATGGCGCGCTCATCAACTCGATGGGCGGCCCACGGCCCGGGCTCTTGCTGGTCACACCTGCGGATACAGAGGTATCGGAGGATGTGTCGTTCGCCGCCGCGCAGCGCGGAGTCGCCATCTACCAGGCCCTGGTCGAAGAAGCCGCAGGCCGGCTCTCTGTAGGCCCCTTCATTCAGAGAACGGGATTCGCGGATGTGCCTCAGCAGTTCCAGTTTCCTTCGATCCCTGTCCCCCTGGAGAAAAGGTAGAGTGAACTCATGGCCGGTTGGCTCGGGCTCTACCTGGAAGAAGCGGACGTAGGGTTGCTGCTGGACCGCCTGAATGACGACCCAGAGATTGCGTTCCTCATGGCCGAGGGGAATGACCGTTGGCGCGCTGTGTGGCGGATCGACGACCTGCTCGGGAAAACGATGCTCTGGCACGTGCCCGGTGGCGCCTTGCCGCTGCTCAAGCCAGATGGCACCCACGCCTTGATCGAGGATCCCTTCTCAGGCTGGAGCGAGCTCTCCCCGGGACTGGACTTCTTTGTCCCGTACTTTGGTGGAGCCTGGCCATCCACGCTGCTCATGGATCTCTACGTCCGAGGATGGCGGGGGCTGCTCCGTTCAGACCTTATCCCCCTTTCGGGCATCACCTGGTACGGCGCTTTACCTGTAGCTAGCGCCAGGTCCCATCCCTCCACGAGCCGATGGTGGAACCGGTTCCGACGATGGTTGCGCCAACATGCTGCACGGATCACACGCAGCGGGCCTCTCCATGGGCCTCGTGCTGACGTTTACGCGTTTCCCGCAGCCTTACGCTCAATCGAGGGTGGGCTCGGCAGGGACCCTTATCCCCTGGTCCGGCTCTCTCCGCCTCATCCGTCCAAGCGCATGACCGTGCCGCCGATCCCCTCCGCTACGAAGTGAAGCCCTCAGCGGTGTCCAACTTCTGAGGCCCCCGTGCCGGTCAGCCACGGGGGCACTCGACACTACTCCGCGTCCCAGCCGCCCCAGTCTTCTTCCTTGAAGTTCCACTGGCGGCCACCCGCGGTGACGGTCACTGGAAGAACGGTTCCATCATTCCCGTCATCCCCCAGAACGACGAAGCCAAGGTCATCGTCGTCCATGTACGTCGTGTCGTCGTGCCTCATGCTGCACCTCCGGGCGCTCCGCAATGCGATGGCCTGGCGGGTAGACGGTGGAAACCCACTCGCCCCCCGGCGGGCGCCTCCCATTCGGTCACTGGGACCCGCCCCATGCGGTGCCCCCCCGTGCTGCCGTTGACCGATTTACGGCCAAAATGGGCACTTCTCCCGGACGTGTAAACCGGTTGAGTCGTCTGAGGCCTGGGCACGTCGGGCAGCGCACGCCTACTCGGCTGGTCTCGTTGGATGCAGGATGGTTGAGCCGCTCAGCAGCTGGTGTCGCAGTGGGGCAGGAACGTGGCGGTAATGCGGCTGCCGTCCTCGCGCACCAGCGCCACCCGCGAGGCATCGGTCCGGCTGCGTGTGAGCAACTCCACGGATCCATCACCCTCCAGGTCCATCACCGCCAGGATGCTCTCGCCGTCGAGCGCTCCGCCCACCGGTGCACCCCGCCCTTCCGCGGAGGCCACGGCCACCACGCGGGAGACCGTGGCCTGGTAGTCCGGCCCACCGCACTGGCTGTTTCCCTTGCCTGTTTCAAAGTGCGCCAGCCCCACCACCACCTGGCGCTCCCCGGCGGGGAAGGCCTTCCACTCCAGCGACTCGCTCAGCACCGCGCCCTGCTTTCCGGCGTGGGCCTGGGCCGCCGCGCGAGTCTTCCTGTACGCCGGCAGCGCGCGCAGGGCGCTCTCCTGCGCCTCCTTCAAGGGCTCGGGCAGCGCCTGCGAGGGAGGGAAGTACCGCGGTGCCGGGCTGCCCTTGGGCAGGACGAAGGCGAGGTTGCTCTCCTGCGCGCGCGTGTTCGTCAACGAGCAGTCCAGCTCGGCCACGGGCCACGCCTTGCCACAGCCGGGGTCCGCCGGCTCCTCCGGCTGCTGGAAATAGCTGAAGTGCGGGACGCCCCGGTTGAGCGAGGCGAACCCCTTCACGCGGCAGGCCACCTTGATGGGGCCCTGCGCGTCATACACGTCGAAGGCATCGCCCTTCTTGAAGGTGCCGGTGGGGTCCTGCTTCAGCTCGGCCATCCAGAAACCCCGGTCCTGGCCCACCTGACGGAGCTGCGCGCCCGGGATGTCCTGGGGTGCGTCGCTCAGCAGCACGAAGGTCCGCGGGCCCCGCAGGTCCAGGAAGCGGGGCCCCGAGGCGCCCGTGCGTGGCGGCGCCATCAGCACCTCTTCCTGCCGGCGGCACTCCACCTCGCGCTGCTCCCGGTCCGCCGCCAGGGGCCCGGCGTGCTTCAGGTAGTTCGGGATTCCCGCCTCGGCCAGGCGCTGGCTGAGGGCCCGGGCCGCCTCCACGTCGGAGAAGGCTCCGGCCACGACGACTTCCAGACAGGGACGCAAGGAGGCGTACGGGATGGAGGAGAGCCACAGCACCTCCGCAGCCAGCCCCGACGCGATCAGCCGCCCGCGTGCGCTCGCCCCCGCGCGTGGGATTGGCGAGGAGTGAACGATGACGAAGTGCTTCTGGGCGAGGCGGACCTCGAGCGGCTCGGGAGGGGCCGGCGCGGGAGGAGCCGGGGCGGCGGCCACCGGAGCGGCGTCCGGGGGACCAGCCGAGGAGACAGGCGTAGAGCGGCCACAGGCCTTCGGGCCACAGCCCGCGAGCACCAGGAGCACCAGCAACGACCACCGGGAGTCCATGAAGGGGGGCTTTAGCACGAGCCCAGGCCCCTCCCTGTGTTGGCAGCTGACGGCAGGGGTTGCAGAGCGCTTGATTCGCGAATCAACCTTGTTAGGTTTGTGCCCACCTTGCCGCATCGCGGCAACGCACCCACTGCTACCCGGTCTGTCGAGCGTCCCGAGCCCCTATGAGCCCCATCATCACCGGCCTGCTCCTCGCTTTCGCACTGTCCTTCTTCGGCTACACCATCGCAGGACGCGCCGGCGTGCTGCTCGCGCTGAAGCGGGAGAACCGGCTGGATCGCATCCCGTTCCGCGTGGGCCAGCTCTTGCGCTTTGGCCTTGGACAGAAGCGCATGGTGGATCCGGAGGAGTTCACGCCGGGCCTGATGCACGTGTTCATCTTCGCGGCGTTCATGGTGCTGGCGCTGCGCACCGTGTCGCTGTTCGCAATGGGCTTCAGCGAGACGGCGCTGAGCGTGCTCACCAACGTGGGCGACCCGGTCGCGGTCAACGCGGACCCGTTCTGGGCGGACAAGCCGGCGCTGCTGGCCATCTACCGTGGGTACCTGCTGATCAAGGACGTGGTGGCGGCGCTGGCGCTGCTGGGCGTGCTGTACTTCGTGTTCCTGCGCGCCAAGGTGCGGCCGGACCGGATGACGCCCTCGTGGGAGGCGTACCTCATCCTGGGCTTCATCGGCGGGCTGATGGTGACGGAGTTCTTCTTCGGCGGCAGCCACATGGTGGCGCAGAACGTCGGCTTCGCGTGGTTCGAGCCGGTGACGAGCGTGGTGGGCATGGGGATGCGGGTGCTGGGCCCCACGGGAGCGCACGTGCTGGGCGTGGCCGGCTTCTGGATCCACCTGGCCATCATCCTGACGTTCCTGAACTTCCTGCCGATGGGGAAGCCCTTCCACATCATCACCGGCCTGCCCAACGTCTTCGTCCAGCGCACCAACGCGGCCGGCAAGCTGGGCACGCCGAACCTCGAGAAGGAGGAGTTCGGCACCGCCACGGTGAAGGACCTGACGTGGAAGCAGGGTCTGGACCTGTACTCGTGCACCGAGTGCGGCCGCTGCCAGACGCACTGCCCCACGTACATTACGGGCAAGCCGCTGACGCACAAGGGCGTGAACCAGGACCTGAAGCACTGGATCTGGAACCACGAGCAGTGGGTGGAAGAGGGCTACAGCCCCAACGCGGTAAAGGAGCCCCTGCCGGAGATTATCGGCAGCGCGCTGAAGGCGGAGACGGTGTGGGCGTGCACCAGCTGCGGCTGGTGTGAGACGGCGTGCCCGGTGTTCATCGAGAACATCCCGCGGCTGATCGACATGCGCCGCTACCAGGTGCAGGTGAAGGCGGAGTTCCCGCCGGAGATTCAGCGCGTCTTCGAGGGCATCGAGCGGCAGGGCAACCCGTGGGGCATCGGGCAGGACCGGCGCGACGAGTGGGCCGAGGACCTGAAGCTGCCCACGTGGGGCGACGGCGGTGGCCCGTACGAGTACCTGTTCTTCGTGGGGTGTGCGGGCAGCTACGACGACAAGCAGAAGAAGGTGAGCCGGGCGCTGGTGAAGATCCTGCGCGAGGCGGGGGTGAGCTTCGCCACGCTGAGCAAGCAGGAGATGTGCAACGGCGAGACGGCGCGCCGCATGGGCAACGAGTACCTGTACCAGACGATGGCGAAGATGAACGTGGAGTCGTGGAACGGGCTCGGCGTGAAGGCGGTGATTACCCAGTGCCCGCACTGCTTCAACACCATCAAGAACGAGTACCCGGAGTTCGGCGGTGAGTACCGCGTCATCAACCACACGCAGCTCATCAACGATCTGATCAAAGAGAAGCGCATCAAGCTGTCGGCGGTGATGAACTCGAAGCTGACGTACCACGACCCGTGCTACCTGGGCCGGCACAACGGGGTGTACGACGCGCCGCGCGAGGTGCTGAAGGCGATTCCGGGGCTCGAGGTGGTGGAGATGCAGCGCAGCAAGCGCGAGGGCTTCTGCTGCGGCGCGGGTGGCGGGCGCATGTGGATGGAGGAGCACATCGGCACGCGCATCAACCACAACCGGGTGAACGAGGTGGCGCTGACACTCAAGCACGCGGAGGACGCGGGCACGCCGTACCCGGACGCGGCGGACAAGAAGAAGCCGGGCCAGGTGGGCGACTACAAGGACAAGGGCGGCACGGGCGTGGTGGCGGTGGCGTGCCCGTTCTGCTCGACGATGCTGAAGGACGCGGTGAACGACACGGGCCGCGAGGAGAACATCAAGGTGAAGGACATCACCGAGCTGGTGGCCGACGCGATGGAGACGAAGTCCGGCGGGCCGGCCTCGGTGACGCCCGGAGCCACGGTGAGCGCCAAGCCCGAGTAAAAAACCCCTCTCCCACCGGGAGAGGGACGG
>DASVVJ010000335.1:0-8945 GCA_036389955.1 Myxococcaceae bacterium
GCCGCTCCAAGAGCAGCTGGGCAACCTGGCGCGCGCCGCTCAGCTCGCTGAAGAGCTGCAGCAGAAGACCAAGGCGGTCGAGCTCTACACCCGGCTCAACGATGCTGCGGGGTTGGAGCGCGCCAAGGCCCTGCCTGATGCTCCTCCTCCTGCCGCTCCGGCTGCGAAGGATGCTGAGTCCGCTGAGGAGTCGGCATCGCCCGCTTCCTCGGACGGTCAGCAAGAAAGTCAATAATTCTCGCCGGTTGGCGAGCTTTGCGCGATTGCTCGAAGGCGCTCACGGTCGCTAGAGTTGCGCCCCTCTAGCGCCTCCGTGCGGTTGCGCTCTCTTTCCCGCGAGGCCCGCTCTCCATGGAACAGCCCACCTCCACCCCGCGCGCTTCTGTGCGCGCGACCGACGAACGGACCTTCCTCGAGTCCGAGGCCACCTTTGAGAAGGCGGGCCGCGTCGAAGATCTCATCCGGCTCTACGAGAGCCGGGGGCGTGATGTGCCCGCGGCGGAGGCCGCGAAGCTGCTCAGCCGTGCGGCGGATCTGGCCAACGAGCGGCTGCGCAACCCCGCGCGCGCCGAGGAGCTGCTGCGCCGCGCGATGCTGCTGGCGCCGGACCCGTTGCTGGTGCTCCGGGGGCTGAAGGCGCTCTACGAATCCCGGCAGGACGCCTCCGCGCTGGCCGACACGCTGGAGAAGCTGGGCGCGGCCACTCCGGGCAAGGACGGCGCGGCCTTCTTCGTGAAGGCGGCGGACCTCTACGAGACGAAGCTCTTCCGCCGCGACCGGGCGGTGTTCTGCCTGCAGCAGAGCGTGCGCACGACGCCGGAGCGGGCCAGCTTCCGGCGCATCCGCCAGCTGCTGATGTCCGAGGATCGCTTCCAGCCCGTCTTCGAGACGCTGGAGAAGGAGCGCGAGGCACTGGGGCCCGAGGCCATGGCCGAGGAGTACGCGGCCTTCGCCGAGCGGCTGGTGGACGACCCCACCGAGCACACCCTGGCGCAGAAGGCGCTGGAGGTGGCGCGTACGCTGGATCCGCAGAACGCTCGGGTGGACAAGGCGCAGAAGTCGCTGCAGCGCTTCGAGCAGACGTGGCGTGACCGCGTGCGGATGCTGCGCAGCATGTCGCTGGAGGAGCGCGACCGGAAGAGCGCCGCCCGGCTGTCGCTGCTCGTGGCGAAGCTGTTCGCCTGGTACGACGCGGCCGCGGGTGCCAGCAAGGTGAAGGAGGCGCTGGATCGGTGCTTCCTGCTGTGGCCCGGCATGCCCGAGGCGCTCAACCTGATGGAGAAGCTGGCCGAGCGCAGCGGGGACTTCGCGCCGCTGCTGGCCCAGTTCGAGACCATGGCCGGCGAGGCCAAGGATCGCTCCGCGCAGGTGGACCTGTGGCTGCGCGTGGGCACCGGCCGCTTGACGCGGCTCAATGACGCGGCGGGTGCGCTCGCGGCGTTCGAGAAGGCCGCCGCGGCGGACCCCTCGCGCGCGGATGCGGTGAACCTGGCGGCGGAGACGCTGCTGGAGAACGGCCGTGCGGCCGATGCCATCGCGGCGCTCGAGAAGCACCTGGCCACGGTGAAGGAACGGCTGGCCCAGTCCTCGCTGCGCATGCGGCTGGCGGACCTGTGCCTGAGCCAGACGAAGGACACGGCGGCGGCGCGCACGCACCTGGAGGCGGCGCTCAAGAGCGATCCGGCCAACGCGCTGGCGGCCTTCAACCTGGCCAAGCTGCTGGTGGAGACCGAGCAGTACGAGGCGGTGGAGCCGCTGCTGGACCTGGCGATGCTCGCCCCGCGTCCCCGCCCCGAGCGCATCGCCTTCTGCGAGTCCCTGGCGATGACCTTCGAGGAGCGCGGGGATGTGCGCCGCGCATTCGATGTGCTGGCGCGGGCGCTGGTGTTGGATCCGGCCCGGCCGCTGCTGCTGGGCACGGTGGTGGAGCACGCGGAGAAGGCCCAGGCGCAGTCGGCGCTGGCGATGGCGCTCAAGCGCGCGGCGCTGGTGGCGCCCGAACAGGTGTCGCTGGCGATCTGGCGGCAGCTGGCGCAGCTGCTCCAGGGCCCGCTGGCGGACCCGGTGAGCGCCGAGGCCGCGTGGCTGGAGGTGCTGGCTCGGGCGCCGGGTGATGCCGCCGCCGAGGAAGCGGTGAAGACGCTGAAGGCCGTGACGGCGCTGGCGGATGATCCGCGGGCCCGGCTAGAGGCGGAGATCGGCCGGAAAGAGGCCGCGGGGGCGGCTCCCGAGGAGCTGGAGCCCCTGGTGCGGCAGCTCGTGACGCTGGCGCCGGAAGAGCCGGGGCCGCTGCAGCGGCTGCAGTCGCTGTGCGTGGCGCTGTCCAAGTTCGAGGAGGCCGCGACGCTGGCGGGCCGGCTGGCGACGCTGGCCGACACGCAGATGGAGCGCAGTGACTGGACGGCGCGCCAGGGCAAGCTGTACGCCGAGCGGCTGGACCGGCCGCAGGACGCGGCGAAGCTCTTCCTGGGCTTGCTGTCGGAGAACGTGTCCACGGGCCTGGTGATGAGCGGGCTCGAGCGGTTGGCGGCGGCGGGCGTGCAGACGGCGCAGATCGCCGAGGCGCTGGCCGCGCACTATGGCCGCACGGGTGACCATCAGCGGCAGGTGGCCGCGCTCCAGCAGCAGATGGACGCCACCACGGACGTCACCGCACGGCGGCGGTTGATCTCGCTGCTGGCGAGCATCCACGAGAAGCAGCTCGCCGACAGCCGCGCGGCCTTCGACTGCCGCGTGCGCGCGCTGCGCGATGATCCGAAGGACGACATCAGCCGCGCCGAGGCCGTGCGCTTGGCGAGGGACCTGTCCGCGCAGGCGGAGCTGGTGCGCGTGCTGCGCCGGCTGGCGACGGAGTCCGAGGAGCTGGCGGTGGCGGTGCAGCTGTTCTCGGACGCGGCGACGTTGGCCGAGGAGACGAGCTCGTGGGAGGACGCGACGGGAGCGCTGCAGGCGGCGCTCGAGCGTGCGCCGGACTCGCCCGAGTTGCTGCAGCGGCTGCTGCGGGCCCTGTGGCGCGCGGGGCGTGTGGCGGACGCGGAGACGCTGCTGCGCAAGCGCGTCCAGGCCGCCAAGGGCCCAGAGCGGCTGAAGTTGCTGCTCCAGCTCGTGGAACTCAACGCCCAGACGGGCCGCCCGGCGGAGGCCGCCGAGGCGCTCCAGGCTGCGATCTCCAACGGCGCGGAGGAGGGCAAGTACCTGCCGCGGCTCGCCGAGCTGTACGAGAAGGCCGGCCGTTCGCGCGAGCTGAATGACACGCTGGCGAAGATGGTGGCGCTGGCCGAGACGGCGGGAGACACCGACAAGGTGTCGCGGCTGAAGCTCAAGCGCGCGCAGCTCCTCAAGGAGACGCCGGGCGGAGACCAGGCGGAGGCGGTGCGCAGCTACGCGGACATTCTCCGCCAGCGCCCGTCGGATCCGGACGCGCTCACGGCGCTGGAGGGCATGCTGGCCTCCGGGCAGGCGCGGGAGGAGGCGGCGCGGGCACTGCTGCCGGCGTACGAGCTCACCAAGGATCACCGCAAGCTGGTGTCGGCGCTGGACGTGCTCGCCGAGGTGGCGAAGGACGACGCGACGCGTGCGCAGGCGCTGCGCCATGCCGCGCAGGTCCACCTGGCGCACCTGCGTCAGCCGGAGCTGGCGTTCGCCGCGCTGGCCCGGGCCGTGCGCATGATGCCGGGAGACGCGGCGCTGCGGGCGACCGCGCGTCAGGCGGCCGAGGACGCGGACTCGCTGGACGCCTACGCGGAGATCCTCTCGGAGCTGACCGAGGAGGGCAACGTCGGCGCCGCTCGCGCGGGGCTGCTGCGGGACCTGGCCGAGGTGCAGGAGAAGAAGCTCGACGACAAGGCGGGAGCGATCAAGTCGCTGAGCGCGCTGCTGGCGCTGGAGCCCGAGAACGTCGACTGCCTCAAGTCGCTCCAGCGGTTGCACCGCGCGGGCGAGCAGTGGGCCGAGCTGGCCGAGGTGCTCGAGAAGCAGGCCTCCGTCTCCACCGAGGCGGCCGAGCAGGTGGCCTACCTGCGCGAGGCGGCGCTGCTGCACGAGACGCGGCTGTCGAACAAGGCGCGCGCGGCGGGGGCGTGGCGCACGATCGCCGAGCGGGATCCGCTCCAGCGTGAGGCGGCCGCCGTGCTGGACCGGCTCTACACGGAGCTGGGAGACATCAAGGCTCTGGCCTGGACGCTCGCGCTGCGGCGCAACCAGGAGGGGCAGAGCCCTCAGGGCCGCGAGGTCTCCTTCCGCCTGGCGGAGCTGCTGCGCACCCAGCTGAACGACGCCAACGGCGCGCTCACACTGTACCAGCGCATCCTGGCCGAGGATCCGGGTCACCCGGGCGCGCTCACCGCGCTCGAGTCATGGGTGAAGGCGGCGCTGCCCACGAGCGGCGCGGCGCTCGAGGCCCTCGATCCGGTGCTCAAGCAGGTGGGCGACCATGCCCGCCGCGTGTCCCTGCGCGAGGCGCGCATGGAGGCGGCGCTCTCGGCGGAGAAGGTGGCGCTGGCCACGGAGATCCGCCGCATCTACGAGCAGGAGATGCAGCAGCCGTCGCTGGCCTTCATGGCGGCGGTGAAGTCGTTCGCCGCGGGGCTGGACCGTGCAGGGCTGCGGCCGGAGCTGGAGCGGCTGGCGCGCGAGACGGGCTCGCACGAGGTGCTGGCGGAGATCTACGAGTCGGCCGCCACCGAGCTGCCCGAGGGAGACACCTCCGGGCTGGCGCTGCTGCGCCGTGCCGCGGAGCTGCGTGAGCAGCTCAACCAGCCCGAGGAGGCCACGCGCCTCTGGAAGAGCCTGCTGGCCGAGGCGCCGCAGGATCGCCAGGCGCTCGATGCCCTGTCGCGCCTGTACGAGAAGGGCCAGAACGCGAAGAACCTCTCCGAGGTGTACGCGACGCAGGCCCAGCTGGCGACGGACCCGGAGGCCCGGCTCAGCCTGCTGCTCAAGGCGGGTGATGCCTTTGCCAGCGCGGGTGACGACGCGAAGGCCATCGAGGCCTACCGCTCGGCGCTCGCCATCCGGAAGGTGCCGGAAGGGCTGCTCGCGCTGGATCGGCTGTTCGCCAACAACCACCGCGTGGAGGAGCAGGCGGACGTGCTGGCGCAGCTCGCGGAGCTGGCGCCGGACGCCGAGTCGCGCCGGGGCTTCGTGCTGCGGCGGGCGCAACTGCTGGAGAAGGAAGGCAGCCTGGCCGAGGCGCTGATCGCCTACCGGGGGCTGCTGGAGCTGGTGCCGGGAGATCCGCAAGGCATCGCGGGCCTGGAGCGGCTGTTCGCGCAGGAGGAAGGACCGCGGCTGGACACGGCGCGTCTGCTGGAGCCCGTCTACCGGAGCCTGAACGACACCCGCAAGCTGGTGGAGGTGCTGGAGGTGCTGCTGTCCTCCGCGGTGCCGGAGCAGCGGCTGGAGCGCATCCAGGAGATCGCCATCCTGCGCGAGGCGCTGGGCCAGACGTCGCTGGCGTTCGCCGCGCGTCTGCGCGCCTTCAACGAATTCGCGCAGGAGGCCACCGTGCGGGACGAGCTGGAGCGGCTCGCGGCCGACTCGGGCTCCTTCGAGGAGGTGGCGGCGGCGTACGAGGATCAGCTCGAGCGCGGCGTGCAGGAGCCCCTGGCGGGCGACCTGTGGCGCCGGCTGGCGGCCATCTACGACGGGCGCCTGAAGCGCTACGACCTGGCCGTGCGCGCGTTGGAAGAGTGCAGCAAGCGCAATCCGAAGAACCGCGAGGTGCTGGAGGGCCTGGCCCGCATCCACCGGCGCACGGGAGCGCACCGCGAGCTGGCGCTGGTGATGCGCCGTCAGGTGATCGCCGAGCCCAACGTGGCCTCGCAGGTGAACCTGCTCTTCGAGCTGGGCCACATGGCGGAGGAGACGCTGTCGGACAAGGCGCTCGCCGCGCAGGTGTACAAGGCCATCCTCGACCGGCGGCCGGACAACGGTAACGCGCTGAAGCTGATGGGCAAGGTGCTCACGGAGATGGAGCGCTGGCCGGAGCTGGCGCAGCACATCGAGCGGGAGATCCAGATCGCCGACGCGCGCAACGCCCAGGAAGAGGCGTCGGATCTGCGCGTGCGCCTGGGCCGGTTGAAGTTCTCCCGCCTGGATGATCCGCGCGGAGCGCTGGAGCTGTACCAGACGGTGCTGCAGCGCCGGGCGGGGCATGCCGGAGCGGTGGGCGCGCTGGAGGAGATGGCGCGCTCGGACAGCCCGCTGCGCGGCGCGGCGGCCAGCGCGCTGGAGCCGGTGTTCGCCGGGGTGGGCGACCACCTCAAGCAGGTGCAGATGCTCGAGGCGCGCGCCTCGGTGGAGCCGGTGCCCCAGGAGCGCGTGGCGCTGCTGCGGCGCATCGCGGAGACGTACGCCGGGCCGATGGAGAACGCGGAGCTGGCGTTCGTGTACGCCGTCCGTGCGCTCCAGGATCTGCCGGACGATCCGCGCTCGCTCGAGCTGTGCCTCTCGCTGGTGGAGCCGGCGGGGACACCCGAGGAGCTGATGGAGGTGCTCGGCAACATCGCCCCGAAGGCGGGCGATGCGGCGCGGGCGGAGATCTACCGTGCGCTGGGCCGGTTGCAGGCGCGCATGGGCGATGACGCCGAAGCGCTCGCGGCGTGGCGCAAGGTGCTGGAGCTGCGCGGCACGGACGAGGAGGCGCTGGAGAGCATCGGCCGGCTGCTGACGAGCGAGGGCAAGTCCGCCGAGCTGCTGGAGGTGCTGCGCCGCCAGCTGGCGATGGCCGAGGATCCGGTCCGCCGCGCGGGGGTGCTCTTCCAGATCGGCGTGCTGCAGGAGGACCAGCTCAAGGACAACCTTGGGGCGCTGGCGACCTTCCGGCGGCTGATGGAGCTGCGGCCGGATGACGCGGCGGCGCTGGCCCGCATGGAGGGCCTCTGCCAGAAGCAGGAGCGCTGGCCCGAGCTGGCGGACGTGCTGGCGCGGCGCATCGCGCTGATGTCGGCCGAGGAGGGGCTGGAGCTGAAGTTCCGGCTCGCGACGGTGCGCGAGTCGAAGCTGCTGGACAAGCCGGGCGCGCTGGCGCTGTACGGCGAGGTGCTGGGGCTGCAGCCCAACCACGCGGGCGCCATCGCTCGCATGGAAGCCTGGGTCGCCCGCGAGCCGCAGAACCTGCTGGCGGTGGAGACGCTGCTGCGCGCTTTCCGGGCCAGCGGCGACATCGCGAAGCTGGCTCAGCTCATCGAGACGCGTACGGGCGTGTCCACGGACGCCTTCGAAAAGAAGGCGCTGCTGGGCGAGCTGGCCACGCTGCGCGAGACGCAGGGTGAGGCGGAGCTGGCCTTCCTGGCGCTCTTCCGGGCCTTCAAGGAGGACCCGAACGACGCCGAGCTGCGCCGTCGGCTGGAGAACGCCACCGACGCCTCGAGCACGTACGACGAGCTGGTGTCCGCCTACGAGGAGTCGCTGCCTCGCGTGGCCGAGGCGGCGGACGCGGCGGAGGTGTGCCTCAAGCTGGGCCAGATGCTGGAGACGCGGCTGAGGGAGCCCGAGCGCGCCATCACCTACTACGAGCGCGCCCGAAGCCTGCACCCCTCGGTGCAGCAGAAGGCGCTCATCGCGCTGGACCGGCTCTACGTGGACTTGGAGGCGTGGCAGGAGCTGGCCGGCGTGCTGGAAGCGCTGGCGGCCGGAGCCACGGAGTCCGCGGACAAAGTCGGCTACCTCTTCCGCCTGGGCCAGCTGTGCCAGGACCGGTTGGACAGCCCGGATCGGGCGGCGGGAGCCTTCGAGCAGATCCTCGTGCTGGACCCGGGGCACCTCGCGTCCGCGCGGCTGCTTGAGGGCCTGTACGAGGCGGTGGGCGCGTCCGACAAGCTGTACGCCATCCTGCAGCACGAGGCGGATCGGGTGACGGGGCCCGAGCGCGAGCGCGTGCTCACGAAGATGGCGCAGGTGTCCGCCGAGGGGCTGGATGACTTCGGTCGCTCCATCGATCTGTACCGTGAGCTGCTGGCGAAGAACCCGCGCAACGATCAGGCGTTCACCGCGCTGGAAGGCCTGCTCGAGAAGGCAGGGCGGCCGGAGGAGCTGCGCACGCTGCTGGCCGACCGGCTGGCGGCGACGCTGGATCCGCGCGAGCTGGTGCGGCTGAACGAGCGCCTGGGCCGGGTGGTGTACCGGCTGCTCAAGCAGCCCGAGGCGGCGGTGCCGTACTTCAAGGCGGCGCTGGATCGCGACGCGCGCCACCGCGGCGTGCTGGACACGCTGCGCGAGCTGTACGAGGAGACGGGGCAACGCGAGGAGCTGGTGGGCGTGCTGCGCCGGCTCGTGCCGCTGCAGGAGTCCTCGGAGGGCGTGAAGGCGCTGCGCGTGCGGCTGGCCGAAGTGCTGGCCGACATGAGCCGCCGCGAGGAAGCGCTGGACGCCGCTCGCCGGGCCCTGGAAGTCGAGCCGCACACGGTGCCGGACCTGGATCGGATCCACACGCTGTTCGTCACGCTGCGCGCCTACAACGACGCGGTCCGCACGCTGGAGCTGAAGGTGCAGGTGCACCTGGCGGCGGAGGAGCGCGAGCAGGCGGTGGCCACGTACTTCGCGGTGGCGGACCTGTGGGAGGGCCCGGGCGCCAAGCCCGAGCAGTCCTCGGGGGCGCTGGAGAAGGTGCTGGAGCTGGATCCGGCCAACCGCACGGCCTTCGAGCGCGTCTCCACGCTGTACCGCAACCACAACGACTGGCGTGCCTACGCCGGCGTGGTGGACCGCTACATGCCGCACCTCGTCACGGACGAGGAGAAGCTCACCTGGCTGCGCGAGCTGGCGCGGGTGCAGGAGGAGCGGCTGGGGCAGAAGGACGTGGCCTTCCTCGCGCTGTGCCGTGCGCTGCAGATCTCCGCCGCGGACGACTCCCTGCGCGAGGAGGTGGAGCGGCTCGCCGAGGAGACTGGCAGCCACGAGGCGCTCGCGGCCGTGTACGAGGAGGTGGCGGACGAGCTGCCCCG
>DASVVJ010000336.1:0-8542 GCA_036389955.1 Myxococcaceae bacterium
GGACGGCATGCACGTGCTCAACATGAGCATCGGCGCCGCCTTCCAGGCCTGGCCGCAGTACCCCACCGCTCAGGCGGCGACGCGGCTGGTGAACAAGGGCGTGGTGGTGGTGGCCTCCATCGGCAACAGCGGCACCAGCGGCCTGTACGCCGCGGGCGCGCCCGGTGTGGGCCACAAGGTGATTGGCGTGGCCAACTTCCAGAACACGCACGCCTTCCTGCCGGCCTTCTCGCTGTCTCCCGACAACAAGCTGGTGGGCTACAACGCCGCCTCCGGCACCCCCAGCGTCACCGGCGGCACCCTCTCCGTGGCGCGCACCGGCACCCCGAGCACCGTGGATGATGGCTGCGCGCCGCTGCCCGCGGGCAGCCTGCAGGGCAAGGTGGCGCTGATCCGCCGTGGCACCTGCTCCTTCCATATCAAGGCGCTGAACGCGCAGAACGCCGGAGCGGCCGCGGTCCTCCTGTACAACAACGCCGCGGGCGCGCTGAATCCGAGCGTCGCGGGCACCCCGGCCATCACCGTTCCGGTGGGCGGCATCACCCAGGCCGACGGGGTGCTCATCAACAACCGCCTGGCGGCGGGGCCGGTGGCGCTGACGTGGCAGCTGGGCGCCTCTTTCCCGCAGGCGGACGGCGGGCTGATCTCGGCCTCGAGCTCTCACGGCATGACGTATGAGCTGGTGCTCAAGCCGGACATCGGCGGCCCGGGCGGCAACATCTACTCGACCTACCCGCTGGAGGGCGGAGGCTATGCGAGCCTGAGCGGCACTTCGATGTCCTCTCCGCACGTGGCGGGCGCGGCGGCGCTGGTGCTGCAGGCGCGGCCGAACACTCCGGCGCAGGCGATGGCGGCCATCCTCCAGAACAGCGCCCAGCCCAAGGTGTGGTCGGGTAACCCGGGCCTGGGCCTGCTGGAGCTGGTGCACCGCCAGGGCGCGGGAATGGTGCAGGTGGACAAGGCGGTGCAGGCCACCACGCGCGTCGAGCCGGGCAAGCTCTCGCTGGGCGAGAGCGAGCAGGGCCCGTCCACGCACACGCTCAACGTGAGCAACAGCTCCAGCGAGCCCGTCACCTACACGGCCAGCTTCGTGAACGCCGTGTCCACGGGCGCCAACAGCTTCGCCCTCACCTACTCCACCTCGAATGCCAGCGTGGCCTTCAGTGCGGCGGAGCTGACGGTGCCGGCCGGGGGCTCGGCGCAGCTGACCGCGACGGTGACGCCGGCCACGGCGCCGGTGGGCGGCCAGTACGGCGGCTACATCGTCCTCACCCCCAGCAACGGCGGGCAGGTGGTGCGCGTGCCGTTCGCCGGCTACGTGGGTGACTACCAGGCGCGCCAGGTGCTGACGCCGACGGCCAGCGGCTTCCCGTGGCTGGCCACCTACAACGGCACCACCTACTTCAAGCAGGCCCAGGGCAGCGTCTTCTCCATGACCGATGCCCTGAACATGCCGCACTTCCTGGTGCACTTCGATCACGGTGCCCAGCGGGCCCGGTTCGAGGTGTTCGATGTGGACACCGGCAAGTCCTGGCACCGGGCGCTGGACCTGGAGCACGTGGCGCGCAACAACACCAGCACGGGCTTCTTCGCCTACCCCTGGGACGGCACCACCACGAGCGGCAACAAGACCTACACGGTGCCCAACGGGCGTTACCAGGTGCGGCTCTCGGTGCTCAAGGCGCTGGGTGACAGCAGCAACCCGGCCCACTGGGAGACCTGGGTCTCGCCGGTGGTGACGGTGGCCCGGCCGTAATCCACGACTTGGGTTAGCCACGCGGGGCCCAGCAATCTCAATGGTTGCTGGGCCCTTGGCATTCTTGTCCTGGCGTCTGCGCCTTCTTCACACCGACGCCCTATCTATGCGTGACGGTGCGTTTCTTACAGCAAGCCGGGAGGCTCCCATGCACGGCAGACGAAGGTGGCTGGGCCGCTGTCTGTGGGTGCTGATTGCGATGGGATGTAGCCATGGTTCCAGCGCCACGCATGATGGGCCTGAGCACTGGGCTTCGCAGGAAATGGGCGTACGCGCCAAAGGCGGGGACTCCCTCACTGCTCGTGTTCCCGTTCTCATCGCCAACGGCCAACTCGCCGAGGCCGAGGCGCTGATCGCTCAGTTGGTGGCTGCGGGACTGTTGGCTCAAGAAGCCGAGCGCCAACTGCAGGAGCAGATCAAACAACGAAAGGAACAGCCGAGCCCAGAGTTGCGTCCACTGCCTCCCATCCACTCGGAGGATCTGGAGCCTGAGTCCTCGCGCCGCACGTGCTGGACAGAGATGCCGAACTATCCCATCTGCCGGTCTCTCCCTGAGGAATACTCCTTCCACAGCCGCCGCCTGGCCCTCGAGGCAATGAAGCAGCGGCTGGAAGCCAAGAACCTCACTCTCCACGATGCCTCCCCCGCGCAGATCGGGCCCTGTCCGCGCCTGGGGACGCACTACAACGTACGCCTGAACGGAAAGAGAGCCGGCTCCATTGTCTGCTGCCCTTGTTGTGTCGAGAGCGAGCCTCTTCCCGTGGAGTGGACGAAGTGCCGGATTGTCTGGTAGCGCCGAGTGCTGCGCATGACCGGCCAGAACTCTTATGACCCAGAAGTTCAAGCCATGCGGCTTGCAGCCGAGCGAGGAGACTGGAACTCCTGGGGGGATGCCACTACGGCCCTGCTGCTCCATCTCCCCTCCAGCCACTCAGTAAGGCTCGCGCGCGACTTCGTGGCCCGGCGGCTTCCCGCGTTCGAGCGCCAACAGCCCGGTGTGCATTGGCCGCGAGAGCTGCTCGAGGCCGTCACCGAGGAGGGTGTTCCCCACAGCGACAGCCGTTGGTCTTTTGAGGATGAATTCTCCGGACCAGGTGGTGCCAGCTTCAAGAAGGCAATGGAGTCCCTCTGGATCGCAAGCCTCCGCAGGCAAGACGCGCGGCAGTGCGCCGCGGAACTGGTGCATGCCCTCTCAGAAGCCATCATGGCGGAGATGGTCGAGCACTGGGGCTCGCGCCACCCCGACGAGTGGAACCTCTGGCATCAACTCGTATGGAGTGAGGAGGACAACCGGCGCATGTTCGAGCTCCAGCTCGCCATGATGAAGGATCCCGACGTGAAGAGACTCGAGCGCACTGGCTGCCTGGAAGTCGCTGACCTTCTGGAGATGGCGCTGCGTGAGCGCGCCAGATCGCCAGAGGGGCCTAAACGCCACCCATGAGGTAGCTGGAATGCCCCTGGAACACTTGCAATACCTGGCTCTGTCCACTCGGCCTGGATTGGAGCGCCTGCTGGCCACCCATGAGGTAGGCTGGGCCTCCGGGCGGTAGCCCAGGACCGGAGGCGATGCATGGACAGGCCAGAGGTGCACCCGACGGCTCTGCCGCTTGGGACAAGGGTCGGCTCCTGGCAGGTGACCGGCTTTCGGGACCGAGGCGTCTACGGCACCGTCTACCGTGCCGTCCAAGTGGGGCACTCGCGGAGCAGGCCCGTCGCTCTCAAGCTGGCCATCTACCCCGCGGATCCGCGCTTCGAGCGCGAAGAGGAGCTGCTCTCGCGCATCCGCCACCCGAGCGTGCCTCGGCTGCTCGACGCTGGGCAGTGGCTCGATGGCCTTGGCCGCGTCCATCCGTTCCTCGTGATGGAGTGGGCGGAGGGCCTGCCCCTGTACGAGTGGGCTGCCCAGCGCAACCCTTCCTCGCGCCAGGTGTTGGCGGTGCTGGCTCAGGCGGCGGGCGCGCTGCAAGCCACCCACGAGGTGAGCAGCGTGCACCGGGATGTGAAGGGCTCAAACATGCTGGTGCGGCCCTCGGATGGATGGCTGTTCCTCACCGACTTCGGCTCGGGCCACTACGCGGGCGCTGCGAGGTTGACGCCTCAGCCTGTGCAGCCCAGCACTCCGGCTTACCGCAGCCCCCAACTGTGGCGGTACGACGGGCCTGAGGCTCCAGGCGCCCCTTTCAGCACGCTGGCGCGGCCCTCGGATGATGTGTTCGCCCTGGGTGTCACGGCCTACCGGCTGGTGACCGACACCTACCCGCCCACGACCGACCCTGCCAGTGAAGAGGCGCGGTGCTGGCAGCCCGGAGGCGGGGGTACCCGGCCGCCCAGGCAGCTCAACCCCCGAATGGATGCACAGCTCAACGCGTTGATTGCGCGCATGCTGTCACCCCGGCCCGAGGAACGCGGCATCGCTGGCGAGCTGGGCGAGGCAATGCGGCGAGGCGTGTTGGGCCACCGTCCGCGCCGCAGAGACCGGGAGCGGGCCACTGTGGCCGAGCAGGCGGACGCCGCCAGGCGAGAGGAGCAGGAGCAACGAAAGGCCCAGGTACTCACCTGCCGCGAGGCCCCCGCTCAGTTGAAAAGATCTCGAAGCTGGGTGCCGTGGCTGACAGCAGTGCTGGCACTGGGTTTGTGGCCCGAGCAACCAGGAAGGAGGCGCACGAGCACCGCCCCCACGATAGCCCGGAGCGAGTCCACCGCAGAGCATGATGCTGTCTCATTGGGAAAGAACGCTCAGCCCTCTTCCGCCGCGAAGGAGAAACCTCCTGCCCAGGCCCTCATCGCCATGGAGTTCCCCAAAAAGCCTCGACCAGGCCAGCGCAGGCCGGACGCGAATGGGCAATGTCCAGCAAAGCAGGTTGCGATCAACGGGGGCTGCTGGATCAAAGTGGACTTCACCCCCGAGGACTGCATCTTGAATGGCTTCGCACGAGAGGGCAGTTGTTATCTCCCCGTCTACGAGTCCTCGCCAGGGCCCACCTCCGCTCCCCAGAATCAATGAATGGCAGACGGCGGGAATCGAACCCCTAACAAGGCGGAAGAGGCCCTGGCGCCCGGAACCTCCACGCCGCACCCGCTCAACCCGAAAAGGAGGCCCCTCATGAAGATCACGGTCTTTGGAGCCTCGGGCCGCGTGGGCCACGGCGTCGCCGCGCTAGAAGCAGTCACCACAGACGATGCGGCCCGTCGAGCCAGCGTCATACGAGTGCGTGGGAGAGACACACCAGACGTGCTGCTCGTTGGCGTACCCGCCATAGTAGTAGCGGCACGGCGCCTGCCCCGCGCTGAAGAACGGACACTCCCAGATGATCTCCGCGGTATAGCCAGCAGGACAGCTCGGATAGAGCGACTGCTCCTGCGAGCCGAGCTGCTCCTGTACCTCGGCGGGAGGCTCCGTCCCACCGCAGCCCGTCAACAGTCCCACCGCCAGCATCACTCCCATGAACAGGGTCTTCATCCGGCCTCCTGAAGAGCTTCTTGTTGGGTGCTTCAGGCATACTAGCTTTCATTTTTAAACAAGAAAAAGCAGAATATCGCGGACACTTATGATTCTGAGAGCCGACTCTGGGCGCATGCCGACGCCCCATGGCCCGCGACTTCTTGGCCTGCTGCTGGGGCTCGGGTTGGCGCCGCTGCTGGGCGCATGCCCTGGCTCCCTGGAGGATCCGGAGCGCTTCACCGCGTGCAGGATGGATGTGGAGCGCGAGCTGCTCGCCCCCCGCTGCGCCACCTCGGGGTGTCACTCCGCGGAGACCCCCGCCGCCAACCTGGACCTGGCCTCGCCAGGCCTCGCCGCCCGCCTGGCCTCGGCCACCAGCACCTGCGAGGGCCGGCCGCTCACGCTCAACATGCAGGACAAGGTGCAGCCCTCGCCCACCTGTGGCTCCCCCATGCCGCTGGGAGGCACCCCGTTGAACGCCCAGGAGATGGAGTGCCTGGCGCTGTACCTGCAGCGGATCGAAGCGGGTGGCTCGCCATGAGGGCGCTGCTCCTGCTGACGGCGCTCCTGCTGGCCTCGGCCGCCCAGGCTGCCCCTTCCAAGTCCCGGCTCCTCGTGGATGCCCCGGGCCCGCTGCGCACCTCGCTAGGCAAGGAGCTGCGCGGCCAATGGACCGTCGTCCCCGCGAAGCCCGCTCTGCGCTCCCAGCCCGTGGCCGCGGAGGTCCAACGCGCCTGCACCCGCGCCCGCGCGGACGCCGCCGTGACGGCTCGCCTCCAGCCCTCGGGCACCTGGAGCCTGTGGGTGTTCAGCTGCGCCGACGGGCAGCCACGGGAGAGCTTCTCCCTTCCCTCCGGCAAGAAGCGCCAGCCGCCGCGGGCCCTCCCCAAGACCGTGCTGCCTGCCTTGCGCGCCGCGCTCGGGAAGGCCACCGCCGCGCCCTCGCCGGCCTCGCCCCCCGCTCCTCCACCGCAACCGCCGGCCCAGGCCGAGGCCACTCCTGCTCCCGCTCCCACGCCCGTCGAGGAGGCCTCGGCCGTGGCCACGCCCAGCGCCCCCTTCCCCAGCGCCCCCACTCCCAGCGCCTCCGCCCCCACGGCCGAGGAACCTCCCCCTGTGGCCCTCGCCTCCGCGCCGCCTCTGCCCGTGGCGCTGCGCGTGAGCGTGGGTGGGCGCGCCTTCTCCCGCCGCTTCTACTTCACGGATGATCTCTTCGGCGCCCTGGGCGGCTACCGGCTCCGCCTGGCGCCCTTGGCCCTGCTGGAGGCCGAGTGGTACCCCGCCGCCCACTTCACCTCCGGCCCCGCCTCCGCCGTGGGGCTCTCCCTGGGCGCCGAGTACGCCCTGGGCCTCTCCTCCAAGGCGCCCGACGGCACCACCCACTCCACCCGCGTCCAGCGCCTGCGCGCCGCGCTCCAGGTGCGCTTCCACCCCGGGGCCTTCGAGCTCACCCCCTTCGCCGGGCTCGTCTGGCAGGCCTTCGCCGTGAATGACATTCCGGGCCTGCCCCTGCCCGACGTGGACGTGCGCGGCCTGCGCGCCGGCCTGTCCACCCGCGCCCGGCTCGCGGGCCCGCTGGGACTGACGGCGCACGTGGCTGGCATCTACCCCCTGTCCACGGGGGAGCTCGGCTCCTCCGAGTGGTTCCCCCGCATCGCCACCGGTGGGCTCGATGCCTCGGCCGGCCTCACCTTCGCCCTCCCGCGCTCGCTGGAGCTGCGGCTGGCTGGCGAGTATTCCCGCCTCTGGTCCACCATGAACCCCGAGCCCGGGGATGCCTTCATCGCCGGTGGCGCGCTCGACTTCTCCTGGGGCGCCACCCTTGCCCTCACCTTCACGCTCTAGCGCCCGCTGCTCCGGAGGTCTCCATGCGCACGCTCCTCACCCTCGTAGCCTGCGGCCTGCTGCTGGCCTGCCAGGGCTCCATCGTGGGCCCGCCTCAGCCGCCGCCGCCGCCCGGCACCGGCACCCCCACGCGCCAGAGCCAGTTCACCTGTAACTCCGCCGCCGTGCCCGCCGAGCTGCCCCTGCGCCGGCTGTCCACCACCCAGTACCGCAACCTGGTGACGGACCTCGTCACCGCCTTCGTGCCGGCGGACGCCGCGACGGTGCTGCAAGCGGTGCGGCCCGCGCTGGATCAGCTCCCCAGGGACCAGCGCGTCACCCCGCCGGGCAACACCCACGGCGGCTTCACCCGGCTGGACCAGTCGCTGCAGCAGACCTTCGTGGATGCCTCGTACCAGGTGGCCGTGGACGTGGGCCGCCAGCTCACCGCCTCCTCCACCCGCCTGGGCGCGCTGATGGGCGCGTGCGCCACGGACGGCTCCACCGCCAATGACGCCGCGTGCCTGCAGGGCTTCGTGCGCCGCTTCGGCCTGCGCGCCCTGCGCCGCCCCGTGCCCGACGAGGAGGTGGCCGCCTTCACCGCCGTGGCCGGCGCCACCCCGGTGGACCCCGCCGCCGTCGCGGACGTGGTGGCCCTGATGCTCACCTCTCCCTATTTCCTGTACCACGTGGAGCACGGGGCCCCGGCGGCCGGCGATGACTCGCGGCTGGACGCCTACGAGCTCGCCTCGCGCCTGTCCTTCCACTTCTGGCAGACGGGGCCGGACGAGGCCCTGCTCGCGGCGGCCGCCAGCGGCGCCCTGCACACCGAGGAGGGCTATGCCCAGCAGGTGCGCCGCGTCTTCGATGATCCGCGCACCGCCGTCACGCTGGACGGCTTCTTCAACGAGTGGTGGCGCCTGCACGAGCTGGACCGGCTGGACTCGCGGCTGGGAGATCCGCTCTTCGACGCCTTCGTGGGCGCGGACAGGCCCGGCCCCGAGCTGCACACGCGCATGGCGCGCGACGTGCTGGACATGACGCGCTACGTGACGGCCCGGGGCGATCCCGTGGCCGCGCTGCTCACCAGCCGCAAGAGCTTCGCCCGGACGGAGGACCTGGCCCGCGTCTACGGCATGCCCGTGTGGGACGGACAGGGCGAGCCGCCGGACTTCACGGACGCGCGGCGGGTGGGCCTGCTCACCCGCGCGGCGCTGCTGGCCAGCGGCAGCGCCAACACGCGGCCGGTGATGAAGGGCTTCCGGGCGCGCAACGCGCTGCTGTGTGACACGGTGCCGCCGCCGCCAGACAACGCCGCGGCCAACAACCCCATCAACCTGTCACCCACCTCCACCACGCGCGAGGTGGTGGAGGCCATCACCGAGCAGCCCGGCACCGCCTGCGCCGGCTGCCACCGCACGCTGCTCAACCCCATGGGCTTCGCCACCGAGAACTTCGACGCACTGGGGCGCGCGCGCACCCACCAGGTGCTCTTCAGCGCGCAGGGCGAGCGGCTGGGG
>DASVVJ010000337.1:0-3991 GCA_036389955.1 Myxococcaceae bacterium
GAACGAGTAGTTGGGCGGGCCGAACAGCTCGCGCCACAGCTCGCCCATGTCGAGGAACCAGTCGTGCTCGCCCACCATCATCTTCACGGGCGCCTTGACGCTCTTGAGAATCTCCGCGCCCAGCTTCAGCTCGCTGGCCTGGCCCAGCTGCGCCAGGTCTCCGCCGAACAGCACGAAGTCCGGCTGGGGGTTGAGCGCGTTCACGTCATCCACCGCCTTGAGGATGGCGCGCACGAACCGGTCATTGAGCTTCCGCTCGTACAGGTGCGTGTCGGAGATATAGGCGAAGGTGAACTTCGGCTTGTCCGTGTTGCCCTGGGCCTCGGCCACCGGGAAGAGCTGGAAGCTCACCGGTGACTGCAGCCCCATGCCGGCGGCGATGCCCGCTGACAGCCCCGCCAGGCGCATGAAGCCGCGGCGGTCCAGGCGCTTGAGCCCCTCGAAGAACGCCTCGCGCTCCTCGTAGTACTTCGTCTCGACGCTCTTGAACTTGTTGGACATGGGTTGGCCGTCTCCCTACTTCGCCGTGCTCTTGATGGAAGTCTCTGAGCCGTACGCGCCCAGCTCCGCCGGGTTCTTCACCGCCAGGTCCGGGTTGGGCGCCAGGTCTCCCAGGTTGCCCTTCTTGCCCAGGGCGACTTCCGTGTCCCGCTCCGGGCGCTTGCCCTTGAGCTTCGTCTGCCGCGCCAGCTCCTGGCGGTTGAGCTTCTCGTACCGCTCATCCGTGAGCGCGAACATGAGGGCCACCAGGTCGTCGATCTCCGGCTCGGTGAGCCCCAGCCGCTGCATGCCCCCGTCCAGGTACGGGTTGGGCACTCCGCCCTTGTTGTAGTGGTCCATCACGTCCCACAACGAGGACAGCGAGCCGTCATGCATGTACGGGCCGGTGATGCCCACGTTGCGCAGGGTGGGCGTCTTGAAGGCGCCCACGTCGTTCTCCTGCTTGGTCACCAGGAAGCGGCCCAGCTCGGAGAACTTCGTCTCCAGCGCCAGCTCGTCGATCTGCTTCTCGTCGCCGGTGCGCACCACGCGCAGGCCCTCGCGCGCCAGCTGCACGAAGTCCTGCTTGTGCGCGGCGATGCCGATGTTGTGGAACTTCTGGTCGGAGAACAGCGGCGAGACGATGTTGGCCGCGTGGCACGAGTTGCACCGCGCCTTGCCGTTGAACAGCGCCCAGCCGCGCTTCTCCGAGGCGTTGAGCGCCTTGTCGTCCCCGTGGATGAACTTGTCGAAGCGCGCGCTGCCGGAGAACTGCATGCGCTCGAAGGAGGCAATGGCGTTGGCCAGGTCGTCGTACGTCACGTCGCGCCCGTACACCTTCTTGAACTCGGCGGAGTACTCGGGAATGGCGCGCACCTTGGCCACCACCGCCTCGGGCGAGGGCATGCCCATCTCGCGCGGGTTGAGGATGGGCAGCTTGGCCTGATCCTCCAGCGTGCCGGCGCGGCCGTCCCAGAACTGCGAGGCGTGGAAGAGCGCGTTGAGCACCGTGGGGCTGTTGCGCGTCACCTGCTGGCCCTTGATTCCCACCGACAGCGCCTTGCCGTCCACGAAGCCCTTGGCCGGCTCGTGGCAGGTGGCGCACGAGACGCTGTCATCCGCCGACAGCCGCTTCTCATTGAAGAGCTTCTCGCCCAGCGCCACCCTCTCGGGCGTGGGCTCGGCGCCCGCGGGCACCGACACCTTCCACAGCGTGGGCGAGACACCCAGCGGCAGCTTTGGTGCTGGCGCCGCGGCGCGCGGCGGCTCGGCCGCGTGGGCTGCTCCAGCGAATACCAGGACGGCGACCGTCCAGGCGGCGGGGGACCTGAAGACCATGCGCGTTCCTCCCAATGGCCGAGGGAAGCCCAGGGAAAACCAGGGGCCTCGTGCCAGACCCGGCCTCAGGCAAGCACCCGCCCGCCCTACCCGCCACGTCTGCGGTACCAGCAGCCAGTTGCAGTGTTCACTCAGAGTCAAAAAGAGTTCAGGCCCCTGCCGGGTGTTCTCTGAAGAGAGAGCCCCGGGTCCCCGAGGGGGAGGCCCGGGCTCCCCCTACATTCCGAGGAGCGAGCGATGATTGACCCGGGTTGGATTCGGGAGGGCATGACGGTGAGGGACCTGGAAGGCCGCAAGCTGGGCACGGTGGCCAACCTCGAGGCCATGCAGTTCGAGGTGGAGCAGGGCTGGCCGGCCCAACGCGACTACGTCGTCAAGGTGCGCGCGGTGGCGCGTATCGACGGCCAGGACATCATCCTGACCCGCAGCCCCGGTGTGCGCGCGCTCCCCGAGGACTGAGTGAGCGCTCAGCCCTGGTGCATGTAGGGCGGGTGACGGGCAGCCCATGCCAGAAGGCAGGCAGCCATGGAAGGGGCCAGGATCGCGGCCGCGATGACGGTCCAGTCGAGCGCTCCGTGGGCCCTGGGCACGTTGTAGGCCACGGCCTGCCAGGTGGTCAGACAAGCATCCAGGGTGATGAGCCCCGCGAGGCCCGCCGCCAGCCAGGAGCGCCAGCGGTGCACGAGCGCGAAGAGGGCGCCGGTGAGCCCGACGTCGAAGAGCACCCAGGCCCACTGAAGGGTGGCGGAGGGAAAGCGGGCAGCGTTCGCGGGCAAGGCCAGCAGCAAGGTCCAGGGAATGAGCAGGACGGCGAGCACGCGGACGAGCAGATCGGCGCGGCGAAGCGCGGTGGAGAGCCCAAATCGCACGAAGCTGCCCCGGGCGAAGGCGCGCAGGGAGTCGTGCAGGGGCCACAGCCCGCCCGTGCGTGAGGGCCAGGCCAGGTGAATGGGGTGCCAGGCATGGGGCCGCAGCTTGGCCTTGAAGGTGCGCAGCCCGTCGAAGTCATACAGCGCCGTGCCCGCCACCCGCGCCGCGCGCAGCCAGGGGGACACCTCTCCCGAGAGCGGTGCCAGCCCCATCGTCACGTAGCGCTGGCCCTCTTCCGCCGCGGCGCGCATGGCCGCGTCCACCAGGAGCTCCGTGGCGCCGTTGGGAGCGTCCGGGTCTCTCACCAGGTGCTGCAGCAACCAGCCTTGCCGGGCGAAGACGGGCGCGGCGGACAGAAAGCACACCACTTTGCCGTCCAGCTCGCCCACGAAGGCGCGGCGCTCTTCCGCGAAGGCGTACGGGGCCCACCTGGACGAGAAAGCCCATGGGCGCCATGCGACGCGCGGCGAGCCAGCGCGCCAGCAGCCGATCCACCGCCTGGCGCGTGGGGTGCTCTCAGCTCCTCGGGTGACACCCTGCGCACGGTGACGCCCCGGGGTAGTGGAAGCCCGGCTCGAGCACCTGGAAGGAGGTGGCATTCCAGCCGTGCCGCTTCAGCAGTTGGAGCACCCGTGTGCGCTCTTCTTCGGAACCCGGCACGCGCCGAAAGTACGGCCCGGACGAACGCTCCACAAGGTACGAATTTCGATGATTGGTGAACATTTCCACACTGATTGCACGCCTGTCGGCCCCAGGTGTGGCCCCTCTGAGCCATAGAGGGTCTCTCTCCCGTTCCCAAGGAGCGAGTGATTGAAACAGCTATGTCTGATGGCCCGGCACGTTGGGGTGTCCGGGCTCATGGTCCCCTTCCTCCTGGTCTTGTGCGCTCCCTTCGAGGCTCGCGCGCAATCGCAGGAGGGCTTCCAGCCAGGGAACGCCCGGCTACTCACCACGGACGCGGCCGCCACCCTTGAGCACCCGGTGCTGGGCCTGCAGCGTTCAGCGGTGCCGCTGCCGGGCGGCTTCGCGCTGGACACCTCGCTGTACGCGGACCTGTTGCTGGCTCCCAACCTGGGGCTGCGCTGGGCGGTGGCCGCCGGGCCGCACCGAATCGTGCTGGGCGCGCGCTACACGCACTTCGTGGGCGCCTCGGTGTACTCGGACATCGTCGAGGGCCAGGAGCCGGCCATCCAGCGCTTCGAGCCTTCGCTGTCAGGGCCTACCTTCTATGGCGTGTACGGCCTGGTGCTCGGGCGGCTGAGCGTCCAGGGAGAGGCGCGCTACGCCCGCTTCGAGTCCAGCT
>DASVVJ010000338.1:0-15422 GCA_036389955.1 Myxococcaceae bacterium
CAGCTCTCCCTAAGACCCAGGTTGGCCTTCGAGTCACCTTGGTCACCGTCTACCGCGCATGGCAGTGGGCGGCGGTGAGCATGAAAGTCAGTAACCTCCCGAACCAACCGCCATGGGCCCCAGGTAGCGCCCGTCTGACCGGCCCGGCAGGTACCCTCGTGAGGGTGCTCGCTGTTCTCATGGAGCCTCCGGTCCTGAATCCCGGTGATTCGGGACTCCTGGTCGTGGAGACGGAGGCAATTGCCGACAAAGCTGCCTCGGGTCCCTTCAACCTGGAGCTGGTGGACAAAACCGGCGTCCGGCAGTTCCCCATCCGTGGCGTGAAGTTCCCATAGGCAGCATCCCCCATTCGAGGAGCCTTCATGACAACGGACGTACTGCATCCAGATGATCTCCAGCCTGGGCAATGGGTGGGCCCCTGGCGCATCCTGGAGTCTCTGGGGACCGGCGGCTTTGGCCGCACCTTCAAGACCGAGCGTGAGGGCAGCCTCTTCTCCTTGAAGATGGCGGTGCGGCCTGCCGCCTCGGGACCCGAGATCGATGGGCGCCTGACTCACGAGGCCGCCGCCCTCATGGCCAATGGCAGCCACCCCAACCTGCCACGCATCCACGCCGTGGGCAGGTGGCCCAACCCCACGACGGGCTACCTCTACTTCGTCACCGACTATGTGGAAGGAGAGACCTTCCACGACTGGCGAGCGCGTACTCGCCCCAACGCCAGCCAGTTGGTGGACACCTTCCTCGCGGTGACGCTCGCGCTGGCAGAGCTCCACCGCCGCGAGCTTCTGCACAGAGACCTGAGCGGCTCCAACATCGTCATCCGTAAGGAGGACGGCCTTCCTATCTTCATCGACTTGAGCAGCGTGTGGCTCCCCGGCGCCTCGACCCTCACCCAGAAGCTGCCTCCGAGCCTGATGCACACCCTGCCCCCCGAGTGCGTCGCCTTCCTGCGGCGCACCGCCGAGCAGGAGGACGAACGCTTCGACGCGGGCGAATCGGGTGACCTGTACCAGGTGGGTGTCTTCTTCTACGAAGCACTCACCGAGTGCCACCCCTTTGATCCGAAGAAGCTGCAACCCACCGAGCTGCTTGCCGCAATCGAGACCATCGTCCCGCGCGCTCCGCACCGCATCAACCCTCTGATACCGGAGCCGCTGAGCCGCATCACCATGAAGTTGCTGGAGAAGCGCCCGGAGGAGCGTTACCCCAGCGCCATTGCTCTCTCGCAGGCCCTGTGGGACGTGGCCAAGGAGAGAGCGCGCCGGGACTGGAAGGTGCCCATGGTGCTGCCGGAGAGCGGACCCGCGCCTGTCTCTCCCGAGGAATTGGACGAACAACAGGCTTGGCAGCAGGAATCCGAGCGAAAGGCACGGGAAGCACCTCGAGAATCCTTGGAAGAGGCCCCCCGGCAGCAGCTTATGAGGAAGCTCGCCGTCGCCACCCAGGACCTCGAGGCCGCCCTTCTCACCGCCGAAAAATCCCAGCTGCCCCGTCAGCGATCAAAATGGCGGCGGGCGGCGCTGATCGCTTGTGCTCTTCTTCTGTGTGTTGGCAGTTATGCCGCATGGTGGGCTTGGAGCGTGTCCGCTGAGCCCATCTCCCCTGCTCCATTCGAGAAAGGAAGCCCATCCGTGCTTGATCCCTCTTCCGAGGACTCCTCTCACGAAGCCCCGCGCGCGAGTGCGCGGAGGCGTCTCGCGGTCATGCTCTGCACCGCCACGGGGCTGGCCTGCTCAGCGGCCCAGATCAAGCCCGCTCCCGTTTCCGAGCGCTGCCCAGACGATGCATTTGCCGCCATGTTCGACAAGCACGGTCCGCTGCAGATCACCCCCGGCAGCGACCTGCTCGCCATCATCGACGTTAACCAGCCAGGTGAGGCCTCCGAAACCGGCGTCTATCGAGATGGGCCTGTCGTGGGCCGCCTGACCCTTGGTGCTGGCAAACTCCCTGAGGGCACTCTTCTCTATGGACGGCTGTGGACAGGCCCTGGCGTCACCATGGTTGGGGACACCAGCACGGAGGCAGTGATGGCCCGCTATACCGAGGCGCTCCTCCCAGACGGGAGCAAGTTCCCGGTGTGCATCGTTCTCAATGCGCCCAGGGAGGCACGCTGGCCCAAGCTGCCTGGGTCCAAGCCTGGAGCGGCTCTTCTCCCACGAGAGCTTCCGGTGAGCGCCACGGACTTCTGGCCATAAACCACAAGAGCAGGGCTCCTCACGAGTCTGGACCCGCGCCTTGGAGTTGGCCAAACCGCTTCCCTTTCGCTTGGGCCGTCGGGGTCTGCCTTTCAACGGGGAACTCGATCCGTGGGAGCCTCAAGTCAGACCACCCAGCCTATAGACTGGAGCCCTCCTCGATCTGGAGGGTGTTTCATGGCATCTCCGCCCACCCCAACAAGGCGGGTGGGTGCACGCCTCCTACTCCAGCAACGCCCCGGACACCCGTTGGCAGCGCCTGATGAGCAAGAGCTTCGGCGGTATCTGCAAGCCAGGCCAGCGCGGGGACACGTGCCTCTCGCTGCTCGACGACGCGATGGGCTTGAGCGAGCGGGACAAGCTGGCGGTAGCACTGGGTGTGTCGATCAATCCCCTCAAGGAAAGCATCTCCCGGGCGATGGAGAAGACCCTGGCTCCCCAGCTCTTCTTCACCGTGATAGCCGGGGGCCTCATCACCTGGGCCGTTCTGGCAGCCAACCCCGAGCCTTTGTTCACCAAGGGGGCCGCCCTCATCTCAGCGCTGATGCTCATCTATCTGGGAGTGGAGGCGTTCCTGGAGCTGGTGGACGCAACCCGGGAGTTGAAACGGGCCACCGACAACGCGACCACCTGGGAGGAGTTGGAGAGTGCCAGCCAGCGCTGGGCGAACCGGGTGGGCCCGACGGTGGCCCGCGTCTTCGTGCTCGGGGTAACGGCAGTAGTGAGCCATCGAGAACATCAAAAACGGGGTCTGGTGATGAAGCACGAAGAGCTCGTTGAGCAATTCGCCCAGCATGTGCAGGCAGAGACAGAGGCCGGCTGGCGGGGAGACGCTCCAGCCGCGAACAGGCATGCCGATGAGTACCTTGCGGTGTTCGACAAACTCCGGGCCCGTGGAGATACAGGACGCGATGCGCTAGCCGTTCTTCTCCATCATCCACGCATGGATGTCCGGGTTACGGCGGCGGCGTTCCTGCTCCGCTATCGCACGAAGGAAGCCAGGGCCGTTCTGGAAGAAGCCGCCAAGGGCAAGGGAGTGGTACCTTTTGAGGCGCAGCAAGCCTTGCAACGGTGGGAAGAAGGCACCTGGTCTCTGGACCCAGAGTAAAGGCCGTCTCCACCGCTGTTCACTCGCCACTGCCCCGGGAACTTCCCCGTTCCGGACGCCGGGGTCCTCTGGTACGGCTCAGGTGTCCTGGATCAGGAGGAACCTTGCCCGCCGGGGAGCCACGGGATGTGACCACTCGCTGGGCCTCACTGTCCCCCGTGGACCCGCGCAGCACAGGGTTCCTGACCCCCGTGCTCCGCTATGGGCTGGCCGTGCTCGTCACGGGCCTGGCACTGCTGCTCCAGTTGGCCCTCACTCCTTACGTTCAGGCCACGCCCTTCCTGCTGTTCTTCGCCGCGGTGATGTTCTCGGGCTGGCAGGGCGGCTGGGGACCCGGACTGCTGTGCATGGCGCTCTCCTCTCTGGTCGCCAACTACTTCTTTCTGGAACCCCGCTACGCCCTCGCCTTTGGTTCGAAGGCGATCTTCTCGTCCGTAATATTCCTCGTCACCTCGACGCTCATCACCTGGCTCAACGTCCAAGCCCGTGAGAACCGCATCCGGGCGGAGCACCAGCGCCTGGAGCTGGAGGCCACCGAGCGCCGCCTCGCCGCCATCACCCACAACGCGACGCTGGGCCTGTTCCTGATGAACGCCCAGCAGCACTGCGTCTTCATGAACCCGGCGGCCGAGAAGATCACCGGCTTCACCCTCGCCGAGTTGCAGGGCAGGCCGCTGCATGACTTCATCCACCACACCCGGCCCGATGGCACGCCCTACCCCATGGCGGAGTGTCCCATTGACCGGGCCCTGCCCACCCGCGCCCAGGAGCAGGGCGAGGACGTCTTCGTTCGCAAGGACGGCAGCTTCTACCCCGTTGCCTTCACCGCCAGCCCCATTGTGGAAAACGGCGTGGCCATCGGCACCGTCATCGAGCTGAGGGACACCACCCAGGAAAAGCACCATCAGGCCGAGCGCGAGCGCCTGCTGACGGAGCTCCAGGAGGCGGTGAGCCTGCGAGACGAGTTTCTGTCCGTGGCCTCGCACGAGCTCAAGACGCCTCTGACGCCCCTGACGCTCCGGCTGCAACGGTTCGACAAGGCCCTCGCGGCGGTCCCCCGCTCGGAGCTGACCGAGCGGATGGAGCATGACATGGCGGTGATGCACCATCAGCTCAGGCGCCTGACAGACCTGGTGGATGAGCTTCTGGACGTGTCGCGCATCCGGCTGGGGCACATGCAGCTGCACCTCGAGCCGGTGGACCTCGCGGAGCTGACGCGGGAAGTCGTCACCCGCTTCGAGCCCGAAGCAGAGAAGGCCCGGTGCACGCTGGAGCTCCAGGTAGAGGGCCCGGTCATCGGCCACTGGGACCGCTCCCGGCTGGAGCAGGTGGTGACCAACCTGCTCTCCAATGCTTTCAAGTACGGGGCCGGCAAGCCGCTGCACATCCGCACCGGAGCCGTGCAGGGCCGGGCCCAGCTGGTGGTGCGCGACGAGGGCATTGGCATCGCTCCCGAGGCGCTGGAGCGTATCTTCCACCGCTTCGAGCGCGCCGTGTCCGAGCGCAACTACGGCGGCCTGGGCCTGGGCCTGTATGTGACGCGGCAGATCGTCCAGGCGCTCGGGGGCACCATCCAGGCCGAGAGCACTCCGGGACAGGGCGCCACCTTCACCGTGGAGTTACCCCTCGACGCGAGCAGATGAGTCCTCGCGAGGCAGAAGCCCTTATCCTGTGCGTCATGGTGGACATGCGCGCACTGCTGAGCTCCCAGCGGCGCCTGGGAGGCCTGCTCTTCCCTCCCCTGCCCTCCTCCGCGAAAGACTGAGACTGGCCAGAAACTGGAGCCTTCGCGCCCTGCCGCTACAGTCCTGTGGCATGGGACTCGACAAGAGAGCGCTGATGGCGCAGCTCGCCGACCGCCTTCAGCAGTCAGACCGGCTCGCCCACCGCGCGCAGGCCGATGCCCGCGAGGCCGCACGCAGCCTGGCCACCGAATCCGAGAAGAAGGAGGACGGCCGCGCCGCCATTGAGTACGGCAGCCTCGCCACCGGGCAGGCCGCCCGCGCCCGCCGCCTCCAGGAGGAGCTGGGCGTGCTCACCGCCTTCCGCGAGGGGGAGCTCCCCCGCTTCGAGCGCCGCGGCCCCGTGGGCCTGGGCGCCATCGTGGACGTGCGCACCGAGGACGAGACGGGCTACGACGAGCGCACCTTCTTCGTGCTCCCCGTGGGCGCCGGCACCGAGCTGACGGGCCCTGGCGGAGATGGCTTCCTCTCCGTTATTACGCCTGCCTCCCCTGTCGGCCGCGCCCTGCTGGGCCGGCGCGCCGGAGACTGCATCGAGGTGACGCTCGCCGGCGAGGTGCACGAGTGGACGGTGCTCGAAGTGGCGTGACGGGCACGGGAACCCTCACCCCGGCCCTCTCCCGAGGGGAGAGGGCGGTGGCTCAGCCTCCACCCGTGGCGCTGGCGAGGGTGGCCGCCGCCAACAGGCCCCCGTCCACCACGTAGTCCTGGCCGGTGACGAATGAGGCCTTGTCACTGAAGAGGAAGGAGACCACCTCGGCCACCTCCTCGGGCTTCCCCACGCGGTTCATCGCGTGCAGCGAGGCGGCGAAGGCCCGGGCCTGCGGATCATCCAGCCGCCAGCCCGTGGTGGCCATCTCCGACTCGACGATGCCCGGGCTCACCGAGTTCACCCGGATGTTCTTCTGCGCGTACTCGACCGCGGCCCCGCGCGTCAGCCCGATAACGGCCGCCTTGGTAGCGCTGTAGATGGAAATGCCCGGGATGGCGCGGCTGGCTCCCACCGAGGCGCAGTTGACGATGGAGCCGCCCCCACCCGCGAGCATCGCCTTGAGCTGGTACTTCATGCACCAGAACACGGCGCGCACGTTGGTGTTCATCAGCAGCTCGTAGTCCGCGTTGCTCGCGTCGGCCAGCAGGGCCATGACCCCCGAGCCCGCGTTGTTGAAGGCGCAGTCCAGCCGGCCATAGGTGGCCAACGCCGCCTGCACCACCGCCTCGGTATCCCGCTCCACATGCATGTCGGCGGTGACCCACGTCACCTCGCCCCCGCGCTCCTTGATGAGCCGGGTGAGCTCTCGGCCCTTCTCCTCCCGCCGCGCGCTCGCGACCACCCGCGCCCCCGCCGCCGCCAGCGTGATCGCCGTGGCCCAGCCAATGCCGGAGCTCGCCCCTGTTACGATGGCCACCTTCTTGTCCAACGCGCCCATGTCATCCTCCACGCAACTTACAAACACCTACCTACGATAACCTACACACACAGGCTCGCACATAAAGGTTTCCCATGTCCACGAGAGTTCAAGAAGGCTTCCCCCCCGTGACTGCTCGCCGGGAGCCGCTCTCCTCTCAGCGGAGTACGCCGGCGGCGGATGTGACGACGGGCCGGGCGGGCAATGCGGCCCGGGGTGCCAAGCCGGCAGGGGACCAGTTCGAGCGCACGTTGAGCACTCCGGCCGCCCGGCCTCCCGTGGCGCTGGACGGGGCGCCCCGCCGGGCCGCGGGCACGCCCATCTCCCAGAGCGTGGCGCCTCAGGCCCCCATCCCGGACAACCAGTCCATCACCTCCAGCCTGTCCATCGCCGAAGACGTGACGGTGGACGCGCTGAAGCTGGACCTGGACATCGCCCACACCTACCGGGGCGACCTCGTCGTCACCCTGACGAGCCCCTCGGGCAAGAGCGCCGTCATCTCTAATAAGGAGGGAGGCGGCGCGGACAACCTGAAGGGCTCGTTCGACCTGTCCGCCTTCGCGGGCGAGAAGGCCCAGGGCACCTGGAAGCTCGAGGTGAAGGACACGGCGCGCCAGGACACGGGCACCCTGGAGAAGTGGGGGCTGACGGTGACGCCCAGGGGCGAGCAGCCGACGCCGCAGCCCTCGGATGACTCGGATCCGATGAAGCACATCGCCTACTTGAGCTCGGACGAGCTGAAGGGCCGTGACAGCCCCTCGCCGGAGCTGAGCGCGGCTTCCGTGCACGTGGCGGACTTCGCCAAGAAGTACGGCCTGGTGGGCCCCAACTCGAACAACCCGGCGGCCCCGTACCACCAGAGCTTCAAGGTGTTCAGCTTCGCCAACGAGGCGCGCGAGGCGGCCGCCGGCCACGAGCCCGGGCACGCGCACGAGCCCCACAAGGACTTCGGGCACCAGATGTTCGACGAGGGCTTCTACCTCGACGACAAGATGCCGCTGGAGACGCGCGAGGTGCTGACGCGCAAGTACGAGCAGACGCAGAAGGCGCTGGGCCACACGCTGGCGCCGCGCTCGGGCGGGCCGATGAGCGTGGACGAGCTGCGCCAGGTGTCCCAGTTCGACGGCATGACGCAGAACACGCTAGCGATGCTGCCGGGCACCGGGCCGCACAAGGACGAAGTCATCGTGGTGATGGCGCACCTGGACCACATCGGCACGGGCCGGGGCGGCGTGGTGATGAACGGCGCGGACGACAACGCCTCGGGCAGCGCGGTGCTGATGGCCTCCATCCCCGAGCTCGTCGAGGCGCAGAAGGCCGGCAAGCTGGACCGCTCCATCCTCTTCCTGTGGACGGGCGCCGAGGAGAAGGGCCTGGTGGGCTCGCAGTACTTCGTGGACAACCCCATCCCCGGCGTGGGCCTGGACAAGATCTCCGGCGTCATCAACATGGACATGGTGGGCCGGTGGGATGATCAGCGCCTGTCGGTGGTCGACACCAACTCGCGCGGCCAGGCCAACTACTTCCGGGACTTGCTGGGCAAGGCGAACCAGGAGCTGGCCGACCCGTTCGACCGGCTGAACCAGGACATCAACCAGTACCGCGACCGGCAGGACGGCGCGGTGTTCTCGCGCAAGGGCGAGGACGTGCTCTTCATGTTCGAGGGCCTGTCCAACCCCAACGGCGGCGGCAGTTTGAACCCCGACTACCACCAGCCTGGAGACGACATCGACAAGATCATCCGGGACAACGGCGGCAACAAGCCCCGCCGGGTGAAGGACCTGATGGTCAACCTCATCGAACTGGCCTCGAATCGCCCTGTTTCATGAAACACTGAATAAAGTGTTTCATGGGTAAAAACAGACCCGTAGCGGGCACGCGCCGATCAGGTCAAAGTGAGCGGGTAGATCAGGGGCACAGCACGATGTGAGAGCCCCGAGGGCCGGCGGAAGCACGGCGTGAAGGAGTCCGAATCGTGAGTGGAAGTTCCTGGGTGCTGACCAGCCGTCGCGTCCTCACCGACGCGGGGCTGCGCGAGGCGGCGGTGGTGGTGCGTGAGGGGCGAATCGACGCGGTGGTGGACCCGGGGCAGGTGCCCGCGGGGCTGCCCGTGACGAACGTAGGGGACCAGGTGGTGATGCCGGGCGTGGTGGACTGCCACGCCCACATCAACGAGCCGGGCCGCACCGAGTGGGAGGGCTTCGAGACAGCCACGCGCGCGGCGGCGGCGGGAGGCATCTCCACGGTGGTGGACATGCCGCTCAACTCCATTCCGGCCACCACCACCCTGCAGGCGCTGCGCACCAAGGCGGCCGCCGCCGAGGGCCGCTGCGCCATCGACTACGGCTTCTGGGGCGGCGTCATCCCCGGTAACGAGGGCGAGCTGGAGGGGATGATCGACGCGGGGGTCACCGGCTTCAAGTGCTTCCTCATCCACTCGGGCGTGGACGAGTTCCCCCACGTCACCCGCGAGGACCTGGACAAGGCGATGCCCATTCTGGCCCGGCGCGGGGTGCCGCTGATCGCCCACGCGGAGATGACGGCGCACGAGGCGCCGCCCACGGGCAACACGCGCACCTACCGCAGCTACCTGGAGTCGCGCCCGCGCAAGTGGGAGGACGACGCCATCCGGCTGCTCATTGAGCTGTGCCGCAAGCACCAGTGCCGGGTGCACATCGTCCACCTGTCCTCGTCGGACGCGCTGCCGGACATCGCCGCCGCCAAGCGCGAGGGCCTGCCCTTCACGGTGGAGACGTGCCCGCACTACCTCACCTTCGACGCGGAGCACATTCCGGACGGGGCCACCCACCTCAAGTGCGCGCCGCCCATCCGCGAGGCGGAGAACCGCGAGAAGCTGTGGGACGGGCTGGCCCGGGGCACCATCGACATGGTGGTGTCGGACCACTCGCCGTGCACTCCGGGGCTCAAGCACCTGGACCGCGGGGACTTCGCGGCGGCGTGGGGCGGCATCGCCTCGCTGCAGTTCAGCCTGCCGGCGGTGTGGACGGGCATGCGCGCCCGGGGCCACGGGCTGGAGGCGCTCTCCCGGTGGATGAGCCGCAACCCCGCCCGCCTCATCGGCCTGGAGGGTGTGAAGGGCTCGCTCACCCCGGGCACGGATGCGGACATGGTCGTCTTCGACCCGGAGGCGCTCTTCATCCCCGAGCCCTCGCGGGTGCTGCACCGCCACCCGCTCACCCCATACGTGGGCCGCTCCCTGCTGGGCGTGGTGGAGCGGACTTACGTGCGAGGCGTGGCGGTGTACACGCGGAGTGAACTGCCGGCGCGTCCGGCGGGGCGGTGGGTGCGCCGTGCTGGCGCGGCCCAACCCGCGAAGTAAGCTACTCCGAGGAGAACCTCCGTGAGCACCAAGCTGGAGTGGCTCAATGGCCTGCCCTTCGAGGAGGCCAAGGCCGAGTTCATGCGCTGTTGTGGCTCCACCCGCTGGGCGGAGTCCATGGCGCGCGCGAGGCCCTTCCGCAGTGAGAGCGCGGTGTACTCGGAGGCGGGCTGGCTCTGGTCGCAGACGACCGCGGACGACTGGCGCGAGGCCTTCACGCACCACCCGCGCATCGGGGATGTGAGTAAGCTGCGCGAGCGCTTCAAGGCCTCGGGGGCCTGGTCCGAGCAGGAGCAGAAGGGCGTCGAGGGCGCGGGCCAGGACGTGATTCAGGCGCTGGCGGACGGCAACCGCGAGTATGAAGAGCGCTTTGGCTTCATCTTCCTCATCTGCGCCACGGGGAAGAGCGCGCAGGAGATACTGGGGCACCTGCGCGAGCGAATGAACAACCCGCCGCAGCTGGAGCTGCGCATCGCGGCGGGCGAGCAGGCACAAATTACCCGCATCCGGCTGGAGAAGCTCCTCACCTCGCCATGAGCACACTTTCCACGCACGTCCTGGATACGCAGTGGGGCCGCCCGGCGGCCGGGGTTCCCATCGTCCTCGAGTTTCAGGAGGGCGGAGGCTGGCGCGAGCTGGCGCGGGGCACGACGAACTCGGACGGCCGTGTCCGGGACTTTTTGCCCGCAGGCACGAGCCTGCAGGCGGGCACCTACCGGATGACGTTCCAGACGGCGGAGTACTTCCGGGCGCACTCCATCAAGGGCTTCTACCCGTACGTGCAGGTGGTGTTCGAGCTGAACGCCCCGAATGAGCACTACCATGTGCCGCTGCTGCTGAGCCCCTTCGGCTACTCGACGTACCGTGGTAGCTAGGCCCCCTGGGGGCTTATGACGGCAGATCTCTCTTCCCGAGTTTGGGCGGCACGTGAGGCGCTGAAGCAGGCAAACCAGGGGTATGTCCGGGCCTACCCCGGCGAACCCTCGCGGCGGCAGCCGGTGCACACCGTGTACGGCGGCGCGCATCTGTTCAAGGCGGGCACGGCGCGGAAGATGGGGCAGCTGGCGCTGGCGGCCCTGCGCGAGTACGCCCCTTCTGCGGGAGCGCTGGCTGGGTGCCTGAGCATTCCGCCGCAGGGAGGCTTCGCGCAGCGGGTGTACGAGCGCGTGGTGGCGAAGCTCGAGCGCGAGCCGGTGGAGGACTTCCGCATCGACTTCGAGGACGGCTACGGGCACCGGCCGGACGCGGAGGAGGACGGGCACGCGGTGTTCGCGGCGGAGCAGGTGGCGCAGGGGATGGCGGAGGGCGTGCTGCCTCCGTTCATCGGCATCCGCATCAAGTCGCTTACCGAGGAGCTGTTCACCCGGTCCGCGCGCACGCTGGAGCTGTTCATCAACACGCTGTCGGACCGGACACGGGGCAAACTGCCGGGGAACTTCGTCGTCACGCTGCCCAAGGTGGTGACTCCCGAGCAGGTGATGGCGCTGGTGCGCATGCTGGAGGTACTGGAGACAGACCACGGGCTGTCGTCCGGAACGCTCAAGCTGGAGCTGATGGTGGAGACGCCGCAGTCCCTCTTCGACGCGCAGGGGCGGCTGGCACTGCCGGGACTGGTGGCGGCGGCGGCGGGGCGCTGCGTGGCGGCGCACCTGGGCGTGTATGACTACACGGCGGCGCTCAACATCACGGCGGCGCACCAGAGCATGACGCACCCGGCCTGTGACTTCGCGCGCCAGGTGACGCAGGTGGCGCTGGCGGGCACGGAGGTGGCGCTCTCGGACGGAGCCACCAACGTGATGCCGGTGGGCGTGCACAAGCAGGAGGGCGAGAAGCCGCTCACGGCGGCACAGAAGCAGGAGAACCGCGAGGCAGTGCACCGGGCGTGGCAGCTCGCGTATACGCACACGAGGCACTCGCTGCGGCTGGGTTACTACCAGGGGTGGGACCTGCACCCGGCGCAGCTGCCGGTGCGCTACGCGGCGGTGTACGCGTTCTTCCTGGAGGGCATGGACGAGGCGGCGCGCCGGCTGAAGTCCTTCATGGAGAAGGCGGCACAGGCGACGCTGCTGGGGAACGTGTTCGATGACGCGGCCACGGGCCAGGGTCTGTTGAACTCGTTCCTGCGCGGCATCGCCTGCGGCGCCATCACGGAGGAGGAGACGCAGGCGACGGGGCTCACGCTGGAAGAGCTCCGCAGCCGCTCGTTCCTGAAGATCCTCGAGGGCCGGCGCGGGGCGGCGGCACACTAGAAACCTATCCGGCAGACGGACAGGTTCTGACAGGGCGCGCCCGTCACTCTGTCGCGCAGGTCTTTCCGTTGAAGACGATGATCGTGCGCCGATCGGGGCGGACCGTGAGGGTGCAGCGAGCCGTGCCGCCTCCCTCCAGATGGAACTCCGCCGTGTGCCTGCCTGCGGCGATGCGCTGGTTCAACACAGGAAGCCCCACCCGTCCCAGCCCCGGGAGCTTCACCTCCACGCGGCCCGGCGCCGTCGTCCGGATGCGCAGGGTGCCTTCGCCCGTCAGCACCTCCTCGGGCTCAGGCTCGGCGGGCTTCTCCACCGCCGAGCCTGGAGCGGTGCCACCGGCCTTGGCGGGCTTGCGTGCAGGCCGGCGGGTTCGCTCACGGCCTGGCTTGGGCTCGGAAGGTCCGTTCATGGCCACGAGCTCCTCAGCGGTCATGCCCGGCTCTTCCGCTGCAGGCGGCGCTGGCTCCGCAGCCGTGGCCACCGCAGGCTCCTGAGCCTTCGACGGTTCTGGTGCCGCTGCGGGCGACGGTGGCTCCGCGGCCGGCGGCGGCATGCCCGCTATTTCCTTCGGCGATGGCCTGGACTCCAGCCACAGGCTCAACGCCACGAACCCGCCTCCCAGCAGCGCAAACGCCGTCACCACACCGAGCGCGGCCCGCACCCGCCGCTTGCCGAGCACCGCAGGCACCCGCGTGCGCGAAGGCATGCTGGGCACGCCGGTCATCGAGGGCCGCAGCCGCTTCACCCCCGTGGGAATGACGGAGAACGCGCCGGACTGCTCCTGGACGTAGCCCGCCAGCGAGGACGGGCCCACGGCCACCCCATGCGCCAGCGCCACCGCTTCCAGGTCCTCGCGCATCGCCGCCGCGTCCGGATAGCGGTCCTCGGGCCGCACCTGCAGCGCGCGGCGCACCACCGCGTAGAAACCTTCCGGCAGCCCGGGGCACACGCGCTCCAGCGGCTCCCACTTGCCCTTCACCAGCGCCGAGTGCCGCTCGGTGACGTTGCTGCTCACATCCAGCGGCGTGGTGCCCGCGGCGAGCTGGTACAGGGTGATGCCCAGCGAGAACAGGTCACTGCGCCCATCCAGCTTCCTCCCCATGGCCTGCTCGGGAGAGAAGTAGCCCGCCTTGCCCTTCGTGGTGCCCGCCTGCGTCATGTTGCGGTTGGTGGCCGCCTGGGCAATGCCGAAGTCGATCAGCTTCAGCAGTCCCCTGGGTGACAGCAGGATGTTCTGCGGAGACACATCCCGGTGCACCAACCCCTGAAGCGAATGAACCGCCTCGAGCGCGGCGCAGGTGTAGATGCCCACCGCCAGCAACCCATCGTCCGTGAGCCGCTCGCCGCGCGAGGCCAGCGCCCGCGCCACCACTGACAGCGGCGCACCAGGCACCAGCTCCATGGCCATGTAGAGCAGCCCCTCCGCCTCGCCCACCTCGTAGATGTGGACGATGTTGGGGTGGCTCAGCGTGCAGGCCGTGCGCGCCTCATCCAGGAACATCTCCCGGAAGTCCGTGGACTCGGAGTACTCGGGCCGGATGACCTTGAGCGCTACCGGACGGGTGATGTCTCCGGTGAGCGCCTGCTCCGCATGGTACACCTCGGCCATGCCGCCCTGCGCGATGAGGCGGTTGACGCGGTAGCGGCCGACGAGACTGCCGGGTTCAAGGGAGGCCAAGGTGTTCGCACCAGCCTAGCAGGGCTGGCTCACCAGAGCATGTCCTGCTCCTCGGTGACGCCCGGCACCCCTGAGAGCGTGTACGTCCGGCCTCCCGCGCGCACCGTGCCGTCGAACAGGCCCATCGGCTGCGCGAAGTGGCTCACCACCAGCCGCAAGTTCTTCTCCTCGCGGTGCACGTAGATGGGCTTGAAGCGCAGGTCCACCGCGCCATCCACCGTCGTGACGCGCCACGGATCCAGCAGTTCCTTCGGGTCGTACTCGAACCGCGCGCGCCCCAGCGAATAGATCCGATCCCCCACCCAGAAGACGCTCTCGTTGTCGCCCGCGCCCTCGTTGAACCCTTCCGCGAAGTTCAGGCCAATGGGCGTGCCATCCGCCAGCCGGCCCGCCGCGAAGGCCCAGCGCCACGAGGTGTGCCGCGCCAAATAGCCCTGGGTGTAGTCCATGCCGCCTACGCCGCCGTCCATCCGGAAGTGCTTGCCGCCCGCCTCCAGACTGCCCAGGGCCAGCAGGCCGCCGCACTTCTGCGTCACGTTCACCAGCCCATCGCCTTCCACTGGCGCAATCAACGTGAGGGCCGGCGGCCCACCGGCCACCAGCAGCTCGCCGCGCCACAGGAAGGACTGGAGGCTGCCGGTGCGCACGCGGCTGACGTCCACCTCGAGTTGGTAGCGCTCGTCATCCTCGCCGCGCCGCGCGGACACCCGGCCGCCCAGGGTGCGGAACGAGGCCGACAGCCCTGCCCCGGGCCGGTCACCCACCTCGGCCAGCGGCCCGGGAGCACCCAGGAAGCTCACGTCACACAGCGGGCGGCGCTCCTTGAGGTCCACCGCCACGGCGAAGGCGCTCGAGGTGTAGCCCAGGTCCACGATGGCGAAGAAGGCCGCCACCTCGGGCGTGGCGGCGAAGGTGTAGTGCCAGCGCTTGCGCTTGAGCAGCCGCGCCGCCATCGCCGGAGCCCAGCGGCCCTTGAGCCGGGCAAAGTCCACCTCGCGCAGCTCGCCAATGTACTTTCCGAAGCGCGGCTCACCCTGGGTGGTGGCCACGGAGTTGGGCACGGGAGGAAGGGACAGTTCTCGCTCGGGTGTCATGGCCGCCCATTCTGGCGGGTTGTCCTCGAGACTGCCACGCACCCTCACCTGAGAGGGCACGCTCTCTGACAGACCTGCCCTGAAGTACTACCAGGTGATGTGCAGATCGAAACTCATGGAAGAGTGCCGCGCTACCCGGATGGTGGGATGGACGCGCGTCATCCGCAGGCTCTCCTCGAGCACGCCCAGCAGGAAGAAGGGCGACAGCTCCACCGCGGTGCGGAACTCCATGCGGTACTGACGCTCGGCGACCTCCACCGCTTTGACCATGATGGGCGCGCTGTCGAACCGCAGCTGCTCGGGGAACTTCTTGAGGAAGCGCGAGGGCTCCATGCGCGGCAGGCCCACCGCCACCGAGGCGCCCAGCACCGTGCGGGAGAAGCCCTGAATGAAGTGGTGACCCAGCCTGCGCCGGCCCTCCTCCACCGTCATGCCCGGGTAGAAGTGGCGGCAGGCCAGGTCCAGGCACTTGCGGAACAGACGCAGTGGGTACTGCGGCAGTAAGTCGTCCCGGTCGAAGCCCAGCTCGAACAGCTCCGCCTCGAAGGCCTCGTTCCTCGGCAGCCCGCGAACGAACAGGCCCTCGAAGAGAATGGAGCGCGTCATG
>DASVVJ010000339.1:0-23160 GCA_036389955.1 Myxococcaceae bacterium
CTACGCGCTGAAGCGCGAGGTGCACCTGCGCGAGCGCGCCGAGGCGCTCGAGCGGCTCCAGCGGGAGCTGCTTGAGCGCGAGCGTCAGGCCCACCAGCGGGCGGAGGCGGCTCACCGGCGCCAGGTCTTCCTCTCCGAGGCGAGCGCGCTGCTCGTCTCCACGCTGGACTACCGGGCCTCGCTGCCAGGCATCGCGCGCCTGCTGGTGCCCGCGTGGGCCGACTGCTGCGCGATCGATCTGATGCTGCCCGGCGCCGCCGAGGGTGAGCGCATCGCGATGATGGCAGCCGAGCCCCCGGGACACTTCCCAGGGCGCGAGTCCTTCGTCTCTCAGGTTCTCGCGGCGCACCCCTGGGTGAGCCTGGCGATGGGCTCCCACAGCCTGCCCCAGACAGAGGGGCTGGTGGAGCAGGCCGAGTGGGCGGGGTTTCCCTCCAACCTGCGGCTGAGCATCCGCGTGCGGGGCCGCACCCTGGGCACGCTGAGCCTCATCTGTGCCCGGCCGACGAGCTATGGCCCCGACGACGTGGCCGTCTTCGAGGCGCTGGCCCAGCGCATCGCGGCGGCGGTGGACTCGGTGCTGCTCTACCAGCAGGCCCAGGAGGCGGTGCGCTGGCGCGAGGATCTGCTCGCGGTCGTCTCGCACGACATCAAGACGCCGCTGCTCGTGGTGCGCATGAATGCCGAGATGCTGCTGCACGCCGCGAGGCCGCCTGAAGGCGAGCGCCGGCGCCATGGCCGCCGCCTCCTGGAGAACATCCTCCTGGCGGTGGGGCAGATGCGCGATCTGATCGGCGGGGTGCTCGACCGGGCGCGCGAGCAGGGCATGCCCATGCCGCTGGCGGTTCAGCCCTACGCGGTGGAGGTGCTCTTCCAGAGCACGCTCGAGGTGGTGCGGCCGCTGGCCCTGGCCAAGTACCAGGAGCTGATGGTGGAGGCGTGCGCCGGGGTGCCGCGGGTGCGGGTGGACAGAGAGCGCGTCCTGCAGGTACTCACCAATCTGGTGGGCAACGCCATCAAGTACACGCCCAAGGGCGGCACCATCACCCTGCGCGCCAAGAAGGTGGATGGCATGGTGCGCTTCTCGGTGAAGGACACCGGGCCGGGCATCGCGGCCCAGGACGTGCCGCACCTCTTCGAGCGCTTCTGGCGGGCCTCCGGAGTGCTGGAGCGGGGCACGGGGCTGGGGCTGAGCATCGCCAAGAGCATCGTCGAGGCGCATGGCGGGCGGATCTGGGTCGAGACGCAAGAGGGGGCCGGCAGCACCTTCTTCTTCACCCTGCCGGTGGCCGAGCCCTGAGCACGGGCCGCCCGGTGGGTAGCCGACCTTAAGTCCAACTGTCCCTCTGCTCTCACCGTCCCTAGCGTCAGGGAGAGGTGAACGCATGTCGAGGACAACGCAGAGTCTGGCCACCGTCGTTCCCCTACGGACCGAGCAGCCCCGGTTGTACCGGGTGACGGTGGCCAAGGATGAGCAGGGCTGGTGGGTGGGGCTGGAGGGCACCCCGGTGCTCGAGTACCTGCCCACGCTGACGCAGGCCATTCACCGCGGGCGCAGGCTGGCGCATCAGCACAAGCCCTGCGTGCTCACCATTCACCACGCGGACGGGGAGATGGAGCAGTACTGCCTCGGGCCCGAGGAAGACCCGGGCACCCGCCTCAGCCTCTAGCTTCGTTACAGGAAGAGCGTGGGATCGAACTCGTCCACCTTCACCGGCAGCATGCGCGGCAGGGGACGCTGGAACACCTTGGCGTTCATCTCCAGGTCGAGGATCTCGATCCCCAGCGGCAGCAAGTCCCGGAAGCGCTGGCTCACGTGCTCGCGCAGGCCGAGGATGGCCACCTGACGCTTTTCCTCGAGCAGCGGGCGCAGCGCCGCGGCGAAATCGGCTCCGTCATGGCTGGCCAGGCCCACCGCCGCGTTGGGCCGCTGCGTGCGGATGGCCTCCAGCAACTTGAGGATGCCCAGGTCCACCACCTTCTGATCACTGCGGCCATACAGCAGCACCACCTCGCAGCCGGCCGTCTTCAGGGCCCGCACGAAGCCAATCATCATGTCGGGTAGCTGCTCGCCCTTGACGTTGAGCACCACGATGCAGCGCACCGGCTTGGGGAAGTGGCCCTCGCAGAAGTTCACCAGGCGATCGAACTGCACCCGGTCCATGGGCTCGGGCTTGCGGCCCACGACGGTGGACACGGCCCAGTCGATGTTCTCGGCATCGATGAGGACGTAGGAGGCCGCGGGGGAACGTACGTTGGACATGCGCGGAGGATACCCGAGCCGCCGCGCGGGCAACGCCCGGATGTGCGGCCTACTGGGCGGGTGAACGATCCGTCACGAAGTGGCTGGGGCGCTCGTTGCGCCACACCAGCGAGGCGTTGAGCCGCTCCGCCTCGTGGCGCTTCACCAGCGTGAGCGAGTTGCCCTGCTCCAGCACCACCCCGTGCCAGGGCATCAGCCACAGATCCTTCGTCTCCACCAGGTAGATGCCCAGTTGCTCCGAGTGCGCCTCCTGCGGGTAGACGGACAGCCGCACCGCGTCCGGGTAGCGCTCCTCGATCACCCGGGCCCACGCGCCACCCCGCTGCAGAATGCGGCACGCCAGCTCCTTGCTGCGCACCAGCGCCTTGGTGGGGCTGCGCTCGGGGTGGAGCACCCCCTCGTCCTCGAGCAGCAGCCGGTGCAGGCCGTTGAACATCGCCCGCACGCGCGGCTCCTGCAGGGCCCGCTCGCGCACCTGCTCCAGCGGATCGGCGTAGCGCGCGATGAGCCGGCTGCGCATCTTCTCGTGGTTGCCGTGCAGCGCGTGCTCCAGCGAGAACAGCTCGATCGCGGGGGTGTCCAGCCCCTCGATGAGCGACTCCAGCTCCCGGCGGTACTCCGTCACCGCCTCGTCCGGCACCGAGACGAGATCGCTCAACACCCGCCCCGTCGAGCAAAGGATGACCCGTGCCCCCGGGACATACATACGGGAGATCTGCTCACACAGCGACTGGAGGAAGCGCAGCGCCAGCTGCTCCGCCAGATCCGGCAGCGCGCCCACCACCTTGCGCGGGTTGGGAGACTTGGCCGGGAACGACGGCAGCACGAAGGTGATGGGCTTCTGCTGCGCGATGAAGGCGCTGATCGCCTTCACGTGGGGCGCGTAGCAGGCCGGGCAGGCCACCCGGGCGCACGACTCCTCCGGGTGCAGCAGCCGGCGCGAACGAAACAGCAGCTGCACAATCCGTAGCGCGGTAGGGGTCGCCTCGTCAGTGTTCTGCCAGGCCAAGAGCGGGGTTCCGGGTAGGTAGGTGTGTGCGTGCATGGGCAGTCATGGATAATGCCAGCCTGACTGTACGCATGCTGTGAATCGGTTCACACCTTGAATGTGAACGGCTTTATTGCCCGGGTGGCCGAGCCCAGGCCAAAGGGGCGTGCCTGGGTTCGGGGGTGACGCCTGGAGAGTATCGGCCTGCAGCGGCGAAAAGTTGTGGTGTAGGTGTTCTGGTTCCGCGCAGGGCAGAGCCGCGTGAAGTCAGGACATGGGGCTTCAGGGCGAGGGATCGTCCTTCAGCCACAGGTAGCCGGTGGTGGTGCCCAGCACCGCCGAGACGAGGGCCGAGGACAGCGCCACGTTGAAGTAGAGGTTGGCCCGGCTGGAGGTTCGCTCCGCTTGCGCCTGGGTGAGCCGGGAGGCCGTACGGCCCGTGGCCGAGTCGGTGAAGCGCGCATCGTCGAGCTGGCGCTTCTGGCCGCGGCCCATGAGCCCGAACGTCACCGCGGCTCCCACCGCCGCGATCGTGCCTCCGCCGGTGGCGTAGAGCAGCGTTCGCGAGCGCTTGCCGGGTGGGGCGGGAGGCTGGGGTTTGAGGGGGATGGGCTCGGGCTTTGCCGCGGAAGGTGTCAGCGCAGACGCCGGGGCGGGTGGGGTGACGACGGGCGCGTCGGGGATGGGCCTGGCCTCCGCGATCGGGGCGGGCTCTGGAGGAGCCAGCTTCGGCCGCAGGGTCTGGGCCAGTGGAGCCACTCCCTCCTTCAGTTCCTGCTCGCGGGGACTGTCCCCGGTGAGCAGGAAGAGATCCTTCCAGAGGGAGGAGCCATCCTCGACGGCTATCGCTTCGAGGTTGATCGTCAGCGTGTCCTCCAGCTCGTTGGCCTTCATCAGCACGGCCACCGTGGCCCCCAGCTCCCGGGCCCGCTCCAGGAGGCAAGACCGCTCTTCCTCGCAGGCGTCTACCTGCTCCGGAGCCGCGGCGATGGGGAGGTTCTCCTTTTCGAGCAGCTCCGAGACCTCGCCCGCGAGGGACTGCGCGCTCTGGGGTGAGAGGCCCACCCTGCGCTCCACCAGGACCACCGCCGAGGGTTTCCCGGCCGTGGGAGCCTGCGTCAGTACCAGCGCCAACAGAAGACCGTACATGCGTTGCCTCCCCCCGAAGTCACTGCTGATAGTCCCGCGTCCAGTCGTCGAGCAGCTCCTGGGCCGCCTGGAGGAGCTGCTTAGCCTCCTGGCGGTCCTGCGTCTTCGAAGCCCGCTCCGCGAACTCCCGGGCGCTCTCGAGCTGCCGCTCCGCCTTGGGATCCCGCTCGTTGCCCGCCTGGATTCGCGCCTCGTAAGCGTTCTTCAGGCGCGTGTACTGGGCCAGTTGGGCCGCACCGGGCCTGGGCCGTGGCTTCGCCCGGGTCCGGCCGACCCTGGGGCCCGGCTCCGGCTCGGGTTGGGGCTTCAGCTCCGGTTCGGGCTGTGGCTCCGGCTCGGGCGGAAGTTCTGGCTCGGGTTGCGGCGCTGGCTCGTCCGGCAGTGTCGCGATGGGTTCCTGTGAAGGCTCGGGCGGATTCACCACCACGACCGGTTCGGGCGGGGGTGGCTGGGGTGGGGGTGGCCGGTGCAGCAGCCACCACGCGAGCCCCACGGCGGCCAGCAGCCCCACGCTCGCACCGGCCGCCCACGGCCATCGGCGCCTGGGCTTCGGTGGCGGAGGCATCGGCGTTGGCATCAGGGGAACCGTCGTCTCCGAAGGCTTGGGAGGGGTCGAGGTGTACCGGGGCGACTCTCCCCAGGACTTGCGGAGCTCCGCCATGGCGCGCCGCACCTCGTCGGCGGAGGCGGGCCGCTCCTCGGGATTCTTCGCCATCAGCCAGCTGATGAGCCGATCAATCCCCGGTGGCAGGCCCGGGGTGAGCTGGGAGGGCACGGGGTGGGGCTCGTGCGCCTGGGCCAGCAGCACCTGGACGCGATCTCCCGAGAAAGGCAGCTCCCCGGTGAGCAGCCTGAACGCGACGACGCCCAGCGAGTACAGATCCGTGCGCGGGCTGATGGGCCCGCTGCGCACCTGCTCGGGCGCCATGTACTCGGGAGTCCCCAACAGCAGGCCTGCCGCCGTGTGAGGCGAGTCCTCGCTGGGCTCCACCGCCTTGGCGATGCCGAAGTCGAGCAGCTTGATGTAGCGCGTCCCATCCGGCTGCTGCACGAGGAAGATGTTGTTCGGCTTGAGATCCCGGTGGATGACGCCCGCCGCGTGCGCGGCCCCCAGCGCCGAGAGCACCTCGTCGAGGATCGTGAATGCCTCGGAGGGCTCCAGCCGCCCGTGCCGTGCCAGATAGGCGTCGAGCGGAGTCCCTTTGAGGCACTCCATCACCATGTATTGCCGGCCGTCCGGCAGCTCACCGAAGCCGAAGATGTCGATGATGCCGTGGTGCTGGATGGTGCTCACCATGCGCGCCTCGGCCAGCAGCCGTTGGACCGCCTCCGGGTGGCTGGCCAGGTGCGGCGAGAGGATCTTGATCGCCACCGGCTTGCCAATGAGCACCTGTCTGGCGCGGTAGACGATGCCCATGCCCCCCGCGCCGATCCGCTCCTCGACGACGTAGTCGCCGAGGCGTGCTCCAATCATGGGATCGGCTGAGGTCATGGCGTGCTCTCCCTGGCGCTCACGGGCACGCGAACTGCCTCAGGTCCACCGAGGAATTGCCGCTGTTGTGCGAATCGTGCTGGCCCTTGGGCCACGGTGCGTCCGTGTCGAGCCCCCGGCTCTCCACGATGACGGCGCGCAGCCGGGGGCCATGCGCCATGTAGAGGACGCCCGGCCTGGGCAGTGGCTGGCCTGCTCCATCCCTCGCGCAGTCCAGTCCGGTGATCCCCCGGAAGCTCTGCACCGGTTGCGCCTCCCACCCGAGCGCCAGGTCCCTCGTCCAGGCCTGGAGCTTGCCATCGTCGGTGGTGGTGTAGACCCAGCCTCCCTGGCCCAGCATCGGGGTGAGCAGCAGCGGCACCGCGAGCTCTCGGTCCACCGCGGCGCCTCCGCCCGGCTCCATCGGGCTTCGCGCCAGGAAGCTCCGGCCGTTGCTGCCCAGCTTGCCGTAGTACAGCCGCCCCTGTGAGTCGATGGCCATGCTCGAGATGCGCTGTGTCCCCGCGGGCCCGCCGGGCGCGAACGCCTGGCACGCTCCGGTGGTGGGATCGATCCGGGTGCCGCTCCCGTCGATGAAGCGGCTGGCGATCAGCTCTTTTCCGATCAGCGTCAGCCGTGCCGCTCCTGGATTGCACTGGCCCACGGGCTGCTCTTGAAGGCCGGCAACCTCCGCCGTCACCGCCCGGGTGTCGCCCACCGAGTAATAGAAGCGCCGCCCGTCCGAGATGAGCGCGTTGAAGGAGCTCTCCGCCAGCGGGCCCTGGGCGAGGCACGCTCCCGCGGGCTCATCGAGGCGCAGTGCCAGCAGCTCCACGCGTCCCGGAGCCGGCGTCGACTTGAAGAACCCGATGACGGCCACATCCTTCAGGCTGGCATCGCTCGCGGGGCCCGAGCCCAGCGCCATTCGCGAGGTGCCCCGGTCCGAGTCCGCGCTGGCGGTGCACTGGCCCAGGAGTTGCCCATCGCTCGACCGGATCGCGATGAGCCTCGGCAGGGGCTGGCTCTGCGTCTGTCCCACCGAGACGAACAGCACCTCGGCGTCTCCCGCGTGGCCAATGGAGAGCGCGTCATAGGGCGTCTCCGTTCCGAAGCGCTTCTCCACCGTGCCATCCGGACGAATCCCCAGCACCTGGCCTCCGGACGCGTTCCGTGTCCCCACGTAGACGAGCCCCCGCGCGCCGATGGCCAGGGAGGTGACGATCTCCCGGTCCGCCTCCAGCTCCCACTTCCAGCGGGTGACCTGCACCTCACCCGTGCCGCTGCCGGCGTTGCCCGATTGATCCGTGCCCGTCACCCGCAGCTTGAACGGCCCCCGAAACCGGGACAGCTCCGGCACGGCCAGGTCCAGCTCCACCGAGCCGCAGTAGGCTTTGGCGCATGTGGCCACCCGCTGCACCGCGACGGGCGCCTCGGCCCGGCCGTCACCGCTGGCGCTGGCTCCGGTGACGACCAGCCGCACGGTGGCCGCGTCGAGATCCGGATCATCCGAGGTCACCGTCACCGTGACCCGCTCATCGCGCCGCCAGGCGGTGGGGGCCTGGGGATCTCTCAGGATCAGCCCTCCTATGGAAGGTGGGCCCCCGGGAGCGGGCACCTCCACGGTGAACGCGGGCGTGTCGTTGTCCACCAGCACCGTCACCGGAGCCGACTCCAGCCCCTCGTCCGGAGCGCTCGCCCGCAGCTCGTAGGAGCCCTCGCCCCGGGCGGGAGTCCACTGTGCCACGTACCGGCCTGGCTCCACGCGCCGGAGCGTCACCGTGGCGGGTGCCTGGCCCTGCTGAGAGACCGTGAGCACCAGGGAGCCGGGATCCACCCCCGCCGCATCCACCACGGCCTCCACCCGGGTGGCGCCCCGCACGCGAGCGGTGTTCTCCGGCTCGAGGATCCGGATCGCCTGGCTGCGCGGCAGGCACAGGTTCTGAGTCGAGCACACCTGCTGCGCCGAGGCGCAGCGGCCCTCGGGCTCGCACGCGTACAGCACGTCGTCCCCGGCTTTGGTGAGCTGGCAGCCCCCGGACAGCAGGAGCAACAGCCCCAGAGCGAACACGACCTGAGTGCGTGAAGACATGGATACGCCTCCTCCCGGTGCGTCGGAGCGCCGCCGTTCATCGCGTCGCCTGGGCTCCTACATGCGCACGTGCCAGCGAGCGCGCACCCCTTGGGCCGGGTGAGTCCATCCGCAGGGCAGGGGTACTATTGGCTTCCGCGCGCTGGGGTGCCCCCCGGGGCCGAGCCGGGTGCCTGGCAGCGCTCCATGCGCCTGCAGACCTTCCAACGAGGGGCTGGCACCTTGGATGCTTTGAGGAATGCCCGCCCGAGGCCAAAATGCGCCCGGGCCCGGTTCGCCTGGCTCCTCCCCGTATGTGGCACACCCCCTCCGGCACTGCCGACGCCCGCCCGCCTGCTTCGTATCTGCTGCTGACGCTCGTGGCGGGAGCCGTGTTCTTCGCGGTGCACCTGCCCACGCTGGCCTCTTCGTTCGAGTTCCTGCTCGCGGACGCCGGCGCCTCGCTGAAGGTGGCTCACCTGCTGGAGGAGGGGCTGCGCCCGGGGGTGGACTTCGGCTACACGTACGGGCCGCTGTCGGCCGTCGCGGGCCAGGTGGGTTACAGCGTGCTGGGCCGGACGGCTCCCGCGCACCTGTTCCTGGTGGCGCTGCTGTGCGTGGGCGCGCTCACCGGGCTGGCCCGCTGCATGGCACGCCTGGAGCACGGCTGGACGGGGCTGGTGATGGCCGCGGTCTTCGCGCAGCCGCTGGTGCGCAACTTCGGCTTCAACCTCACCTATGGTTTCGAGTCCGCCTGCCTGCTGCATGCGCTGGCCTTCCACCTCGCGGGCCGGCGCGATCGCGCGTTGATGCTGGCGGTGCTCGCGGCGCTGGTGAAGCCCAGCATGGGCATTCTCTACTCGGGCATTCTGGTGGGGTGGATCCTGCTGAGCGCCTCGGGCGTGAGAGCCGCCTGGGCCCAGTTGCGGCCCGCGGCGATCACCGCCGCGGTGGCCCTGGCCCTGTGCGTGGCGTTCCTAGGGGGCCCGAGCGTGGTGAAGACGGCGATTCCCGTGGCGGGCGTGTCGCACTATGGCGCGCTGGAGCCGCCGCTCACCAAGCTCGTGAGAACGCTGGTGGCGCCCCAGGGCGTCAACTTCAACTACTACCTGGGCACCCTGGCCGGGTTCTGGTTGTTGGGCAGCGGGGTGCTGGTGCTGGGCGCTGTGCGCTCGCTGCGAGCCGCGTGGGCCCGCAGCCCCCAGGCCGAGGTGGCCGTCACCTGCGCGGGACTTCACCTGGCTTTCGCCACGCTCTTCTTCGGTCCCTGGCAGACGTACCTGGGGCTGTTGGCCGTGGGCCTCTTCTGCGTGGTGGAGCGCCAGGCCCTGCGGTGGGTGCTGGTGGCCGCCGCGGTGCTGGGCAGCAAGCAGATGACGACTGCGTCCGTGGCCGGCTGGAAAGAGCGCCGTCCGGATGCGAGCCTGATGGGCTCCTGGGTCCGGCAATCCGAGCGGCAGGAGCTGAACGACTTGATGCACACCGCGAGCTCCCGGCCGATCTACTTCGTCACCACGGGCTACCCCGAGGGTGCCTTTCCGCACAGCCGAGGGACGCCGAGCTGGTTCGTGGTACCCGGCGTGCCCCTTTCCCACGAACAGGAGGCCATCGTCCGGGACGTGCGCGCCTCACCCGTCGTCGCCGTGGGGAAGGTGCAGGGCATCGGGCCTCTCCAGTTCGACTGGCTCCGCCAGGCGCTTTCGGGCCATACACTCGAGCGCGACGGCGCGCTCTTCACTGTTTTCGTGAATGACTCGGCCTCGGCACCGGCCGAGTGAGGGCACCTTCCGTCCATGGCCTCCACGCTTCCGCTTGCCAGCCTGCGCCGCCCTCCACTGCACGCGTGTACCGGGCTGCGCTTCATCGCCGCGCTGGGGGTGGTGGGCTACCACTTCTACAACCCCTCGCAGGAGCCCACCGCCTCGCGGGCCTTCAGCCACCTGCTGCAGGCGGGCTCCAACATGGTGGGCCTGTTCTTCGTCCTGTCCGGCTTCATCCTCGCCTACAACTACCTGGGGGAGCGCGGGGGCTTCGTGGGCAGCACCTGGGACTTCTACCGGGCCCGCTTCGCGCGCATCTATCCCGTCTACCTGCTGGCACTCGTGGTGGACGTGCCGCTGTTCCTCCTCCATCTGCGCCAATCCGAGCCGCCCGCCACCGCTGGTGAACTGGCCGGTATTGGCGCGGCCACCCTCAGCCTGACGCAGGCCTGGTTCCAGACGGGCCGTCCCGCGTGGAACACCATGGCGTGGACGTTGTCCGTGGAGGCGTTCTTCTACGCGCTGTTCCCCTTCCTCGGGGCGTGGCTGGCGCGGCAGGGCTCACGGCGGCTGCTCGCGGTGGCCGCGGGCGTGTGGCTGCTGGGCACGACGCCGTACCTCGCGGGGGCGCTGGTTTCGCCGGGCGCCACCTCGCTCCTGGAGCGTGGCCTGCTCGCCTGGAGCCGGTGGCCGCAGGACCTCGTTCCCGTGGTGCTGCTGCCCCAGTTCGTCTTGGGCGTGTGCCTGGGCGTGCTGTTCTGCCGCCGCACGCCCCAGGGCAGCGAGGCCTGGAGGACCGTGGCCCTGCTGGGCACCGTCGCCGTGCTGGCCGCGGTGGTCATCGCGCTGCCGCCCAAGCCGTCGGCGCTGGTGAACTCCGCGGTGCTCATTCCGCTGTTCGCCCTGGGCATCTGGCTGCTCGCCAGCGGGGTGGTCTGGAACGGGCTGCTGCTGGGCACCCGCCCGCTCGTGCTGCTCGGGGGCGCCAGCTATGCGCTCTACCTCATGCACGGCTCGATGATGGGGTACGCGCTGGCCGTCAACACGCGCACCCTGACGCTGCCGCACAACCTCGTCGCGCTGCTCATGGTGCCGGTGGTGGTGGTCAGCTCGATGGGGGTGTTCAAGGTGCTCGAGGAGCCCGCGCGTCACTGGCTGCGCCGCCTGGGCCGCGCCCGTTCCACCGCTTCCGCGCCGGGCTCCAGAGCGTGACTACCCGGGCGGCGGCTCGGCGCTCGTGAGCTTCGAGAGGATGGCCGGCTGGAACATGAGCGCGCCTTGCGCCGTGAGGTGGTTGTCGTCGAAGTAGGCGAGTCTGCCCTTCACCACGGCCCGGCACTTCTCCTCGCACAACAGGGGCGCGGGATCGATGGCGTCCACCCGGGCGTGGGTCTGCACCGCCCGATCGATGAGCTCATCCCCGAGCGACTCGAAGTGCCTGTGCTGGGCCAGCGTCGGCTCGAAGCCTTCCGGATCCCGGATCAGCCCGATCCGGGGCAGCAGGCTCAACACGGGGATGGTTCTCACGATCGTCACCGGCGTGCCCTCCAGGCGCCGCAGCGTCTCGTCCAACTGCGTGGTGAGCGCCTTTCTGCTGGTCTCGACGGTGGCCTGCCCGGCCTTGTCGGTCGTCAGGAAGTGCGTCGCCTTCTGGAGGCGTTGGTTCACCAGCCACCCGTGCTGGTAGAGGCTCCAGCGGGCCACGAGGAACACGCGCCGGGGCGCCAGCCGGTGAATCGACTCGAGGATCTGCTCCGAGGCACCGAACGCGCTGCAGTGCTGGGCGCCGTGCCCGTCACTTCGGCGCACCCCGAGCAGAGGAGGGCATCCTTCGAGCGAGAACACCACGGCGCGCATTCCGGTCTGCCTGGCCACCTCGAAGAACACGGGACTCCAGGCGATCGCATGCGAGTCACCCCAGACGACGAAGGTGCCGTGGGAGGCGCCTTCGCCGAAGCTCGTGCAGAACGGCTTCGCCCCGGCTGTCACTTCGGGAATTCCCTCGCACTTCGTGGTGCCAGCGCTGGCGCGCCAGGACTGGTCGTGCCGCAGCTCCTGCTGCACGAAGGCGTCGCGGCCCTCCAGCCTCGCGGGGACGAGCTGATGGAAGACGCCCGCCCCCAGCACCGCAGCGAGGGCAACGCCCGCCACCAGGAAGCCCACCCTGCGAGGGGCTCTCCAGGCACGCTCGTGGCGGATGGGCTGCTCGATGAAGCGATACGTCAGCCAGGCGAGCAGGAAGGACACCAGCACCAGGCCCAGTGACACGGCGACGGACGCGCGGGTGGGCCACACGATCCGCTGAAAGGACAGCAGCGGCCAGTGCCACAGATAGAAGGGGTAGCTCACCAGCCCGATGAAGACGAGGGCCCGCGAGCCCAGCAGGTGCTTGTTGATCCACGCCTCGCGGGAGGCGGAGATGAGCAGCGCGGCTCCCAGGGTCGGCAGCGCCGCCCACCAGCCCGGGAACGGCTTGTGCTCAGTGAGCAGCAGCAGCGAGGCCACCAGGAGCCCCAGGCCCAGGGCCGCCTTCACGTTCGCGTGCGCCACTCCCGCCGGAGGCGTTCCCCGGCGGTGGAGTTCACGCGAGGCGAGAAAGCCTCCCACGGCCAGCTCCCAGAACCGGGTGAACGGAAGATAGAACGCCGCGACGGGATGGCTCTCGACGGTGAAGACATTGAGCGCGAAGGACGCGGCGATCACTCCACCGGTCATGACGAACGCGGGCACCGCCCACCTGCGCGTCAGCGCCAGCAGCAGTGGCCAGACGAAGTAGAACTGCTCTTCGATGCCCAGCGACCACAGGTGCAGCAGGGGTTTCAGCTCCGCGGCCTCGTCGAAGTAGCCCGCCTCGCGCCACGACACGATGTTGGCGACAAAGGCCGCCCCGGCGAAGACGTGCTTCCCCAACTGTGTGAACTCGTCCTGGAGCAGCGTGAACCAGCCACATACCAGGCACGCCATGAGCACCAGCGCCAGCGCGGGGAAGATGCGCCGGGCTCGCCGCTCGTAGAACCGCAGCAGGTTGAAACGGTTCTGCTCCAGCTCTCGCAGCAGGATGCCGGAGATCAGATAGCCGGAGATTACGAAGAAGATGTCCACGCCCGCGAAGCCACCCGGCAATGCCCGGGGCAGCGCGTGGAAGCCCACCACGGCGAGCACGGCGATGGCGCGCAGCCCGTCGATGTCCGGACGATACGAGGCCTCACTCGTGGCGGGGGAGGACTCGCTGGAACTCGGCAGCACCATCAGGGAAGAACGCTCCGGCGGCGCAGTGTACCCACAGGGGCCCGGGCGTGCACGGCTCCATGTCGGGCGCAGCCGCCCCGTCAGGCCTCGGCCTTCAGCGCCTGGATGATGGCATCCAGCTCGGCGTGGATGGCGAGGATCGCCGCCTGGCGCCGGGCTGGATCCGCGTCTTTCTCGGCCAGGACCTCATGGCCTGCTCGCAGGGCCCGGTCCAGCCCGTGCGCTTGCAGCAGCTCCAGGGTCATCTTGAGCTTGTGGACGAAGAACTCGAACGCCTCCAGGTCCCCCCGGGTGAGCGCCTCTTGAAAGTCCTTCTGGGCTTGCTCGGCGTTGGTGATGACGATGGCCCTGAAATCCTGGAGCGCCTGAGGATCCCCCTCGGCCATGGCGCTGAGCTTGTCCATACAGAAGCGGGGTGGGGGCGCGGCTGACTCGAGCATGGGTGGGCTTGCCACGGGGGCACCCTCGGTGCTGGCCACCGCCTGGGGACGGGTGCCGTACAGGGCGAGCTTAGAGAAGAGATGGTCCGGCTTGAAGGGCTTGCCGATGTAGTCCGTGAAGCCCGCGGCGGTGATGGCGTCCGCGTGTCCGAGCCGGGCCGAGGCGGTGAGGGCGATGATGGGCAGCCGCCGCAGCTCCTGGCGGGGCAGGGCCCGGATGGCGCGCGTGGCCCCGTAGCCATCCAGCTCCGGCATCTGCAGGTCCATCAGCACCACGTCGTAGGAGGCCTCCTGCACCTGGGCCACGGCCTGCTTGCCGTTCTCCACCACGTCGAAGTCGACGCCCCACGTGCGCAGGAACTGCGAGAGCACGAACACGTTGACGGTGTTGTCCTCGGCCACCAGCACCCTCAGGCCGCGCAGGTTGCGCTCCGTTGACGGGCTGTGCACCGCGCCTGCCTGCGCGGGCTGCTCCTCTGGCGCGACCTTCAAAGGCAGAGTGAAGGAGAACGAGGAGCCCTGGCCTGGCGTGCTCTGCACCTCGAGCTTGCTTTTATACAGCGTCAGCAGTTTCTGGCAGATGGACAGGCCCAGGCCCGTGCCGCCGTACTTCAGGTGGATCTCGTAGCTGGCCTGGGCGAACTCCTCGAAGATGCGCCCCTGGCGATCCTCGGGAATGCCAATGCCCGTGTCCGTCACACGGAACTCCACCTGAACGGACTCCGGCGACGACTCGCGCACCCGGGCCGCCAGCACCACCGAACCCTGCTCGGTGAACTTGATGGCATTGGCCAGCAGGTTGGTGAGCACCTGCCCCAGCTTCACCGGATCTCCCAGCAGCCATACGGGGAGCCGCTCATCCAGCTCCACCCGTACGGCCAGCCCCTTCTCCTCGGCCTTCACGTTGAGGCCGTAGAAGATGCCGTACGTCAGCTGGCGCAGGTTGAAGCGCCGCTCCTCCAGCGTCACCTGGGTTGCCTCGATCTTGCTGAAGTCCAGGATGTTGTTGACCAGGCTCAGCAGGCTCTCGGACGAGGACTGGAGAATCTGGAGGTACTTCTCCTGCTCGGGCGTCAGCCGCGTGTGGAGCAGCAGCTGCGCCAGCCCGATGATGGCATTCATCGGCGTGCGGATCTCATGGCTGACCATGGACACGAAGTCCGCCCGGGCGCGGGCTACCTGCTCGGCGTCCTCGGCTTTCTTCCGGGCCAGCAGCAGCTCGCGCTCGTAGTTCTTCCGATCGGTGATGTTGAACAAGGTGGTGCGGTGCAGCACCACCCTGCCGGTGCTGTCCTGCTTCTGCACGCTGTTGACCAGGAAGGGCATCCGGCGGCCGTTCTTACACACCAGCTCGAAGTTGACCTCCTGCACCGAGCCCTGCAGCCGCAGCAGCGGCGCGTAGTGCGTCTCGTGGAACAGCTTGCCTCCCACGGTCAGCAGATCCTGAAACCGTTTGCCGTTCAGCAGCTCGTCGCGCTGATACCCCATCCACTCCAGGAAGGTGCGGTTGACGCGGACAATGGTGCCGTTGGGCAGCGTGGAGATGTAGCCACAGGGCGCGTTCTCGTAGAGCTCCTCGGCGCTCTCTTCGGCGTAGTCCTCGGCACGGGGGGCCATCGCGAGCGCTAGGGGCTCCAAGATCGGATCCTGACCGCCGTTGTCAGCACGGAGATCATGCCGCTGACCGAGTGGCCCACGAGCACCGCGTCTCATACCCATGGGCGAAGAGCATGGAAGGCGGAGTGCTACCCAGGACCCGGACGTTGTTGCGTGTGAGCGCGTGCATGGCTTCCCCCCGACGCTGTACAGGGCTTGTACAGTGTAAGGGGGAACCCCCTGCAAAGTCTGCTGCCGGACGATTTCTGGAGGTCCAGGTGTGTGCAACACCGGACTCCGTGGGGACGGACTCAGCCCCCGGCGGGGGCCTCCATGTCGGAGGGGGCTTCCGCCTCGGAGGGGCTTTCCTCCTCCTCCTCCACTTCCTCCTGCTTCGTGGGCGTGGGGACAGGGTAGGTGGAGAGGCCGCCGTCGCCGACGCCCTCGGTGTCGACAGTGAAGGCGATTTTCTTGGTGAGGCCCAGGTAGATGGGCCGGTTGTAGTCGATCGTGATGGTGACCTGCTGAATGGGCACCTGTTGATTGGCCCCGAGCTTGATCGGGCCGCCCCGCACCGCCAGGGTGCCGGCCTTCGACTCACTGACCCGGATGTTCAGGTTCTCCGGCTGCAGCTCCAGTCCCCGCTCCTTGGCGACACGCATCAGGTAGTGCGCCACCATGGGGGCCTTGATGGCGGAGCCGGTGCGTGAGAGCTCGGGGGCGAAGGCCGCGTCCTGCTTCAGCCCCGCCTCATCCAGCGAGGCGTTGATCCAGGGCAGCAACGCGATCACACCCGCGAAGATCAACGCGACAACGAACATGAACCGCATGGGGGGGAGTCTCCGATCGGGCTCCGTTCTACTCCAACCCGGTGGGCTCAGCCGAGCCGCCGCGCCTGGTCACTCTCATGGGCACAGATTGTCACCCCTGGCCCGTGCCCCGGGGCCGAGCCTTCTGAATCCGAGGGTTTGGCGCGGGGCCCCTGGGTGGCACGGCCACTGCTTATGCGCACGGCACAGTTCCACCGCCGTACCGTAACCAGGAGCCACAGCGCATGAGCATGAACAGGAAAGCCGCAGTGCTGGCCGTCACCCTGCTGGGAGCCTCCGCCCAGGCCTCCGAGCCGCCCGAGGCGCAGGCCGATGCCCCGGAGGCCGCGCGGAAGAAGCCCTCACACAAGGTGCTCACCACGGGCAACAACTCCACGCTGGTGATTGGAGATGGGGGTTCGCTCTTCGGGTGGGGTGGCTCTGGGGCGGAGCCGCTGGCGCTCTGGGAAGAGACCGGGGTGGCTCCGGCCACGCCCGTGCGGTTGCCGGGTGTGCAGGATGTGGAGTCCGTGGACACGAGCGGCAGGCACACCCTGGCGCTGATGGAGGACGGCACGGTGCAGGCCTGGGGCTACAACTACGCGGGCCAGTTGGGCATTGGCTCGACCGCGGCCGTGAAACGGCGGGTGCCGGTGCCGGGGCTGACGGGAGTGCGCCAGGTGGTCGCGGGGGGGCAGCACTCGCTGGCGGTGCGTGGGGACGGCACCCTGTGGGGCTGGGGCGACAACAACAGCGGGCAGTTGGGAGATGGCACGAAGGTGCGCCGCACCAGTCCGGTGCGGGTGCCGGGGCTGACGGGAGTGGTGAATGCGGCGGCGTGCGCGCAGCACTCGCTGGCGGTGCGTGAGGACGGCACCGTGTGGGCCTGGGGCACCAACTCCTATGGCCAGCTGGGAGACGGCACGAAGGTGCAGCGCTCCTCGCCCGTGCAGGTCGCGGGGTTGACGGGCGTGCGCTCGGTGGAGTGCGCGGACTATTACTCGCTGGCGGTGCGTGAGGACGGCACCGTGTGGGGCTGGGGCGGCAACTGGCTGGGACAGCTGGGCACGGAGCACGAGCCCGAGCGGCTGAGCCCGGCGCCGGTGCCAGGGCTCACGCAGGTGGAGTCCGTCGCGGCGGGCTTCTCCCACGGCGTGGCGCTGCGCAAGAACGGCTCGGTGTGGAGCTGGGGCGACGACTTCCTGGAGACGGGCACGGGTTCGCGGGGTGAGGTGACGCCTCGTCCCGTGCCGGGCCTGCACGGCGTGGAAGCCGTGGCGGCGGACTATACGCAGTCGCTGGCGCTCAAGCGCAACGGCACCCTGGTGGGCTGGGGCCTCAACACCGCGGGATCGCTCGGCACGGGAACGGATCGCCGGGAGGCCCCGGTGCAGGTGCTGGGCCTGACCGGAGCGGTCCAAGGTGCGCTGGGCGACGGGCACACGGTGGTGGTGCGCCAGGACGGCACCGTGTCGGAGTGGGGAGATGACTCCTTCTTGACGGGCATGGCTCCGCGGATCGAGGACGCCACGCCCGCGCTGATGCCGGGGCTGACGGGGGTGGTGAGCGCGGCGGCGGGTACCGGTCACACGCTGGTGTTGCGCGAGGACGGCACAGTGTGGAGCTGGGGCACCAACTGGTCGGGCCAGCTGGGCGACGGCTCGGGCTCGATGCTGAGCGCCGAGCCGGTGCAGGCGGCGGGCCTGACCGGCGTGGTGGCGGTGGCGGCGGGTGGCTTCCACTCCCTGGCCCTGCGCTCGGATGGCACGGTGTGGGGTTGGGGCGCGAACTGGTCGGGCCAGCTGGGCGGGGACACGTTCGAGGGAGGGTACGTTCCGGCGCCGGTGCCAGGGCTGGAGGGCATCACCTCCATCGTCGCTCAGGGGGACTACACGTTCGCGCTGCGCGAGGATGGCTCGCTGTGGTGGCTGGGCGGCATGTTCGGCGGTTGGTCCATGCCCAACCTGCCGCGGCAGGTGGAGGGGCTGCCGCCGGTGGCCTCGATGTGGATCTACTCCAACGAGTTCGTCGCGCTGGCCAAGGACGGGACGCTGTGGCGGTGGCTGGAGATGGATCCCTCGGTGCCGCCGTATGTGTTTCAGATCACGGCACCTGCGGGGCAGGTGGTGGACGTGGCGTTCCACGGGGAAGCGCTGCACGTGCTGATGGCGGATGGCACGGTGTGGGGAGCGGGCACCAACTACCTGGGTGTGCTGGGCATCCCCGGTGCGGGCGTGAACGAGGACTGGGCGCCGGTGCCGGGGGCCACGGGCGTGGTGTCGCTCGAGGCCAACGGAAACCGGGTGCTGGCGCTGCGCGCGGATGGCACGGCGCTGAGCTGGGGCAGCAACGCGTCGGGCGCCATCGGGGATGGCATCTCGCAGCTGCACCTCACGCCTACGCGCGTGCTGTTGCCCTGAGTCAGGCCCGCCGGTGCGCCGCGCCCGGCCGCTCTCTCAGTCGCTCTTGATGGCGATGACGGGATCGACCCGCGCGGCGCGCCGGGCGGGGAGCCAGGTGGCCACGAGCGCGACGCAGCCCAACAGGGCTGCCAGCGTTCCCAGGGTGAGCGGATCCCGGGCGCTCACCCCATGGAGCAGGCTCTCCATGACGCGGGAGAGCCCGAGCGCTCCCAGAATTCCCACGGCGATGCCCAATGCGGTGAGCCGTCCACCCTGGCGCATCACCAGCCACACCACATCCCAGGTCCTCGCGCCCAGTGCGACCCGGATGCCGATCTCTCGCGTGCGCTGAGCGACGAGGTAGGCGATGACGCCATAGAGCCCCGTGATGGCGAGCACCAGCGCCATCAGCGCGAACGTCCCGAGCAGCAGCAGGTTCAGCCGCCGCTCCGCCACCGAGCCGCCGATGACCTCCTCCATGGTGAGGACCTGGTAGAGCGGCTGCTCCAGGTCCACCAACCGCACCGCGTCTTGCAGCGCGGCCGTCATGCTGGTGGGGTTGACGGTGGTCTTCAGCACCAGCGTCACATCGTCGAACCAGTCCACGTACCGGGGATGGTTGTAGGGAATGTGCATTTCGGTGAGCGGAGCCTGATGCAACCCCGCCTGCCGTACGTCTGCCACCACGCCGATGATCGTCCCCACGTCGCCGTTGATCCGCAGGCGCTGGCCCACCGCGTCCTGCACGGGGAAGTGCCGGCGGGCGAACGCCTGGTTGATGATGACGCGCAGCTCGGGCTGGTGCCCATCCTCATCGGTGAAGTCCCGCCCGGCCAGCAGCGGAATGCCCAGGGAGCGGAAGAAGTCCGGGCTGGTGAACCGGATCTCCGCCATGGGCTCCTGGCCAGGAGCGGGCGGCGGCTCACCATCGAGGGTGTAGCTGCAATTGACTCCCGATTTCTGGATGGGAAGCAGGGTGATGAGCCCGGCGGACTTCACGCCTGGGAGATTGCGCGCGCGCTCGAGCACTGGCTCGAAGAGGCGGGGTCCCCGCTGCTCGGCGGTGAACTTGCCAGAGGGCACGGGAAGGTGAGCGGTGAGCACATGGCTCGCGTCCAGCCCGGGCTCCGTGCGCAGCAGGGTGACGAAGTCGCGCAGGAGCAGCCCCGCTCCCACCAGGAGAATGAGGGACAGGGCGATCTCCGCCACCACCAGCCCGTTGCGGAAGCGGTGGTGTGAGCCCGGGCCGGACGCCCGCTCCCCAGCGCCGGTGAGACCTGAGCGCAGATCCCCCCGCGTGGCTTGCAGCGCTGGCACCAGCCCGAAGAGCACGGCGCTGCCCGTGGCCACCAGCAGCAGGAAGCCGAAGATGCGGCCCTGCAGCGGGATGCCTCCGGCGAGCGGAAGGGCGCGCTGGACGAGGGACTCCAGGGTGCTCAGCCCCCACAGGGCCAGCAGGAGCCCCAGCAGCGCACCGCCGAGCGACAGCAGCATGCCCTCCACCAGCATCTGCCGGACGAGGCGGGCGCGGCTGGCTCCCAGCGCCAGGCGGATGGCCACCTCCTGGCGGCGGCTGGCGGCGCGGGCCAGCAACAGGTTGGCCACGTTGGCACAGGCGATGAGCAGCACGAGCCCCACCGCGCCCAGCAGCATGAGCAGCGCGGGCCGGACCTTGCCCACGACGGTCTCCGCCAGCGCAATGGCGGTCGCGCTGCGCCCCGTCTGGTACTGGGGGTAGGCCTCTTCCAGGCGCCGAGCCACCTGGCGCAATTCGCTGTTGGCAGTCTCCAGCGCCACGTCCTGGCTCAGCCGCCCGATGACGGACAGGAAGTGATGGCCCCGTTGGTTGCCGAAATCCGCGGGACGCGCGAGCGGAATGAAGAGGTCCGTCTGGGAGCCCGCCGGAAAACGGGCCGCTTCGGGCATCACCCCGATGACGGTGTAGGGCTGGCTATCCAGGGTCAGCGTCTGGCCCAGGATGGACGGGTTGGCGCCAAAGCGGCGCTGCCACAGCCCCTCGCGGAGCACCACCACCTGCGCCGCGCCGCTGGCGTCCTCCTCGGGCAGGAAGCCCCGGCCCAACCGCGGCTGCACTCCGAGCACGTCGAAGAGGTTGGCGGTGGAGGCGACGGCCTTCAGCCGCTCCGCGCCTTCGGGGCCGCTCAGGTTCTTGCTCTGGATGGTGTAGGCGGTGATCCCCGAGAAGCCCTTCACCTGCTCGGACCATTCCAGATAGTTCGCCCAGGAAACCGAGCCGTTTGAACTCTGGCCGCTCGCTGACTGCGTCTCATAGAGGCGGGCGAGCCGGTCGGGCTCCGAGTAGGGCAGGGGACGCAGAAGCACCGCGTCCAGCACGCTGAAGATCGCCGCGTTGGCGCCGATTCCGAACGCCAGACACAGCACCGCGACCAGGACGAAGGTTGGGCTCTTGCGCAGGGTGCGCCAGGCGAAGCGGACATCCCGGCTCACGTCATCCATCCAGGTGATTCCACGCACGTCGCGCACCTCGTCCTTGTAGCGTTCGACCCGTCCGAACTCGCGCTCGGCCAGTGCTCGTGCGGCTTGGGGGCTCAGGCCTTGCTCTTCGTGCCGCCGGGCCTCCATCTCCAGGTGGAAGCGCAACTCTTCATCGAGCTGTTGCTCGAAGCCCCGCCGGCCGGTGAGCAGGCGCAGCCGGCGTGTGGCGCGATCCAACCAAGAGGACATGGGCGGACTCCCGCGTCAGGCGTTCTGGAGGACGTGGCCCACGGCGGAGACGAACTGCGCCCAGCTCTGCTCCTCGCGGGAGAGCTGGCGCCGGCCCGCGGGGGTGAGCGAGTAGAACTTGGCCCGGCGGTTGTTGTCCGATGTGCCCCACTCGGAGCCGATCCAGCCCTGCTCCTCCAGCCGGTGAAGCGCGGGGTAGAGCGAGCCCTGGTTCACCTCGAGCACATCGCGGGACATCTGCCGGATGCGCTGCGCCACGCCCCAGCCGTGCTGGGGCCCGAGGCTCAGCGTCTTGAGGATGAGCAGGTCCAGCGTGCCCTGCAGCAGGTCCTGTTTCGGTGTCGGCACGGCTCCCCTCGAATGTCTACAGAAGCGGGCCTCCGTTGTCCCCCCGTTCCTGTCGATTGTCAACAGGAGCCCCTGGAGAGGTCAGTCCCAACGGTTGGATTGAGTGACCGTGGAGTCGCTCCGCTTGCTGCCGTAGGGCGTGTTGCCGTCCTCGGACCACACCCAGAGTTCGAGCGGGCCCAGCATGACCCTACGGGGCGGCGAGTGGCGCAACGGTGCACGGGGATCCGGGACAGGCCTCGAGCCACGAATCCCCAGCCGTCGATCAACGCGTTTCTGAAGGGCGTTGACGTAGCAGGCCTTCGAGCCTTCCTCGGTTCGATGAGGGTGCTTTCGGCACCAGCGTCGTGGCCCGTTCATAAAGGCAGCTTAGGGCTCTTTGAACTCGAATACCGCACTGGACGGACAGGCTTGCCGAGGTCTGCTTCTTACGCGCGCAGCGCCACCACGGTGACGCCGTCTCCACCCTCGTGGCTCTCGCCCGGGCGGAACATGCGAATGTAGGGCGAGTTGGCCAGGTAGTCGCGGATGGCCTGCTTGAGCGCTCCGGTGCCGTGGCCGTGGATGATGAGCGCGGCCTCCTCGCCGCTTCGCATCCCCTGGTCCAGGAACTCCTCGACCTCGGTCAGCGCCTCGTCCGCCCGCATGCCGCGCACGTCGCAGCGGAAGTTCGTCGCCTTGATCTCCGAGGGGGCCGCGGCGGTGGCCTTCTTCATCGCCGCTTCCTGCTTGTTGCGCTCGGGGAACTTCTGCTGCGGCTTGGCCGTGCGCGAGCCCGACAGCTCCGACAGCGGCACGCGCATCTTCATGATGCCCGCCGCCACCAGCGCCTCGTTCTCGTGCAGCTCCAGGATCTCCACGTCCTTGTCGAATCCCGAGTACCGCACCCACGCGCCCACCTTGAGCGTCGGCGGCGCCGGAGCCACCACCTGGTACAACTCCGCCCGGGCCTCCTTGGCCCGCTGCGCTGCCTCCTCGGACCGCTGGAGCAGGGCCGCGCGCGCCTCCTGCGCCACCTTCTCGTTGGACTGTGCCCGCAGCGCCTTGAGCAGCTCGCGCACCTCCGTGGCCGCGTGCTCGCTCGCCGCCGCCACGTCCTCATTGAAGCGCATCATCTTCTCCTTGCGCTCCTTCTCGAAGGCCTGCTTCTGCGCCTCCAGCTCCTTGCGCAGCTTCTCCGCCGCTTCGGCCGCCGCCTTGGCCTTGTCCAACTCCTCCCAGAGCTTGCGCCGCTCCTCCTCGGCCGCCGCCAGCGCCTTCGCCAGCGGGCCGCCTGCGTTCAGCGACAAGTCCCTCGCGCGCTGGCAGATGCGCTCGGGCAGACCCATGCGCGCCGCCACCTCGATCGCTGACGAGGCTCCCGACGCGCCCAGCTGCAGCCGGTACGTGGGCGCCATCTTCTTCGCGTCGAAGCCCACCCGCGCGTTGAGGAAGCGCGGGTCCATGTGCGCCAGCGCCTTCAGCTCCTCCAGGTGCGTGGTGACGAGCACCACCGCGCCCTTCGTCAGCAGCTCCTCCAGCACCGCAATCGCAATCGCCGCGCCCTCGCGAGGGTCCGTGTCCGCGGCAATCTCGTCGATGAGCACCAGCGAGCCCTCGCCGGCCACCGAGATCATGTCCCGCAGCATCGCGACGTGCGCGCTGAACGTCGACAGGCCCTGCGCCAGGTCCTGCGCGTCGCCCACCGTCGAGTGCACCGAGCGGTACAGCGGCATCCGCGAGCCTTCCGCCACCGGAATTGGCAGGCCCGCCCGCAGCATCAGCGCGCACAGGCCCACGCCCGTCAGCGTCACCGTCTTGCCGCCCGCGTTCGGGCCGGACACCACCAGCGCGTTGGCCTGCCCGGTGAGCATCACGTCGTTGGACACCACCTCCGTGCCCTTCAGCACCAGGCGCGGATGGCGCAGCAGC
>DASVVJ010000340.1:0-7715 GCA_036389955.1 Myxococcaceae bacterium
AGCCTCCCGAGAGCAGCGAGCGCTGGAAGGCCGCGAGCGCCTTCACCACCGAGCCCATGGACACCGGCTGTTTCTCTTCGGGGAAGGCGGCGGCGAACATCTTCGGGTAGCGGGCATCCTCGTTGAGCCGCTGGAGCAGCAGGTCCTCCTTGCCCGCCAGCCCCAGCTCCACGGGGTCCTCTCCGAAGAGGGGCAGCAGGGCCTGAGCCTCGAGATCCGGCACCACGGGGTTCACCCACGTGAGGCTGGCGGCGTAGACCACGTTGGCCAGGGACATGGAGTTGCGCCGGTGGTGCTCTCCCGTGGAGCCCAGTGCCGTGGCGCGCGCATCCGAGAAGGCCCGATCCTGCCGGTGGCAGCTGGCGCAGGACTGGGTGCCGTTGCCCGACAGCCGCGTGTCATAGAAGAGGTGCCGCCCCAGCTCCACCTTGGGGGCGTTCATGGGGTTGTCCTGGGGCACGGCGGGATCCGGGAACCCGGCGGGCAGCTTCCACTCGTACGGTTCGGGGGTGGGAACCGGGTCCGAGCCGCCGCACCCGGCGGCCCACAGCAGCCAACCCACCAACCCTGTCCGGAGGACACCACGAGACATGTCGACTACTCCTTGCGGAAGAAGAGCTGCCCGGACGGGTTGGCCTGCGTGCCGCCGAAGGCCAGGCCCAGCCGCTGGAAGACGGGAGCGCAGTCGGCGTCATCGGACGTGGACATGCAGCCTGGCGCCGACTGGGCCTGGTTCGCATCCAGGTTGGAGTTGCCGAACAGCGTGGCGACGTCCAGCACCACGCTCGAGGCGGTGAAGTCGAAGTCGGTGATCTCCACCTCGAAGCGGTTGGAGTTCTGGCAGGACGTCACCTGGTTGGGGCCGGACGTCTGACACCCGGTGCTGCCCAGGTGCAGGTTGTGTCCGCTGGGCAGGCCGCGGGTACGCCCATCCAGCCGCAGGAACTTGTAGCCGCCCTCCCAGCTCCAGAAGAGCGTGCTGACGTTGAGCGGCGAGGCCGCGGTGGAGGCGTCCAGGTGGTTCTTCTCGAAGGGCACGCCCACCGTGAAGCGCAGGCCGGTGTAGTGGTTCTCCGGGGCCGTGCCCACCAGGCGGTTGTTGGTGGCCTCGGTCCCGTTGGAGCACAGGCCCGTCTTGTTCTCGAAGTCGAGCAGCGCCACGCCGTCCCGCTGCCAGGCTCCGTCATCGGTGAGCGTCAGCGGCACCTCGGTGCCATGGGAGACCAGCCGCACGTTGTGAATGTAGAGCCGGAAGTCCTTCGGCTCGTACGTCGTCGCCGTGGTGCCCAGGCCCGTGTACGTCTGGCCGCAGGCGAAGTCCTGGCTGCCCACCATGGGCTTGAAGACGATGGAGAGTTCGGTGTTCTCGTCGGTGGGGTCCGTGGGCTCGTCACCGCAAGCGGTGGCCAGCAGCACCGCCAGCGTGAGCCGTATTGGCGTCTTCATGCGATACTCCTTCTCGGAAAGTGCACGCATTCTGCGGGGCACTCCAGCCCATGCCAATGGGGCGAATTGCCGCACGCACGGGCTTTCCTTCGTGACTTAGGCTCGGCTCACATGTGCGACAGAATCGGAAGTGTCATCGTCTCGTGGGCGTTCCTCGGCGGCTGTCTCCTGGCGCTGGCGTGTGGGGGCTCGACGCCTGCCCCTCCGCAAGGCGAGCCGGATGGAGGCACCGGGGTGCCGGATGCTGGGCCGGGGAACGACCAGCCATATACGTGTCCGGTGCCAGCGCCCACCAGCTGCCCGGACCCCGCGCCGCGCTACGCGGACGTGGAGCCCATCTTCGAGCGCCGCTGCATTGTCTGCCACGCTGGAGAGCCGGGAGGCCCCTGGTCCCTCAAGGGCTACGGACACGTCGCGGACTGGCAGGACACGATCCGTCCCCACGTGCGTGAGTGCACCATGCCCCCCGAGGATGCGGGGATCTCCATGACGCTCGAGGAGCGGCTCGCCATCCTCACGTGGATCCGGTGCGGCCTGCCGAGGTGAGCGGAAGCGGCTTCGCCCGGCTCAGGACTGAGGAGGCTGCGGGGCCGGAGCAGGGTGGATGCGCACGCGCTTCACCTTCCGGACCGAGGACTCCACCACCTCCAGCACGGTGCCATCCGGAAGGGGAAGCCGCGTCTTGGGGGCGGGAATCTCTCCTGCCAGAGACAGGCACAGGCCGCCCACGGTGGAGAAGCTCTCGCCCTCCGGCAGCTCCAGGCCCAGGGCGCGGTTGAGGTCCCGGATGGGCGCTTCGGCCTCCACCAGGAGGGTGCCCCCCGGTTCCCGGTGGAAAGGCTCGGCGGGCACCGTGTGCTCGCTGAAGATTTCTCCCACCAGCTCCTCCAGCAGGTCCTCCATGGTGACGATCCCGGACATGCCGCCCTGCTCATCCACGACGATGGCCATGAGGGTACGGCGCTCCTGCATCCTGCGCAGCAGGTCCAGGACACGGGTGCCCTCCGGGACGAAGTAGGCCGGGCGCATCACATCCTCGAGGAGGACGAGGTTCTTCTCCAGCGCCACGCCCAGCAGATCCTTGGCGACGACGTAGCCGACAACGTGGTCGGGCGCGCCCTCGTACACGGGCATCCGTGAGTGGCCACCCTCCAGCAGCACGCGCTGGATCTCCTCCGGCGGGGCGTGCCGGGGCAGGCCGACGACGCGGGGCCGGGGCACCATCACGTCCGCTGCGGTCAGCCCCGCCATCTCGAAGGCCCGCGAGGCGATGTCCCCCGTGCGCGGGTCCACCGAGCCGCTCTTGGCGGCCTCCTCCACGAGCTGCTGAAGCTCCTCGGCCGACAGGCGCGACTCGGTGAAGGAGGTCTTGTCCCCGAACAGGCGCAGCACGAGGTTGGAGCTGAAGGTGAGCAGCCACACCACCGGCTTCATCAACCGGGAGACGGCACGCAGGGGCCAGCTGATGAGCAGCGCGTACTTCTCGGAGAAGCGCAGCGCGAGCGACTTGGGCACCAGCTCGCCCACCACCAGCGAGAGGTAGGAGACGAAGCCCACCACCAGCGCGAACGCCAGCTCCCCGGCCGTGTCCGCGCTGACGCCCAGGCTGACGAGCACACCCGCGAAGTTCTCGGCAATGGAGGCGCCACCGAAGGCGGCCGCCGTGGCGCTCACCACGGTGATGCCAATCTGCACCGTGGCCAGGAAGCGCTCGGGATCCTCCCGGAGCGCCAGCACGGCCCGGGCGGCGTTGCTGCCCGAGTCGATCAGCTCTTGGAGCCGCGTTTTGCGCACGGAGAGCAGGGCGATCTCCGCACCGGCGAAGAGGCCGTTGATGACGACGAGCAGGAGGATGATGGCAAGTTCGGTCATGGTGACGGGGCCCCCTGGAGGGCGGGGGCAGTGTACGCGTCACGAGGGGCCCGCCGCAGTAAAGTCACAAGCCTCAGTGCCGGGTGAGCGGAGAGGGCTGGAACTCGGGAGGGAGCGACTCCTGGCTCGACTCCGCGGGATTGCGGTAGCCCCGGGGCTTGACCCGGAGCTTGCGCACCTCAGCGACCATCTGCTCGGGCCCGTAGCGGTGCCGCGCACCGGCCAGGTACGCGCGCAGCGCGTCGCGCAGCTCGGCCGCCGTGCCATAGCGCTCGGCCGGGTTTACCCTCAGCGCTCGCTGCGCCACGGCCCGGAGCGGCGCGGGCACCCGCCGCGTCACCTCGGTCACGTCCTCGGGCCGCAAGCCCGCGGCCTGGGCGGCCAGCTGAGCGGGGTCGTCCCAGGTGTTCCGCTCGGTCCAGATCTTCCCCAACAGCTTGCGCAGCAGGCCGCTCACGGGCACCGGTTTGCTCTGGTGGGGCAGATCCAGCAGGTGCGTGCCGGTGAGCATCTCCACCAGCACCAGCCCCAGGCTGAACACGTCCGCGCGCGCATCGGGGCGCTGAAGCCGCAGCACCTCGGGCGCGGCATACCCCACGGTGCCCTTCAGGGTGTGCGCGGCGGTGCGGAGCCGGCCAGGCCCACGGGTGAGCACCGCGCCCAGGTCAGTGAGCTTCACCGCGCCGTGCCGGCTCACGGTGATGTTGGACGGGCTGACGTCCCGGTGCACGAGCCTCAGCGGCCGTCCCCCCTCATCGGTGACGGCGTGCGCGTGGGCCAGCGCGTCGGCCACCTCGGCGGCGATATAGGCCGCGCCCTGGGCAGACAGGTGCTCACCGCGCCGCGCGGCCCACGTGAGCACCCGCTCCAGGCGCACGCCCTCCACGTGCTCCATGATGAGCAGCGGGTGGCGCACACTCGTCTCCGCGTGGAGCACCCGTGCCAGACCGGGGTGGGCCAGGCGCCGTGCCACCCAGGCCTCGTGCGCCAGACGGCGGCGCTGGGCCCAGCGCGCGCGGGAGGGCAGGCGCTTGATGACCACCAGTCCCTCGGCGCCGTGCGGGGACTGGCACCGCGCAAGCAGCCGTTGTGCTCCCGCCACCGTGTCCAGCTTGCGGATGAGGCGGTAGCGCGCGCCCTCCAGGGTGAACAGGAAGGCGCCCTCGGTGGGCTCGGTGGTGAGATCGTCAGGCATTCGTGCACTCCGTGAGCGGGACCCTGCCAGGCACCGCGGTGGTGAGAGAGGTAACGCACTGGGTGGGGTGCGGACCTCATACCTTCAGGGTAGCACGGGCAGCGCTCGGCGGAGAAGGGTGGGGAGCCGCTTTCCGCAAGGCTCTGCGTTCTCGTCAGTCGGGCAGCACACGCATCGCGCGGGCGGCCTGATCGGTGCGCGTCATCACCGACTCCTCCGTTCTGCTCACAATGTCATCAAGGGTTACGACCTGCTCTGGGTCAACGATGGCGAAGCAGACGGGCACGCGCTCTCCGTTCTCGAGCTCCACTTCGGTGTAGCGGACGACAACGCGCCCATCCTCCGCGAAGTAGACATGGCCATGCAGGAGCGACCCTTTGGGGGCGTCTTGAAAACCACTCCTGCCCAGGGAGATGAGGGGACCGGGGCGCAGGGTGACCAGTGTCCCAGGTTTGGTGTTCTCCGGTTTGAGGAACAGGATGAACCAGTCCCACTCCCGCTGCTCCATGGCCTTGATGGCCGCGCGTGGGCACTCCTGCTGAGTGGCCCGCACGGGCACGCTGGCGCACCCGGCGACGGCCATGCCAGCGGCACACAGCGCCGTTTTGGACGGGCTGCTCTTGAGCGGGCGAGGACTCTGCGGTGTCTTCACGGTGTTGCCTTCCTTTGGTGGGCTGGCGTCCAGGGGCGCCAGGTCAGGTGAGGCGGGCAAGGCTGCCACGGGCGGCGGGGCCTGCGGCGCGGGAGGCGCGGCGGGAGGGAGCACGAAGTGTGTGCCCGGCTTGTGCCTCAGGGGCCAGAGCCCCAGGGCCAGGCCCGCCAGCAGCACGGTGGCCGCCACCGCCCGCCACTGGGGTTGACGGGCCAGGAAGGCGGCTCGGCGCAGCGCGAGCGGGGGCCTGCGCTGCCTTGGCTGCCTCAGCAGCGTGTCCCGCAGGTCTGCCAACTGCTCCAGGCGCAGCTCGTCCGGATCCTCTTCCTCCTTGAAGGCGTGATCCTTCAGGATCTCTTCATCCCGCCCCGGCGGCCCGTCACTGAGGCTGGGGGGCTGAGTGGGCACGGCGTCTGGTGGGGCGGCGGGAGGCGGAAGGGAGGCGTCTGGCTCGGCGGCCGAGGCCAGTGCCTGCTCCAGCGCGGCGCACAGGGCCTCGCCGTTGGGGTAGCGCAGGTGAGGCTCGGCGCTCAGCAGCTTGAGTGCCACCTGGCCCAGCGCGCGAGGCACCCGCGGGTTGAGTTGGTGCGGCGCCACGGGCTCGCAGCGCACCACCCATTGCGCCAGCACTTGCGCCTGGTCCTCGTCCGGGTAGGGGCGTACCCCGGTGAGCAGCTGGTAGAGCAACACCCCCAGCGCGTACCAGTCATCAGCCGGCTGCGCGCGGTAGATCGTGGCCCCGGGCAGGTGGTTGGCCAGCAACTGAGGGCTGTGAAAGGCCAGGGTTCCTGGCGGCAGCGCTCCCGCCGTGAGGGTGGGCGCCCCTTGCGCATCTCCCACGCCAAAGTCCGAGAGGAACGGCTCGCCGTCGGCCGCGCGCACCAGCACGTTGTCCGGCTTCACGTCCCGGTGCACCACCCCCGCCTCGTGAGCCCGCTGCAGCGCTCGCGCCACCTTCTGGAGAAGCCGCACCACCTGCCGGGTGCTGGGGCGGGTGGCCTGGGCCCACTGCCCCAGTGTGCCGCCCTCCACCCACTCCAGGACGCTGTAGTGCAGGCCTTCGACCGGATCCTCCCAGCGCCCGTGGGCCACCATGCGCACCGTGTTCTCATGGGCCGCGCGCAGCAGCAGATGTACCTCGCGCACCGCGCGCGCGTCCCCCACGCTTCCTTCCCCCGGCGCGTGCAGGCTGAACTTGAGGGCGAGGCGGCGGCCGGGCCGCTTGAGGCTCTCCGCCTGCCACACGCTGCCGTAGCTGCCGGTGGCCACGTGGCGCAGCAGCCGGAAGCCATTCACCACGGTGCCAGGGTGCAGCAGGTCCGGATGCTGCTCCGTGCCCGGGGGCGGCATGGGCGGTGGGGACGAAGCTCCTTGCCTCATGGCTTCTTCTCCTTCGGGGCAGCCACAGGGGAGCGAGTACTCAGGGGCTTCACCGACTGGGTCACGCTGCGTGCTCCTCCGTGTTCGTTCACGTGCACGGTGTACTCCGTGAGCTCTGCCTCCAGGGGTGTGTCCCACTCCACCAGCAGGCGGGTGGTGTTCCCTGGCTGGAGGGCTGGTCCTCCCACCAGCTTCACACCGCGCACGGGCAGCGGCTCCAGGGTGGCCGTTTCCGTGAGCAGCACCTCGCCTGGCACCCAGGGCGGAGCCCCCGGCGCCAACGTGAGGGTCATCTCCAATGCCATGCGCCCGGTGGCGCTGTGGACCCAGGTGTCTCCTTGGGAGAGCCCCGAATCCTTGGGGAACACGGAGAACTGTTGCAACTTTGAGCTCTTCACGCCCGCTGGGCCCAGCAGGCCCGTGGTCAGCAAGGCCGAGAGGGTAGCCCCTTGATCGCGCAGGGCCGCCAGGCTCGCGTTCAACGCTGCCACCTGCCGCTTGAGCGCCGCGGCTGGAATGTCGCCTCGGTACACCTCCACCTCGGGCTCGGCCCTGGCGCTGTCCACCCGCAGCCCCAGCGTCACCCCTGCGGCGGGCTGGCCATCCGCGAAGTGCAGGGTGTACTCCACGAGGGTGCCCGCCTTCAGTCCGGCGCCTGGCACCAGCGTCACCGAGCGCTCGGCCACCTCCACCCGCCGTAAGCCCTCCACCGCGCCCGCCTGGCGCATCCTGTCCATGGCGAGCGGCGCGTCGAGCAATACGAGGAGGGGCTGGCCCGGAGCCACCCACAGCTCGGGTCTGGGCGAGACACTGAACTCGAGCTGCCGCGTGGGCAGCCCCGCCTCCAGGCTCCGGGCCTGAGCTTGGGCGGTGGAGGGGAACAACAGGAGCAACAGCGACATGACGCGGCACGGCGGCACGGGCACGGACAACCTCCTGCGTCGCACACTACCATAGCCTGCGGGTCGTCCTCCCTCGGATGGAGGGAACGCGGCGGCCAACGTGAGGGGTTGGTACGCGCTGAGAAAAGTTCTTCAAGCTTCCACGCCGGTGCTGGATCCTGGCTTCGCGCGACTCACGGTAGAGCCCGCGCGCATGCCTCTTGAACCGGACGGTCCTCATGCCCTTGAAGACTTCTTGCCCACCCCGAGCGCGTGGGCTTCGTGGGTG
>DASVVJ010000341.1:0-3147 GCA_036389955.1 Myxococcaceae bacterium
GGCCGCGGGCGCTTCCGCGAGGCCCAGGCCGCGCTCCAGGAGGCCGTGGCCGCCGTCCGGCTCGCGCTCCAGGCGCAGGGGGGCACCGAGGGGCTGCGGCCGCTGCTGGGGCGGCTGCTGGCGTGGCAGGCCCACTTCGCGCTGGAGGTCTCTCCGCTGCCAACCGCCGTGACGCTCATCGAGGAGGCGGTGACGCTGCTTCGCGCGCATGAAGCCACGCGGGCGGAGCTGGCCTTCGCGCTGATGACGGCGGGGCGCCTGGCGATGAAGCAGGGAGCCCACTCGGCGGCGGAGTGGTACTTCCGCGGCAGCCTGGAGCTGGGCAAGCGGCTGGGCCAGCAGCGCACCATTGTCCTCGCCCTCGAGAAACTCTCCTCGGTGGCCACGCGCCGCGGGGACTACCTCGAGGCCATCCGGCTGCTGGAAGAGTGCCTGAAGCTCTTCCGGAGCCTGGAGGATGTGCGCGGCATGGCCGCCTGTCTCGGGAGCCTGGGCTCGGCCTTCCTGCTCACCGGTGAGCGCGTGAAGGCCGGCATGGTGCTCGAGGAGGCTCTGCGGCTCATCGGCGAGAGCGCCTATCCCCGGGAGCGGGCAGCGCTGCTCGAGCGGCTGGCGCGGTGTCTGACGCTGGGCGGAGAGCTGGAGGAGGCCCGAGGCACCTATGAGCGGAGCCTGGAGCTGGCGCGCAGCCTCAGTCACCCCGAGCGCGTGGCCGCCGCGCTGCATGGACTGGGGGAGCTGGCCCTGCGCCAGGGCGAACTGGACGCCGCCTGGCGGTGGGTGGAGGAGAGCCTGGAGATCCGCCAGGGGCTCCATGCGCGGCAGGCCGTCGCGGAGTCCTTCAACACGCTGGGGCTCATCGCCTGGCGCAAGGGGGAGGGTGAGCGCGCCCGGGACTGCCTGCGCTCAGCGCTCCAGTCCGCGCTGGAGATCTCCGACACGCCGCTGACGCTGGAGAGCCTGGTGGGGCTGGCGGAGCTGCGCGCGCCGGTGAGGGGCTCTGCCCAGGTCTGCCGGGCGCTGGCCGTCATCCTCACGCACCCGGCCTCGGCCCCGTGGACCCGGGAGCGCGTCACGCGCCTGTTAGATGGGGCGCCGCTTGTCCTGGACACCCCCCTGGTCCCCCTGTCCGAGCTGATCGCGGACATCCTTGGCTGAGGCAGAGGCACCCGTCTGGGGCAGGTGCAGGGTGAAGCAGGTGCCCACGCCCACGGTGCTGCGCACGTCGATGGTGCCTCCATATAAGGAGGTCAGCCGCTGCACCACGCTCAGCCCCAGCCCCGTGCCCGTGCGCGGCTTGGTGGAGAAGAACGGCTCGAAAATGGTTTCAAGATGCTCGGGGGCGATGCCTACCCCCGTGTCCTCCACCTCCAGCACATGGCCCTGCCCCTGCTGCCTTATCGCCAGCCGGATGCGCCGCTGTCCCACCGGCTTCTCCAGCACCGCGTCACGGGCGTTGAGCCACAGGTTCTTCACCATCGACAGGAAGTGCGCCTCCGAGCCCCGGAGCACCGTCTGCTCGGCCACCTCCCGATGCACCACGATTTCATGGCGCGCGAAGTCCTCGCGGTACTCGGCCATCAGCGCCTCGGCCAGCTTCAGCGCCCTCACCGGCTCGGTGCCGGGCTGCGCCCGGGTGGTGCGCGCGTACTCCAGAAGCACGTGCGTCGTCCCCAACGCCCGCCCCAGCGCCTGGTCCACGTCCCTCAGCACCCCGTCCAGCTGCTCCTCGTTGCCATTGAGCTGCTTGATCAGCCCGGCGACTTCCTTCCGCTGCTCGACCGAGAGCTGCTGACGAATCTTCAGGAACAGCTCGCGCAGCAGCTGACTGTTGTCCTCGCACAGGCTGCGCCCATCCTCGCGGTACACCCCGCCCAGCAGCAGCTTGGCCCCCGTGAGCGCATTGCGCACCTCATGGGCAAAGCCTCCCGCCATCCTGCGCTCGGTGGCCTGCTTCTCCATCTGCACCAGTTGCTCCTGCGCCTCGGTCAGCTCCCGGGTGCGCTGCGCCACCAGCTGCTCCAGCTGCGCGTTGCGCGCCCTGAGCGCGTGCTGCCTCCAGCGCGCCGCGGCCCCGAGCGCACCCGCCACCACCGTGGCCAGTGCCACCCGGAACCACCACGTCTGCCACCACGGAGAGCGCACCACGAAGCCGAAGCGTGTCACCGGCCCCCAGTCCTCACGCGGGCGCCGCGCCCGGGCCTGGAACTCATAGCCGCCTGGCGGCAGCCCCACATAGCGCGCCCGGTGCTCCTCCTCCCGGAACCCGGGCTCCAGCCCCACCAACCGCACCTGCCTCACCACGTCTTTTCCCGCGATGAAGGTGGGCGCGGCCCACTCGAACTCCAGCGTATTCCTCTCGTAGGGCAGCTCCACCTCGCCCGTCAGAGACGGCACCTGTTGCTCGCCTGCCCTCACTCCTGTGAGCACCACCTGAAGCGGCACCGAGGCCTGGGCGTTGGGGGACTCCCGGAAGTGGGCTATCCCCGTGCCGGTGCCGATCCACACACTTCCGTCAGGGTCCTCCCAGATGCTTTTGGAATTGCAGTCCTCGCGCGGCAAGCCATCGGCCACACGAAAGTGCACCATGCCCTCCGGTCCCACGCGCGCCATGCCTCTCGTCGAGCCCACCCACAGCCGGCCCTTTGAGTCAACGAAGAGGATCTCGACGCTATCGCTGGCAAGTCCGGTGCTCATGTCCAGGTGGAGCACGTTCTCCAGGCGCCCGTCCTCATACCGGAAGCAGTCCACCCCACTGACGGGGCCGTAGGCGACGCACAGCCGCCCGGGTTGAAGCTCCGCCAGCCAGTACACCTCGTGATGGCGAAGGCCATCCGCGGTGGAGAAGCGCCGCATCTGGCCCTTCTCGATGACCGCCAGCCCAATGCCTCCTGAAACCCACACTCGCGACTGTGAATCCTCCAGCAGATCCACCAGGCGCGCGTTGGAGATGCGCCCGGGGATGGGGAAGCGGATGAACCGGCGCTCCGGAGCCTCGGCCCGAAACAGCCCATTCGAGCTGCCGGCCCAGAGCGTCCCCTGCCGATCCAGGAGCAGACGCGGTGCCCGCTCATTGTTCGTTGCCCCCTCCAGCGGGAACCGGGTCACCTCTCCGGTGTCGAGCCCGTAGCGCAAGACCACGCCGGT
>DASVVJ010000342.1:0-12821 GCA_036389955.1 Myxococcaceae bacterium
GAGCCTCCCGTCACCAGCGCCACGGGCGCTTCGCTGCTCATGGGGTTCCTCGTGTGGCGAGAGGGTCGTCCAGCTCGATGCGGATGGCGCCCACCAACCCCGGTGCTCCCGTCGAGAGTGCCAGGGCCGAGCGCGCCTGACTAGGCACGGCCTCCCGGAGTGGGACGAGCGGTCCGTTCGCAGGCTCCTTCAGACCAGCGATGGGAGGCAGCTCACCGCGCCGCAGACAGCTCCCCAGCGAGATGGCCTGGACGAGAGAGGTGGCCGCTCCAAGCTGCCCAAAGGCGGCCTGTACCGCCGTGAGCCGCGCGCCTTCGCTCAGCAGGGGAGCCAGCGCTGCCCGCTCTCCTGCGTCCAGGGCGGGCACCGCGCGCCCGGCCCCATCGAGGACGGCATCTGTGCGTGCAATGCGAGAGAGCACGGCGGCGAGGGTCTCTGACCCGGCATCAGAGGTGCGACCGTCCGCTCCATCCGCGGCGCTGATGCGTGCGAGCGCCTTGCCAGTTCCCGGCCGCTGGAGCACGAGCGCGGCAGCAGCCTCTCCAGGCACGAAGCCACAGGCGTGCGCGTCATAAGGAGCGGTCAGGCTCGCCAGGTCCGCAGCCGTCGCGACCCCGCGCGCCGCCAGGTCCACCAGCGTCTCGGGCTCGAGCAGCGAGTCGTAGGCGAACACCACCGCGCCATCGATGCTTCCGTCCTCGAGGGCCCGGATGGCCGCCGCGAGCGCCTGGGCTCCCGCCGTGGCGCCGCCGTACGTCGCACCATCTCCCCGAGCCGACACGTCCGTCGCCAGCAGCGCGTGGGCGTTGTTGGAGAGGTGCTTGAGCATCCAGTACGGGTGAATGCGCTGGAAGCCGCGCTCCCACGTTCCCGTCTGCTCGGGGCGCTGTCCCGCGAGCGCCTCCATCATGTCGTCCCAGTGGGCCCGCAGTCCGCCGTAGCCGCAGAAGATGCCCAGTCGCTCGCCCGTAGCCTCGCAGCCGTGGGCCCGTGCCTGCGTGAGCGCCTCCTGCGCGGCCTCCAGCCCGAAGAGCCCCATTCTGCGCAGAAAGCGCGAGTGCCGGGAGCGTGCAGGCACCGAGAGGAGTGGGGCGCCCAGCCGGCAGGCATAGGTGCTCGCGTCGAAGCGGAGCTGGTCCGTCGCGGCCCGCTCTCCGGCGAGGAGCCGGCTCACGGCGGTGTCCACCGTGTCTCCCAGGGGCGTGCGCCAGGACCAGCCGACGATGTCCGCGCTCACGGCCACCTCCCGAGGATGATGGACGCATTCTGGCCACCGAACCCGAAGGAGTTCGAGAGCACCGCGTCCACGTGGGCCTCCCGTGGCTGCTCGCCGATGACGTCGATGTCACACTCCGGATCCCGCTCGCGGTGGTGCGCCGTGGCGGGCAGGCAGTCCTGCTGGAAGGGCAACAGGCAGGCCGCGAGCTCGATAGCGCCCGAGGCCGCCATCAGATGCCCCACCGCTCCCTTGATGGAGCTGACCGGAACTCCGCCCAGCACCTCGCGGATGGCCCGAGCCTCGGCGGGATCATTGAGGGGAGTGCCCGTTCCATGGGCGTTCACATAGCCAATGCCGCTCGCGGTCAGCCCCGCGCGTCGCAGCGCCTGCTGCATGGCCCGCCTGGCCATCGAGCCGTCCGGCAGTGGGGCCGTGGGCCGGTAGGCGTCCTGCGTGCTCGCCCAGCCGAGGATGCGCGCCAGCGGACGTGCGCCCCGTGCCAGCGCGTGCTCCTCCGCCTCGACGACGAACATGGCGGCGCCCTCGCCGATGACGAGCCCATCCCTGCACCGGTCGAAGGGCCGGCACGCATCCGGCTCGGCGCGAGGGGAGGGGGCTCCCAGGCGGGACATGCCACCGAGCCCCAGCGGGTTCACCATGGAGTCGCTGGCGCCGCACAGCACCCGGGTGGCCGCGCCGCGTTCGATCAGCGAGGCCGCGTGCGCCACCGCGAGCGTTCCTGCCGCGCAGGCCGACACATGTGCCTGCACAGGACCGGTGAGCCCGAGCATCCGCACGAGCCCGTCCGCGCACAGATCGATGCGTGAGCGGAAGCGCACTCGGGGCAGGGGAGCGGCCAGCTCGGCGGACCAGTCGATGGGCCGGCGAGTTCCCTCGCCGCGCAGCAGTGGACCGAAGTCCTCGAGGAAGGCCTGCTCCAGTCCGAGCGCCATGGACAGCCAGGTGCCGTGCCCATCGTCGCCACACCCTGCCTGGCGCCAGGCCTCCAGCGCGGCCACCCACCCGAAGCCGATCTTCCGGTCGCGCAGGGCACCCGAGGCTTCCCATGCCTCCAGAGCGGCCTGGGGCAGGTGCGCTCCGAGCTGTTCCTGGAGCCAGTGCCCATCCGTCCTGAGCACGGGCACCTCCCCGGCGACGCGGGTCGGCAGCCCCGAGGCATCGAAGTGGCGAATGGGCCCGACGCCAGCTTCCCCCTTCGCGAGTGCATCCCAGAACGTGCGCGCACCGATGCCCAGGGCGGATACGACTCCGCAGCCCGTGATGACGGCCCGGCTCACGAGGCCACCTCCCGCGTGAGTGCCACGAGGCCCACGTCGCCATCCGGGCCCGTGACGAGCACGGCCACGCGGCGTGTCTCGCCGTCTTGCAACAGGTCCAGCGCTGCCACGGTGGCCAGCGCCCCGCAGGCCGCCAGCGACTCGCCAAACAAGGGAGCCGCTTCGAGCACGCCCCCGGGACAGACGGAAGAGGCCATCGCCCGTGCGGCTTCGCGCCGTCGCGGAGTGGCCGCCAGCACCACCCGCTCCGGACTCGCCGCGAGCAGGGAGCGCTGGGCGGATTCGAGCGCACGCGGGAAGCCCTGCCCCCCAGGGTGCACCTCACAGCGGGACAGGAAGGCGAGCGGAGTCGTGGACCAGGAAGAGGCCAGCGCGAGCAGGGCGGCCCCCTCTCCCGGAGTCGCGCCCTCCTCGCCCTCACGGCGCAATTCCGCCCACGTCACCGGGTGCAGTGCGGAGTCGGCGCCACCTCCGAGGGCCAGCTCGCACTCACCCCCCGCCACGGCATGCAGGGCCTCCGCCAGCGCGAGCACCGTACCCGCGCCGCGCGAGAAGAGCGCCGCATTGGGCCCCTGCAGGCCCTCGCGGATGGCGGCGTGGCAGAGGGTGTAGTTGTTCATCAACTGGAAGGCGAACAACGGGTTGCAGGCGCCGAGGCCCGCCGAGCCGAACTGGCCCAGCTCGAAGCGGTCCTCCGAGAAGCTGGCGCCCAGCATCGCCTCCAACTCCTCCACCGCGCCACCGGAGGCGCCCACGCCCAGGAAAAACCCCGTCTCCTCCCGGGGAAGCGAAGGCGTCTCCTGGAAGAGGCTCCGAGCGGCTACGCACGAGAGCCTCGCGCCACGGCTCATCAACTTGCGCAGCTTGGGCTCAATGTCCTGCGCGGCGGGTAACGCGGGGACCTGTGCGGCGAGCACGCCGCCCAGCGCTTCACAGGCCGTGGCCGCCACCTCGCCCGAGCGCAGTGCCCGGCCCAGGCCCCGCCAGCCGACTCCCTGGACACTCACGGCGGAGGCCGCGACCACGGCAACGGGCCTCACGTGCGCACCACCACGAGGCTGGTGTTCGCTCCACCGAAGGCGAACGCGTTGACGAGGGCCGAGTCCACCCGCCGGCGCAGAGCCTGGCCCTGCACGTGCGGCAGCTCGCAGCGAGGATCCGGCTGCTGAAGCCCCGCGGTGGGGAGCACCTCGTTGTGCTCCAGCGCATGCAGCGCGCACAGCAGACCCAACGCTCCCGCCCCCGCGATCCAGTGGCCCAGCGCGCCCTTGACGGAACTCACATGAGCCTCGGCCAGGCGCGCGCCCAGCACCCGCTGAAGTGCCCGGGCCTCGACCTCATCGTTGAGCTGGGTCGAGGTGCCATGGGCCTGCACACAGTCCACCGCCTCGAGCCCGGCTTCTCGCAGCGCGGCGCGCATCGCCGTGGTAGCGCCCATGCCCTCCGGATCCGGCGCCGTGAGGTGGTAGGCATCCAGCGAGCGGCCCACGCCCTTCACCGCGGCCACGGCGGAGCCCCGCTCGGCCGAGAGGACCACCATGGCGGCCCCTTCTCCCACCACGAAGCCATCCCGGTGAGAGTCGAACGGGCAGGAGACCCCCCGGGCCGACAGAGCACCCAGCAGTCCGAACCCCGCCAGCATCAGCGGATCCACGTCGGCCCCCACGCCGCCACACAGCGCCACATCCACCTCGCCCCGGCGAATGGCGCGCACGCCCTCGGCGATGGCCGCCGCTCCCGAGGAGCAGGCCAGGGACACCGTCTCGCACGGCCCACGGGCCCCAATCTCTCCCGCCAGCATCGAAGCCACCGCCGCCGGAGACACCGCCGCCGCGTCAATGCGAGGCGCCAGCTCCCGAGCCCGCTGCCCGAAGGCCCGATGATCGAAGCGAGCCCCGCCGCCCGCCGCCTGGGCCAGCGCCAGCACCGTGGTGAAGCGGGCCCGGCCGGACTCCGCTCCAATGAAGACACCGATGCGCTCGGGCGCGGCCTGCAGGCCCGCCTTCGCCCAGGCCTCCCGTGCGGCATGCAGGGCGAACTCGCGCCGGCGATCCTCCACGTTCTCGGCGATGCCCCGCACAGGCGCGGCCACCTGGCACGGGAAGCCCTCGACATCGAAGTGCGCCACCCGGGAGATGGCGCTCTCGCCGCGAGCCAGGGCCTCCGCCGTGCTCGGCCAGTCACGTCCAAGCGAAGACAGCGCCCCCACGCCCCGGACGAACGCTTCCCTCCGCATGGGAGAGCCCGCCCTCACGGCTCCTCCGCGGCCCCGGTGAGCCACACGTTGAGCACCTCGCGCCGCCGCGCCTTCAGCTTTTCGCTCTTCACCTCGGCGAAGGCGAAGGTGAGCTCGGCTTCGGCCACCAGCTGGCCCTCCACCGAGGCCGTGGCGCGCACCTGGCCTCCTTCTTCCCGGGCGGTGATGAGGCGTGTCTCCAGCTCCATCTTGTCCCCGGGGCGCACCAGCCGGCGGAACTTCGCCCGGTCCACCATGGTCAGCAGCGCGTGCAGGTCGTTGCGCCCGCGCTCGCGCAAGGTGGCCTCCACCAGCACGCCGCCCAACTGCGCCAGCGACTCGACGATGAGCGCGCCGGGCATGACGGGGTGGCCGGGAAAGTGGTCAACGAAGATGTCATCCGCGAGGGAGACGCACTTGACGCCCTGCGCCACCTCCGCGGGCACCAGGCGCGTGATGCGGTCGAGCAGGACGTAGCGCACGAGGACCCCTTCGCGAGGCTTGCGCTCATACCACGTGCCGCAAGTCGCTGGACAGGCGCATCCGGGGCAAGCACGATGCCGCCCGTCTGCGCCGCCTGAAGCGCGCATGCAGCGTGCTCGCGTCGCGCCATCCCCGGAGGCTCCCATGGAGTGCACGAGCTGCGAACCGACTCCCGGCATCGCTCAGCGAGCGGATCGGCCCCACACCTTCCTGCACCACGAGCCCTCGCGGTGCGAAGGCTGTGGCCAGGACGTCGAGGCCCGGGTGGTGCTGCGCCAGGGAGCCGTCTTCGCCCTGAAGTTCTGCCAGAAGTGCGGCCAGACGGAGTCGAAGCTGGCAGACAACGCGGACGCCTACGTCGATGCCTTCGTCCAGCGCGGCGAGGTGACGGACGACACTCGCGACCACCTGTTCAAGCACACCACCTCCACCTGCCCGTCGTGCCTGGCGCTGCTGCAGGCCCAGGTCGTCATCCGGCGGGGCAAGGTGTACTTCAAGAAGGACTGCAAGAAATGCGGGCCCTCGGAGGCGCTGGTGAGCGAGGACGCGCGCTACTACGTACGCGCCTACGCCTTCGCCCGGGCGGGCACCGAGCCGCTGAAGTTCGCGGCGGAGGTGAAGCACGGCTGTCCCACCGACTGCGGCACCTGCGGAGACCACGAGCAGCACACGTGCCTGCCCATCGTCGAGGTGACGGACCACTGCAACCTCGAGTGCCCCATCTGCATCGTCAACAACCAGTACTCCAACCACATCGCGCTCGAGGGCTTCCAGCGCATCGTCGACCAGATGGTGGAGCGCGAGGGGCAGCTGGAGTCCCTGGCCCTCTCGGGCGGCGAGCCCACCAGCCACCCGAACATCCTCGAGCTGGTGGACATCGCGAACCGCCCGGAGATTGGCCGGGTGGTGGTCATCACCAACGGTCTGCGCCTGGGCCGGGACCGTAAGTTCGCCGAGGCGCTCAAGGCCCGCGGGGCCTACGTGGGGCTGCAGTTGGACGGCTTCACCGCCGACACGCACGAGAAGATCCGCGGCAGGGACCTCTGCAAGGAGAAGCTGGCGGCGCTGAAGATGCTCGAGGATCTGGACATCCCCACCCAGATGATCTTCGTGGCCACCCGTGGGGTGAACGAGCACCAGATCGGCCAGGCGGTGGAGCTGTTTCTGGAGAAGGACTTCATCCTCTCACTGAGCTTCCAGCCGGCCGCGTACACGGGCTTTGGCGGAGGCGCCTTCAAGCACGACCCAATGGATCGGCTCACCATCCCGGGAGTCATCCAGCGCATCGAGGAGCAGACGGGCGGCAAGCTGAAGAAGAGCGACTTCTCGCCGCTGCCGTGCTCGCACCCGCAGTGCGTCTCGCTCACGTACCTGCTGCGGCTGAACGACGGCACGCACCTGCCCTTCGGGCGCTTCGTGGACTTCAAGCGCCACGGCACGTTGCTGCGCTCGTCGGCCACGCTGGGCGCCTCGCCGGAGATTCACGAGGCGCTCGAGGAAGTGATTCACGACGTGTTCGCCCGGCAGGACGAGGTGGAGCGGGGCCCGGACACCCTCAAGGCGCTGCGGCGCTCGCTGGACGCGATGTTCCCGGACCGCAAGCTGACGGCCAAGGAGTCGGTGCGCATTGGCGAGGGACAGGCCAAGAGCATCTTCCTGCACCACTACATGGACCGGCACGACTTCGACCTGGAGCGGTTGCGCAAGTGCTGCCACCACTACCCGCAGACGGATGGGCGGGTGATGCCGGCGTGCGGCTTCAACATGTTCCACCGTGGGGCGGCCAAGGGCTCCGACACGAAGGTGGCGCCCTGGGGCAAGAAGCCGTGGACGACGGACGTGCCAGTGAACGCGGCGGGCCCGGCTTCGTTCAAACTGCCGGTGCTGAAGTGAAGTTGCTGGAGGGGCGCACGGCGCTCGTCACGGGAGGCTCGCGGGGGCTGGGGCGGGCCATCTGCCTGACGCTCGCCCGTGAGGGGGCCAATGTGGCCTTCTGCTACGCGCGCTCCGAGCAGGACGCGGCCAGCTCCCTGGCGCAGATTCAGGCGCAGGGCGTGCGGGGCTGGGCCTTCAAGGTCTCCGTGCTGGACAAACCGGGGGTGCAGCAGATGGTGCGCACCCTGGAGCAGGAGGCGGGGGGCGTGGACATCCTGGTGAACAACGCGGGCGTGGGCCAGGTGGTGCCGCTGGCGCTGATGGAGGAGGAGGACTGGGACCGGGTGATGAACACGAACGTGAAGGGCGCGTTCCTCGTCACCCAGGCGGCCATCCGGGGGATGATTCACCGCAAGCGGGGCCGCATCCTCAACATCAGCTCGCTGGCCGGGGTGAAGATGATGCAGGCGCCGGTGCACTACTGCGCGGCGAAGGCGGCGCTCAAGGGCTTCACCGAGGCGCTGGCCAAAGAACTGGGCCGCTACGGCGTCACGGTGAACTGCCTGGCGCCGGGCATTCTGGAGGACGGAGTCTCCGGCAACCTGCCCGCGCCGCGCCTCGAGGAATACCTGCGCAACTGCGCGCTGGGGCGGGTGGGCACACTGGGGGAGGTGGCGGAGGTGGCCGCCTTCCTGGTCTCGGATCGCAACAGCTACATGAACGGCTCCACGCTCGTGCTGGACGGGGCGGTGTAGCACCACACAATCTGAAGGAGAGGCACATGCCAGGTGGACCCGCGCCGGTGGAGCGGCTGCTGCATGAGACGACGAGCCTCTGCCGGCACTGCAAGAACGCGGTGCCCGCGCAGGTGATGGCGGTGGGCAGCGAAGTGCACATGCGCAAGCGGTGCCCGGTGCACGGCGAACAGTCCGTGCAACTCTCGGACGACGCGGCCTGGTACGAGCGCACGCGCGCCATCGCCACGCCGCCGGCGCCTCCGGTGGTGCGCAAGGAGGTGGAGCACGGCTGCCCGTTCGATTGCGGCGCGTGCTCCTCGCACGAGCAGAAGGTGCGCCTGCCGGTGGTGACCATCACCAGCGCGTGCAACCTCAACTGCCCCATCTGCTACGTGCACAATAAGAACGAGGGGGCGTTCCACATGAAGCTCGAGGACTTCGACAAGATCCTCGGGCACCTGGTGAAGGACCACGGCGGCGAGCTGGACCTGATCAACTTCACGGGCGGCGAGCCCACGGTGCACCCTCACTTCCTGGAGTTCATCGAGCACGCGCGCGCTGCCGGAGCGCACCGGGTGACGATCTGCACCAACGGCATCAAGCTGGCGCAGGACGAGCGGCTGGTGCAGCGGTTGGGCGAGCTCCAGGCGCGGGTGGCGCTGTCGTTCGACTCGTTCGAGCCGGCGGTGGACCAGGCAATGCAGGGGGCGCGGCTGCTCGACATCAAGATGCGGTGCCTGGACCTGCTGGACAAGCACAACGTGGACACCACGCTCATCCCGGTGATGACGCGCGGGTACAACGACCACGAGGTGGGCCGCATCATCCAGCTGGGGCTCGAGCGCACCTGCGTACGCCACCTGGAGATCCACACCATCACGTATACGGGGCAGGGGGGCGTGAGCTTCGATCGCTCGGGACGCATCTCGATGCACGAGGTATTGCGACGCATCGAGGAGACGACGGGAGGCATGCTGCGCGAGGAAGACTTCGTGCCCTCGCCGTGCGCGCATCCGCTCTGCTACCAGATCGCGTACCTGCTGCTGGATCCGGCGGGAGGCCCGGCGGTGCCCTTCACCCGGTTCATGCCGCCCGAGCAGTTCTACTCGGTGCTTGGCGAGCGGCTCTACCTGGAGCCCAGCCCGCGCCTGGAGGCGGCGATGCACGATGCCATCGACCGGCTGTGGGCGTTCGGAGGGGACGAGGCGGAGCGCACGTTGGGGATGCTCAAGCACCTGCTGGCGCAACTGTTCCCTCAGGGGAGGGTGCTCAGCCGCGAAGAGTCGCTGCGAGCCTCGGAGCGGTGGGTGAAGGCGGTGTACGTGCACTCGCACATGGACGAGGAGACGTTCGACGTGGAGCGGGTAATGCGCTGCTGTGACTCGAACTGCTACCCGGACGGCACGACGATTCCGGTGTGCAACTACAACGTGCTGTACCGCGAGAAGGAGGCCCTCTTCATGCGCGCACCGAAGGCCTGGAACGAGCGGAGCGGTGGTTACAAGCTGCCCGTCCTTCAGGGAGGGCACGGCAAGTGATGCCCAGGATGGAAGGCAAGCGCTGCCTCGTCACGGGAGGCTCGCGGGGACTGGGGCTGGCGATCTGCCAGGAATTGGCGCGAGCGGGAGCCCGGGTGGCGTTCACCTGGTCGCGGAACGCGCGTGACGCGGAGGAAGCGCGTGCGCGCATCAAGGAGGCAGGCACGGAACCGTTGGTGTTCCAGGGCTCGGTGGCGGACGCGGAGCACGTGAAGAAGACGGTGGCGGCGGTGACGGAGGCGTGGGGTGGCATCGACGTGCTGGTGAACAACGCGGGAGCCAACCAGGTGCTGCCCATCGCCCTGATCGAAGAGGCGGACTGGGACCTGGTGATGGACGTGAACGTGAAGGGCACCTACCTGTTCTCGCGGGCGGTGCTGCGGCCGATGATCCGGGCGCGAGCGGGGCGCATCCTGAACATCGGCTCGTTCGCGTCGGAGCGGGTGGTGGAGGCGCCGGTGCACTACGCGGCGGCGAAGTCCGCGCTGCGAGGGTTCACCGAGGCGTTGGCGCGGGAAGTGGGGCGCTACTCGATCCAGGTGAACCTGCTGGCGCCGGGGCTGTTGGACGCGGGGCTGTCGAAGTCCCTGCCGCCGCACCGGCTGAACGAATACCTGGGGCAGTGTTCCCTGGGGCGGCTGGGCAACGTGGAGGAGATCGCGAGGATGGCGGTCTTCCTCGTCTCGGACGACAACACCTTCATGACCGGGGCCAAGGTCGTCGCCGACGGCGGACTGTAGGAGCGCATGATGTCTTCAAGCGTCGAAGAAATTCTGCGGCGGGGGTTCGAGGACTTCCGTGAGTTCGTCAACCCGCTCATCACCCTGCGCGCGGAGATCGCCGGGGAGCCGATGCGCATTGTCCACGCGAAAGAGGGGCGCCTGGAGGACACCGAGGGCCACGTCATCGAGGACTTCCACGGCACGCAGGCCTTCGGGCACCGCAACCCCGCCATCACCGCGGCGGTGCGCCAGTTTCTGGAGACGGACTCGCCCTCGTGGTTCCCCTCGCGCGTCAACCCGTACGCGGGCAGCCTGGCCCGCCGGCTGTGCGAGCGCAGTGGGCACTACTCCAATGCCTACTTCGCCAGCTCTGGCAGCGAAGCGGTGGAAGCGGCCCTCAAGCTTGCTCGTGCGGTGACGCGGCGTCCCCGGGTGCTGTCGCTGGATCGCGCCTACCATGGTTGCACGATGGGAAGCTGCGGGCTGATGACACCGGGCACGTTCCGCGATCCCTTCGAGCCCCACCTGCCGGGCCTAGCGCACCTGCCGTTCGGAGACATCGACGCGCTCTCCCGCGCGCTTGCCGCCGGAGATGTGGCCGCCGTGGTGGTGGAGCCGATTCAGCTCGAAGGCGGCGTGCGGCCCCTGTCTCCCGCCTATATCGAAGCGCTGTGCGAGCTGACGGAGCGCCACGGAACCTTCCTCGTGGCGGACGAAGTGCAGACGGGCCTGGGACGCACCGGGCGGTTCCTCGCCAGTGAGCGCTGGCCGCGCCGGCCCGAGTGCGTGCTGCTGGCAAAGCACCTCGGGGGAGGGCTGCTGCCCATCTCGGCCATGCTCACCCGGCGCGAGCTGTTCGAGAAAGCCTACGGAAAGAACTTCGAGACAGCCGAAGCCCACAACTGCACCTTCAGCGGGAGCGCGATGGTGTGTGTCGCGGCCCACGCTGCGCTGGATCTGCTGACGGACGAGCTCATCTCCCGGGTACGCGATCAGGGTGCCAGCTTCCGGGCAGGACTGACCGAGGCGCTCTCTCCCTTGCCGCTCTTCGAGGAAATACGGGGCGAGGGGCTCATCGCCGGCATCGTGCTCAAGCCCACGGAGCACCCGTGGCTGTCCTTCGAACACTTCGGCATGGATGACCTGTCACACCGGCCCACGGTGGGGCTGTTGCTGTGCCACCGGCTCTACAAGCGCGGTTACTTCTGCTTCGTCTGCGGGCATGACTGGAGCGTGCTGAGGCTGCAGCCGCGCTTCACCATCGCCCCTGAGGCCCTCGCCGCCTTCACCCGGGTCGCCCGGGAGGAACTGGAGTTCCTGTGCAACCTCGACTGAACCCTTCCCGAGCGCTCGTCTTCGGTGGCACCGGCACCGTGGGCACCGAAGTCCTCCGAGGCCTGGCGCGCGCCGGAGTCCCCACGGCCTTCACCTGGCACCAGTCCCGCGAGCGGGCGCAGGCCCTGGCGGGCGAGCTGTCGATGAGGCCCGTGCAGGTGAACCTCGCGGACGCGGCGGCTACGCGCGCGGCGCTCCGGGGGCTGCGAGAGGAAGGCTTCGTGCCCAACCTCTTCATCCATTGCGCGGGGGTGAACGCGGCGGCCTCGCTGGGAGACATCACGGACGAGAGCTGGAGCAGGACGATGGCGGTGAATTGCCAATCGGCCTTCATCGCCTGCCAGGAGCTGACTCCCGCCATGGCGCAGGCAGGGGAGGGGCACGTGGTGCTGGTGGGGGCGCTGGACCGGACCCAGTCGGCGCCCTCGCCGATCCACTTCGCCGCGTCGCAGGGTGCGCTGTCGGCATTGGCCATGGCGGTGGCCAAGGAGCTGGGGCCCAAAGGCGTGCGAATCAACGTGGTGGCGCTGGGGTTGCTGGAAGGCGGCTTGTCACGGGAGGTCGGCAGCAAGCTGGTGGCCGACTACAAGGGCTTCAGCGCGCTGCGCCGGCTGGGCCGCCCCGATGAGGCCGCCAAAGCCATCCTATGGCTCGGGCTCGAGAACACGTACATGAACGGCAAGGTGCTGCCGGTCAACGGCGGCATCTAAGCCCGCCGCGCGTCACTTCCAGTTCCGGCTGACGATCTTCATGCGAGGAATGGAGAACTCGCTGACGGCCGAGACCTCGATGGCGTCATAGGTCGAGTCGCGGTAGGTGTTGAGCTTTGGCTCGGTACGGCAGAACCAGTACCCATCTGCCGCGATGAGCCCTCCGGTGCCGTCGAGCGTATGGAACTCGCCCTTCGTGGTGCGGGCCCGTGCCTGGAAGAGCTTCTTGAGCTGCTCGTCACCATAGGTGTGCGCCTGCTGATACGTCGTCCCCAGGACCTCGGGGGCCTGGATGCAGACCTGCAGCTCCATGTGGTCGTGATCGAAGCGCTTGGGCAGCAGGATGAGCGTGGGGGCCGGCCCCACGGCGATCGGGGCCTTGGACACCATCATCTCGCTGACAGTGAAGAAGACCATGTAGATGGACCAGGCCATGCAGGGACCGCCCGGAATCACGGGCAGCAGCAGCAGCACGGTGATGACCGGGTGCTTCTTCCTCAGCAGCTTGACGACGACGAAGCAGTACAGGCCAACGACCGCGAGGGTGATCAGGATGGGGTACATGGAGCCTCAGGGCGACAGGCGGCGGAGCATATACGCCCGCCGCCCACGGCTCGCTGTGGTGTCGACCTGAGCCGTCCCCGGGTTCCTGGGCTCACAGATGGCTC
>DASVVJ010000343.1:0-8236 GCA_036389955.1 Myxococcaceae bacterium
AATGGGGCATGGCCCGGTACAGGGAGAGCCGAAGGGCGCCCGGATCATCCACGTCCACCTCTTCATCCGGGGTGAAGTATTCATTCTGGGCAAGGTACTCCTCGAGGAAGGAGGAGGCGGTGTCGGCCGCGATGTCGATGGGCGTTGGCTTCATGGGTACGTTCTCCTGTGTTCGGGTGGGGCGCTACCGGGTACGGCCCTTGGTGCGCGGCGGGCCTGCGCCGGGAGCGCCCTGGAGGCGGAGGGCCTGCTCGGCCCGGCACCGCCCTCTGCGGAACCGGGTGGACTGCCGCCTGGCCGCGGAGAGCGCCCTGGCGGTCGGGCCTGTCGCAGGCGAGCCCGCCGCGGTGTGCGCCGTCTCGGCGTTGGTCACCCGGGTATCCAGGTGCCTCTGGTACTGATCCTCGCGGGAGGGTGGCGGAGGCGTGCTGGTGAAGCTGGCGGGGACGGTGCTGTCGCGCTGGTGCTTGGCCAGGTTGTCCGCCATGCGCTGCTTCATCTGGGCTTCGGCCTTGCGGCGCCAGTTGTTGATGCACTTGACGGCGGAGTTGCCATCCACCACTTCTCCCGGCGCGCACGTGGGCGACGTCACCGAGCCCAGGCCCGAACCCGCGGCACCGCCAGGGCCTCCCGCGCTGCTGGCCGAGCCCGTGGCGCCCGTGCCGGTAGCTCCCGCCGCTCCAGGGGGCGGTTGAGCGGCGGCGCGCTCGGAGGTGCGCCAGCGCTGGCGGTGCTCCCTGACCCATTGGGTGACGCGAGCATCCTCGTCCGCCTGGCGCTCGCGCTGGCGGTACTCATTCTCCACCCGGCCTGTCTCGGCGTTCTCATACCGCCGCCGCTGGCTGTCGGCGTTCTCCCGGCGGGTGTGCCGGCCATGCTCCATGTTCTCGTACGCCGCGCCTTGTTGAGGGGCGGCGGGGGCATGATTCGACTCATAGCCGTCGATGGCATTGCTGCACGGATCGCCGCGCCCCTCGCTGTCATCGTCGTCCGCGCTCTCTTCCCGGAAGTTCGAGTCACGCACCAGGTGGCCGGACTGGCACGAGGCGAGGTAGCGGTCCCCCGCCGTGGGCCGTTCCAGCGGCTGGCCGCCCTTCATCCCCGACGCGAGCTCGGCGGGAGTGGCGGTGTCCCACCGCTCGCACTTGGCGCGTGCGTCCTTGTTGAGCTTGGCGACGTGGTTGTACGAGCCGAACCAGTCCGGGTTCAGCTTGGCCTCGATCAGGAGTTGCTGGCACTGCCGTGAGAAGAAGGCGCTGCCGCCCGCCTCGAGGTAGAGCAACGGGGTATGCGGCGGGGGCGTGGGGGCACTCGTCGTCATAGGCAGGAAGGTCTCAATCGTCCCCGTGAAGCCAGCGGCCCGCTATAGTCCTACACCGTTCGAGAGAATTTGCCAGGAGAGCGTGCGGATGCAGGAGTCATCGGGTCCAGGGCTCAACGTGCTCGCCGACAATCCGGACGTGAGCCTGTCGCGCTGTGCCCTGGGGCTGACGCTGTACCTGGATGAGCCCTTCGTCTGGGCCAGCGAGGCCGCTGCGGCCGTGCTCGAGCGCTACCTGCAGGTGGCTCCCGTGGAGCGGCTCAGCTGGTACACCACCTCGATGCTGCCGGAGTGGCACCGCTTCACGCCCAAGGTGGCCGAGAACGTGCTGCGCTCGCTGCCGGTGCCCTGGGCCGAGGTGCGCGTGCGGCACCTGTTCACCTTCCGCCTGGTGGATGATCTCGGGGCGCCCGGGCTGGGGCTGATCTACCGGGAGCTGGACGAGGCCCGGGGTCGCCGCGGCTTCCTCCAACTGCTGCTGCCCGAGCAGCATGACCCCGCGGACCTGCTGCGGCTGGCCCTGGAGATCGGCGAGAAGTGGCCGGTGCTCTCCGGGGTGGGCGGGTACGTGGGCACCTGGAACGAGTGGGCCAAGTCCTCCGCGTTCTGGTGCCTGTACCGGTGGAGCAAGCGCTTCCTGGGGCTGGACATTCAGGATCCGGACGCGCTGTCCTGGTACGCCGCGCAGGGGCTGCCGGGCAGCAACTGGTTGACGCTGGTGGGCGCGGGGCTCGCCAAGCAGCTCGAGCTGGAGCTGCCCGCGCTCCAGGCCCGCCAGTGGAAGCAGGGCGTCCGGGTGCACGCGCTGCGCAACGCCACGGTCCTTCAGGCGGGTGCTGCCCCCACGCTGGGAGACCTCAACGCCCTGGGCTACCCGGCCGCCTATGCGGAGGTGGCGCGCGAGCTGGAGCCCCACTTCGTCAAAGAGCCCACCGAGTACTGGGGCGGCTTCCAGGCGGAGCAGAAGACGCGGCAGTGGATGCGGCGCCTGGTGCACCCCGAGGCTCTGCGCTGACGGGCGGCTCAGCGCTCGCGTGAGAGCAGCACCACGCCCCGCTCCCCGGTGTGGCTGGAGCCGGTGAGCAGGCAGGTGGCAGCGTCCGGGTCTCCTCGGAGCATGCCCTCCACGGCGATGGCCAGGCCAGTGGGCATCGCGGCAGCGCCGAGATCGCCCAGGCACTCCGAGAGGAACTCGAGCGAGCCCGTGGTGGGCATCACGTCGTGGGCCACCCGGGGCCATGCGAGCTGGAACTCGTGCACGCGCAGCTCCTCGGCCGTCAGGTCCGACAGCCACCAGTCCAGCGTGCGTTGCTCCTCGTGAAGGCGATCGGACACCACACGGCCGGCGTGAGTCAGGCCCGCCGCCATGCAGGGCACCTCATTGTCCCGCGTGGCGGGCTCGAGCGCGGTGGCCACGGTGTCGAGCCGCGCCAGCACCGGCCACCGCGCCCGCTTCGCCAGCTCCGGCCGGGTCAGCGCGCAGAAAGCTCCGCCCTCCCCTCCGATGGGGGTGTCCAGGTTCTCTCCGTCGAAGAGGCGCTTATGGACGATCAGCTGCTGCACCAACTCAGGGTCGTAGTAGGTGTCCACGCCGCCGACGAACGCCACGTCCACCGTGCGCTCGCGCACCGCCACCCCCGCCTCGAGCAGGGCATAGGCCAGGGAAGCATGGCCCCGGGGCTCCACGTGGACCAGGGGCCGTACGCCCCACTCTTCCAACAGCCGCACCAGGGACTGCTCCACCTGGGAGCGCTGCGCCTTGAAGCTTCGCGAGGCCTTGTCCCCCATGCGCTCCGGCAGGCAGAGCACCAACGCCACCTTGGCCTCGGCGGGCAGCTCGCCCAGGCTGGAGCGCAGCTGGGTGAGCACGTTGCGGGCGATGGGCTCGAGCCGCCCGGCACCCGAGTCCTGGGTCGGCAGGGTGCGGATGGGCGCCATCGTCACCCGCTTGCCGTTGAGGGCGCGGAAGGGCGTCTCGGCGAAGGCGGACAGCTCCGCGCGGCGGAAGGCCCACGTCTGATAGGGGGCAAAGGCCAGCCCGTTCCAGGCGGAGGTCCCCACGATGACGGGAGCGGTGCCCCACCGGCCGCCGAAGTGAGCCGCCGCGGGCTGCCGTGGCGCGCTCATAGGGGCTCCTTCTCGTGCACCTGGATGGAGGCCAGGCGGCGCGAGGGCCGGGGCACCGGCACCGTGGTGCGCCACGTCAGCTCCAGCGTCTGTTCATCCGAGGGCCGCAGCAGCACCGTGTCCAACACGGGCCGGTATTCGGTCAGGTTGCCATCGGTGAGCGCGCTCACGGCGAAGTGCAGCTTGGGGAGGGCGAACTGATAAAGGCCCCCGGCGCAGAGGTTGAGCAGCCGCACCATCTCGCCCCCCTTCAGGTACCCGGGGCAGATGAGGTCCGGCGTCGCGCATTGGTAGTGGCGCTCATCGAAGTCCAGGGGCAGCAGCGGCATGCGCTCCTTCATCCAGCGCTCGTCCATCGTCCCGGTGAAGCCGCGCCGTGGCGCCCAGTGCCGTCCGATGGCTCCCACCCCGGCGGGCTCGGGCCGCGTGCGCGTGTTGGAGATGAGGTTGCGCGCATCCTCGATCTGCGGACCTGGCTGGTGCACCAGGGCCTTCACGTCGCGCACCAGGCCGCGGCCCAGGGGGTTCCGCGGCTCCTCCAGCGGGGGCTGGCTGGGGTCGCTCACGTCAAAGCCGCCATAGGCCAGCTCCCACCGCAGAGGCAGGCTGGTGAAGGGCTGCGCGGGCCCCAGCGTCATCCCCAGCGCGCCCCGGTACCAGACGCGCGTGCCGAACACCCGCAGGCTCTTGGAGACGGGGCCCACCTCCACGTGCACGTCCAGCTCCGTCACCGGCTGGTGGCCGGGGCTGACGGCATAGCCCACCACGAGCACGTCCGTGGCGGGCTTGCGCAGGCACACGTCCGCCGGCAGCTTGATGCTGCTGGTCTCGGGTTTGTCCTTGTCCCACGGCTCATCGGCGTAGCGCACCTCGGCGCCGCCCAGCCGGTCCACGCGCCCTCTTCCCGGCTCGATGCCGAAGAGTTCCTTGATGATGACGCTGACCAGCGTGGAGCCGTCCATGCCCAGGGTGGGAACCAGGGCCACCGTCGAGGAGGTACCGTTGAGCAGCTCGGGAGGGTTCACGTCACTTCACCTCGCATACCGTGTGGCCCACCCGTCCACCCTGCTTCGCCGCGCGCCGGCGTCCACGTGCGCCTTCCAGGCGGCGAGCTGCGCCAACTGGGTGGCGACGAAGTCCTGCCGATCCAGCGGGATGGCTCCTCCCGTGCGCACGGCGAGCTCCACATGGGCCAGCTTTCGCGTTGCGGGCAGCGAGTCCTGGAACTCCAGCTCCCACAAGGTGCTGCGTGGGCTCCAGAGGTGCCCGAACCGGTAGCGGGTGTCCGCCTTCGCCCCGCGGCCATGCTCCGCCCACCATGCCGACCAGAGCGCGGCGTCATCCGTCAACTCCAGCACCGGACTGGGAGGCTGGAAGGGGCTGAGGAAGGGCCGGTGCTCTGGGGCGTAAACGGGCCGGGGCCGCTCTTTCGTCAGGGACGCGCCGGTGAGCCGCTGGAGCGCCTCCAGCGCCGCGGCCTTCGCCTCGGGCACCTCGCCCGCCAGGTGTTCCAGCAGCGTGTCCACGAACTCGACACTGCCGAACCAGCCAAGCGCCCGGAGCACCGTGGGATCGGCCCCCGCCTTCAGTGCCGCGCGCAGCGCCTCGGCCCCGCTCGCGTCTGCGGAGACGGCCAGAAACAGCGCTGCGTCCGCGAACCCGCCTCGGCCCTCCTCTGTCAAAGCACGGGCGCGCTCCAGGCCCACCTCGCTGCGCCGCAGCAGGGCACTCTCCAACGCCGCGCGGACCACCTCTTCGTCCTTGTGCCGCAGGGCCGTGGCGAGCGCCTGGTGAGGCACCTGGTCCTGGGCGGTGCCCAGCCCCCAGGCGGCGGCGCGAACCACCTCCAGCTCCGGATCCTCCAGGGCGCGCACCGCCTCGGCCCCGGAGAGCACCTCCCGCCGAGCCAGGATCGTCAGGCCGATGGCGCGCCTTACGGCCTCGGGTGCCTCCAGCCATGGGCGCACGGCCCGCTCGATGCCGGGGTGTGGCGCCAGCGCCAGGGCATCGCAGACGGCCTCGGCCATCCGCGGCGCGCTCAACTCCACGGTGCGGATAATGCGCATCATCTGATCGAGTGCGTCATCTCCGGCGAGCGAGCCGAACAGGAACAGGTTGGCCCACGTCAGCTCCGGATCCGGCTCGGGCCGTTCCTCCAGCAGCTTCACCAGCCGGGGGAGCACCTGGCTGCCGCAGGCGACGAGGGCATCCACCCGCCGCACCAGCCGCTGCTCGGTGCGCTCCGCACTCCACCAGGGGTTGCCGGGGCGAGGCCGACGCATGAGGCCGAACATGCCCAGGTCCTCCATGCAGGTGCGGGCATGGCCCAGCAGCACCTCGTCCTCCGTCTTGGCGGTGCCGAAGTGGAAGCGCAGGGCCTCGTCATCCGTGGCCGGAGGCCTGTCCTCCGCGGGCGCCTCGTCTTCGGGCTCTTCGTCGCCGGCCGCCTCGAAGGCCGCCAGCCGGGCCTTTGCCGCCGCCAGCAGCGCGTCGAGCTGCTGCGGCGTCGTCACCGGTGGGGGCGGGGCGGGCACGGCCGGAGGCGGCGGCTCTGGCTCCGGCAGCTCCGGCAGGGGAATGGCTGGCAGGAGCACCTCGCGCTCGGGCTCCAGCAACCGCGGCTCCCGGAGGCTGGCGCGCAGGACCTTCTGGCCTTCCAGCGCCAGCTCGGGCCTGGCCTCGGATGGCGTCAGCGGCTCGCCCACGGCGCGCATGGCGGCCTTCATGGCCTGCTGGATCAGCTCGAGCTCCGCCAGCCCTCCCGGATCCTCGGTGGGAGCGCTCGCCAGCAGGGTGGCCGCGGAGTGGAGGTGCGAGGCCATCTGCTTGAGCGCCTCACGCCGGGCCGCCGCGTCACCGAGAGCCGCGTGGGCCTCATAGACGTTGCGCAAGGCCAGCGCGAGCTGCTCCTCGGCCTGCCGGATCGGCAAGCCCGGATCCGTCACGCCCCGCAGCCCCACCAGCGCCTCATCCAGCAGCGCCTGGACCGTCTGTATGCCGGACCTGCGCACCACGCGTGCCTCCTACCGGGAGTCGCCGAAGCCCGGGTTGCCCGTCACGCACACGGGCCTGCCTTCGAAGTGGACGGTGACGGCGGGCACCGGCAGGCCCCAGGCCACTCCCCGGTTCACTCCCGCCACGGTGATGTCCTTGGTGAGCGCCACGCCGGGCTCGTTCCCACTCATGTTCCCCGTTTTGCAGAACGAGCTGTGGACCTTGGTGCTCTCGATCTCGGTGTTGCTGCACTTCACGCTCAGCGAGCTGGTGGTGCCCGTGATGGGGTACGGCATGGGCACCGGGCTGGGTGCCATGGGGGTGAAGCACATGTTGGGCGCCATGGGCGTCAGGGTGTGCTTGCTCTTCTCGCAGACGACGGTCATGCCCAGCGCGGTCACGCTCATGACGGCGGCTCCTAGTTCAACTTGATGAGGGTGGAGAGGATCTTCGCCATCTCGCGGGCCCGCGTCAGGACGCGATCCGCGTAGAGTTCGACCTCGGCGGCGGTGACCTGAAGGAAGGCCCCCGGCACGCGCAGCAGTGCTTTCTCCTGCGCGGTCACGGTGAAGCTGCGCACGCTCGCGTTCACCCGGCCCTCCCGGTCCACTGGGACGGCCCGCTGCGTGGCCAGCAGCCCGGCGATGACCGGCGCCTCCACCGCATCCACGACGACCCGCGCCCCGGTGCTCAGCGCCTCCTCGAGGAGCGCCGGGTCCACCGAGGCGTCCACCGGCAGCACGTGCTCCACCGTGCCAATGCGCACGCGCCACTCCGCTCCTTCCCGCGCCACCAACCGTCCCAGGCTCATGGGAGGCAGGGACGGCACGGGGGCCAGGCGCACCTGCCGCTGCGGCTCCGGCTGGGGCTCGAGTTCTTCACGCTCCAGGCTCTTGAGTACCTTCATGGCCACACCTTCCTGTTCAGCCCGGCAAGATGGCGGGCGGGTTCATTCGAATCTCCGAGGTGCCCTCGATGGTGACACCGAGAGCGCCCTTGATGGCCACGCCGCTGGAGTCGATAACCACCTCGGCCGCGCCACACGACAGCGTGATTTTGCCCGAGGCCTCCAGGGTGACGTTGCTGGCCGTCACCACGCCCGCGGCCTCCGCAGTGATGGAGTGTCCCCCCGAGATGTCCTGCTTCTGGCTGGCGAGGTTCAGCGCCACGGCGCCCTTGGCATCAATGGCCAGGGACTTGGAGACGTTCACCACGTAGGCGCCGACCGTTTCGAGCTTCGAGGCGCCGATCTGCTCATTCTTCCCCCCGCCGATCAGCTCGATGCGCGCGGCGCCCACGGTCTCCGTCGAGCTGCCGCCCACGGCGAAGGCGACGCCCGTCGCGGAGTTGATAACTGCCAGGGCGCCGATGCTCTCGGTGACCGCACCGCCCACCGTGGTGCCCCAGGTACCGGAGCCACCACCGCCTCCTCCACCCCCACCGCCGCCTCCCCCACCACCGCCTCCTCCACCCCCACCACCGCCACCGCTTCCACCGGCCCCTGCCCCCGCGTCGCCTCCGCCTTGCGCCGGGGGCGTCGGGAGCCCAGCCCGGGCCAGTGCCCCGCCTGCCACCGCCTGAGCCATTCCCGCGGCCATGGAGGCGGCGGAAGCTGCATCCTCCCCAGCAGCAATCTGCCCCACCGCCGAGCCAAAGACGGCCACAGCGGGGTTGTCTCCGCCCAGCAGCGCTGCGGCCGGGCCGGCCATCTCCGCCGCAGTGCCCAGCGCGTCTCGCGCGGCGTTGAGCGCCGGTGCCAGGGGGCCCAGAAGCACCGCCTCGGCCCGGCTCGCC
>DASVVJ010000344.1:0-3770 GCA_036389955.1 Myxococcaceae bacterium
GCAAGCCGCGAAGCACCGTGCGCCGCATGGGCCTGGCGGTGCTGGGGATCACCTCGCTGCTTTCAATATTCCTAGGAAGTTTGCCGGGTTACGTTGGCATGCAGGCCGGCCTGGCGGGGCTGGTGGCCGCTCTCCTGTTCGCTATCCGCGAGAGCTGACCTGTTCTTCTACAACGCTGTGTCAGAGGGGTGGACTACGGTCTACCCGTCGCGTAGTAATGCAGCTCGCGTTCTGAACGCGGGTTCAGGTGGGCCGGGGTGGCTCGCCGCATACAACTGGAGGAGTAGAGAGATGGCCGTGAATCAGGAGAAGGAGAAGGCGATCGAGTTGGCGTTGTCCACCATCGAGCGCCAGTTCGGTAAGGGTTCCATCATGCGGCTCGGAAACGAGGAGCCGCTGATCCGTGACGTCCAGGCCATTTCGACCGGGGCGATCTCGCTGGACATCGCCCTGGGTGTGGGTGGCGTGCCCAAGGGCCGCATCGTCGAGATCTTCGGACCGGAGTCCTCCGGTAAGACGACGCTGTGCCTCCACATCGTCGCCGAGGCGCAGAAGCGCGGCGGCATCTGCGGCTACATCGACGCGGAGCACGCGATGGACGTGGGCTACGCCCGCAAGCTGGGCGTGCGCACCGATGACCTGCTGCTGAGCCAGCCGGACACCGGTGAGCAGGGCCTGGAGATCGCCGAGATGCTGGTGCGCTCGGGCGCCATCGACGTGCTGGTGGTGGACTCGGTGGCGGCGCTGGTGCCCAAGGCCGAGCTCGAGGGCGAGATGGGTGATGCGCACATGGGCGTGCAGGCCCGCCTGATGAGCCAGGCGCTGCGCAAGCTCACCGGCACCATCTCGAAGAGCCAGACGTGCGTCATCTTCATCAACCAGATCCGCATGAAGATCGGCGTGATGTTCGGCAACCCGGAGACGACCACGGGCGGTAACGCGCTGAAGTTCTACGCGTCGCAGCGCCTGGACATCCGCCGGGTGGGCGCCATCAAGAATGGCGACAACGTGGTGGGCAGCCGCACCCGCGTGAAGGTGGTGAAGAACAAGGTGGCGCCTCCGTTCAAGGAGGTCGAGTTCGACATCATGTACGGCACGGGCATCTCGCGCGAGGGCGACCTGATCGACCTGGCGGCCAACGAGGGCATCGTGGAGAAGAGCGGCAGCTGGTTCGCCTTCAAGGGCGAGCGCATCGGCCAGGGCCGGGAGAACGCGAAGGACTACCTGCGCGAGCACCCGGAGATCTTCAAGGAGATCGAGCACCGCGTGCTGGAGAAGTACGGCGTCATCAAGCCCGCTGGTGCGGCGGCCGCTGCGCCCGCGGAGGCCGAGCCTGCCGGTGAGGGTGAGAAGCGCCCGCGCGTGAAGGCCGTGAAGTAGTCGCGGTTTTTCTTCACTGCGAGAAAGTGCCAGGGGCTGTCCGCCGCGAGGTGGGCAGCCCCTTTCTTCGTTTCAGGCGCGGCGCGTCAAAAGGAAGAGGGCGGTTGCTTGCCCCGAGCGTGGCAAAGCACCATAGACTCCGCGCCCGCCGGAGGCCCAGTGGCCCGGCCCAACGGAGGGGTACTTGTCCCAGAAACTGCACCGCCGCACCATTCTGCAGTCTGTCGTCGCAGTCGCGGCGACCACTGCCTTTGGCTGCAGCGACGAAGAGACGACGGAGCAGCAGGCGGCGGCCAGCCGCAAGTTCTTCCCGCAGTCGGTGGCCTCGGGAGATCCGCGCCCTGACAGCGTGGTGGTGTGGACGCGCGCGGTCAATGGAGACCAGGCCGGCAACGTGTCGCTGACGCTGGAGGTGTCGAAGGAAGAGGGCTTCGGCAACCTGGTGCTGCAGCAGGCCGGGCTGACGGCGCTGGCGGATCATGACAACGCCATCAAGGTGAAGGTGACCAACCTCGAGCCGCGTACCACCTATTACTACCGCTTCGTCTTCGAGACGGGCGGGGAGCGGTACGTGTCGGCGGTGGGGCGCACGAAGACGGCGCCGGCGGCGGGCGATGACGTGCCGGTGAAGTTCGTGTTCGCCAGCTGCCAGGACTACGTGGGCCGCTACTTCAACTCGTGGAGCCGGCTGCTGCAACTGGACGACGAGGAGATCGACTTCGTCGTCTTCCTCGGTGACTACATCTACGAGACGACGGGCGACCCGGCCTTCCAGGCCACCAACACCCTGCGCGACGTGACGTTCTCCGAGCCCGACGGCGCCATCGTGCAGAAGAGCGGCATCTTCCAGTACCAGGCGGCCTCGGCGGTCTCGAACTACCGGGACCTGTACAAGAACCTGCGCGCGGATCCGGTGATGCAGCAGGTACACGAGCGCTACCCGTTCATCGTCATGTGGGACGACCACGAGTTCTCCGACGACTGCTGGCAGTCGAACGCCACGTACGAGGATGGCAAGCGGGACGAGCGGCAGGACCAGCGCAAGGTCAACGCGGAGCAGGCGTTCTTCGAGTACATCCCCTTCGACGCGGTGGGCACCTCGGGCGAGGGCGCCATCGACCCGGGCAGCGAGCCGAAGTTCCCCAACACGCGCATCTACCGGGACTTCGAGTTCGGCAAGAACCTGAAGCTCATCGTCACCGACTACCGCACGTACCGGCCTGACCACCTCATTCCCGAGGATGCCTACCCGGGCACGGTGGCGATGGACAAGAACGTGCTGGCGGGCACCATCGCCGGCCTGCCCTTCCCCCAGCCGGTGAAGGATCAGATCGCCGCGCAGTTCGCCAACGACCTGTTCGCGTACGTGAACATCGACGACGCGGCGTACGCGCAGCACAAGGGGGTGCTGCAGGGTGCGTACGTGGCGCAGGCGCAGCAGGCGGGGCTGACCCAGGCTGAGGCGTCCGCCAAGGCCGGCGCGATGATTAAGGGCAACCTGGCGCTGGCCTACATCAACCAGGTGCTGGCGGGAGCGGGCTTCCCGCAGCTGGCCATCTCCACGGGCGGTAAGGACCGGGGCATGGCCTTCCTGCACATGGGCAAGCAGGGCCTGTTCGACATCCGCGGCACGCGCTACATCGTCATCAAGGACACGTACGACCTGTACGCGGCCTACCGCTACGCGGCCACCCAGAAGGCCAGCGAGAACGCGCTGGGCGCCACGCAGGAGGCCTGGCTGCTGGACCAGGTGAAGGCCACCAACACCTGGAAGATCATCGTCAGCTCCGTGTCCATGACGGCGCTGATCTGGGATCTGCGCCAGAAGATGGACATCCCGGACGTCAACCTGCGCCAGCGTTTCTACTTCAACGCGGACCAGTGGGACGGCTTCCCCACCAAGAAGCAGGAGCTGCTGGGCTACCTGCGCGCCAATAACATCAACAACGCGATGTTCATCTCCGGCGACATCCACGCCTCGTACGCGTCGGTGGAGAGCGGCATCCCCGCGCTGACGGCGCCGGCCATCTCCTCGGGCTCGGTGAAGGAGCTGGCGGGCAACGCCGTGTTGGCCGCGGGCTACGCGCAGGGCAGCCCGCTGTACGGCTACGTCGTCCGCGAGATGGACACGACGCTCAAGGCGGGCAACCCCAACCTCGTGTTCTCCAACTCGGATGCCCACGGCTTCGTGGTACTCGAGGTGAAGGCCAATGAGGCGGTGGCGACCTTCCACCTCATTCCCAGCACCGAGGTGAACAAGGACTACTCGCTCAAGCCCGCCGAGGAGCTGACGGCGAAGGCCACCAGCCAGCGGCTGCGCGTGCAGAACGGCACCATCACCGCCATCTGAGTCATTCCCTCCTGGGAGGCGCGGGCAGTACGCTGCCCCC
>DASVVJ010000345.1:0-1614 GCA_036389955.1 Myxococcaceae bacterium
GCGCGTCGAGGTGAAGGCCACCGGTATGAACAAAGTCGTGGTGAAGTTCTAACCATGCTCTGGACGCTTCCGTGACGCTCGCCGCTGGTGACCAGATTGGGAAGTACGTGGTGCGCCGCAAGCTCGCCGAGGGCGGGATGGCGGAGATCTACCTGGCCGCTTCGCAAGGCGCCGAGGGCTTCGAGAAGGAAGTCGTCATCAAGCGGGTGCGCTCGTTCCTGGCGACCGATCCCGGCTTCGTGGACATGTTCATCGCCGAGGCGCGGCTGGCCTCGCAGCTCAACCACGCCAACGTGGTGCAGATCTTCGACTTCGCCAAGCACGAGGACACGTACTACCTGGCCATGGAGTACGTGCGTGGCTGCTCGCTCGCGGACCTGGCGAAGAAGTGCAAGGACCTGATGGAGCCGATGCCGCCCGTGCTGGTGGCGCACATCGGCGCGGAGGTCGCCCGGGGGCTGCACTACGCCCACCGGCTCAAGGTCAACGGCGAGCCGCTGTTCCTGGTTCACCGGGACGTGACGCCGCACAACGTGCTGCTGTCCTTCGACGGAGCGGTGAAGCTCACCGACTTCGGCATCGCCAAGGCAGGCAACAAGCTCACCTCGCCGGGCATGCTCAAGGGCAAATTCGCGTACATGTCTCCCGAGCAGTCCCGTGGCGAGGCGGTGGATGCTCGCACCGACGTGTTCGCCCTGGGCATCGTCCTGTGGGAGATGCTCACCAAGAGCCGGCTGTTCGACGGGGACTCGGATCTCGCCGTGCTGCGCTCGGTGCAGCAGAGCGGCATTACCCATCCGGCCCGCATCAACCCGGACGTCCCGCCGGACCTGGATGCCGTGGTGATGAAGGCGCTCGAGCGCGACCTGGACGCCCGCTTCCAGACGGCGGGTGAGCTCGAGCGGGCCCTGGTCCAGTGCGTGCTCAACCACGCCCGGAGCGCGGATGACACGGACCTGTCCAGCTTCGTGCGCCGCGTCTACATCGGCGGAATTCCCTCTGCGATGGCCCTGCCTGCCGTGCCGGACCGGACGCAGAGGGCGGGGGGCGCCAAGCAGCCCTCCCAGGAGCCCGTGCCCGCGCGCCGCGAGCCCACCGCCGTGATGCCGGGGGCCCAGTCGCGCAGCAAGTCGTCGATGCCCCGGGTAGAGGAGGGCAGCCGGTCCACCTCCTCGCCGGATGAGGACGTTCGCGCTCCGACCCAGGTGCTGCCTCGCAGGACCTCGACCTCTGGGAGCAGCAAGGCCGTGAAGGGCAGGGTCCCCGAGGAGGACACGGAGAAGCTTCCGCGCTACGAGCCGACCGTTTCACTGCCCACGCCCGTGACCCCGGCTCAGGCGGGGAGTGAAGCTCCGGCCAGGTCCCGCCGCGTTGGCATGTGGGCGGGGTTGGGCCTGCTGACCGTGTTGGCCCTGGTGGGCGTCCAGTCCCTGGTGCGCTCGAAGTCCGAGGTGCAGCAGCCCGCTCCCGGCAATGCACAGGCAACGGCCCAGCCGGAGGAGGTCCTTCCGCCGACTCCGGCCGCGGCTGTTCCGCCAGCGAATCCCGAGCTGCCCCAGCAGGCCGCACCCGATGCGGGGACGCCGGATGCGGGGGCTCCAGCAGGGACAGGGG
>DASVVJ010000346.1:0-2095 GCA_036389955.1 Myxococcaceae bacterium
CGGCCCGCCATCCGCCTGTCGGCCATCATGGAGGTGCCGAGCATCCACATCTTCACCCATGACTCCATCGGGCTGGGCGAGGACGGGCCCACGCACCAGCCGGTGGAGCACCTGCCGAGCCTGCGCGCCATTCCGGGCCTCATCGTGCTGCGCCCGGCGGACGCCAACGAGGTGACGGAGGCGTGGCGGGTGATTGCCCCGCTGAAGCACCAGCCGGTGGTGCTGGTGCTCACGCGCCAGGCGGTGCCCACGCTGGACCGGACGAAGTACGCGCCCGCCTCGGGTCTGGCCAAGGGCGCCTACGTGCTGGCTGACTCCGAGGGAACTCCGGACGTCGTCCTGATTGGCACCGGCAGCGAGGTGTCGCTGTGCCTGGCCGCCTCCGAGCAGCTCAAGGGCCAGGGCGTCAAGGCGCGCGTGGTGAGCATGCCCTCGTGGGAGCTGTTCGAGCAGCAGGACGAGGCCTATAAGGACTCGGTGCTGCCGCCCAACGTGCACGCGCGCGTGGCGGTGGAGCAGGCCGCCGCGTTCGGCTGGGAGCGCTGGGTGGGCCTGCGCGGCACCATCATCGGCATGCGGACTTTCGGAGCCTCCGCGCCGCTGAAGAACCTGCTGCAGAAGTTCGGCTTCACCGTGGACAACGTGGTGAAGGCCGCTCACGACACCCTGGCCAAGGCGCGCAAGTAGCGCTCCTTTGAAAACACGAAGGCCGCCAGCCTCTTCGCTGGCGGCCCCCGGAGGGTCCGGCACTTCAAGTGCCGTCACCTGGCTTCAGAAGCACCTGCCGTCAGCACCCATCCGTCAGGGTGATGGTGATGGAGATGATGGTAATGGTGACCACGGGCGTCGCACCGCCGTTGGCCGCGTCGAGCTGCTGAACCTGCGTGTCATCCAGGGTGCGCAGCGTCTCCTTCTTCACCGACAGCTTCTTGGCGTTCTTCTGAGCCAGCATGTGGGGGTCTCCAGGGGAGGGGCTACCGGTCACCGATGATGGTGACCAGTAGGCGTGTTAATAAAGGGCATTACGTCCAGTCAATACGTCGGCCAGGTGCTGTATCCTGCGTGACATGCCTGCAACGGCGAAGCGCCTCAAGCGAGGCTTCGAGTGGTTCCGTCCCTTCGGGCGGACAAACCTGCGCACCAGCTGCCTGGCCATTGGCGGCGGCGGGATGATCTCCTCGGACGACGTGCTCTACGCGTTCGACAAGGGCATCCGCACCTTCTTCTTCTCGAGCGACCTGCACCACTTCGCCTACCGGCCCATGGTGGAGGCACTGCGCAAGCTGTGTGGCCGGGGCGCCTCGCACCGCGACGAGGTGACGCTGTTCACCGTGACGTACGGCCGCACCTCGCGGCTGATCCTGTCGGCGCTGTTCGATCAATTCGCCGAGCTGAAGATCGACTCGATCGACATGCTGTACTGGGGCTGGACGGACACGGGGGACGAGCAGTCGCTCACCCAGGTGCTGGATCATCGCGCCGGCTGGACGGGCCCGGGCTCCCCCGCCCATCGCGCCCTGGCGCAGCTTTTCGGCGAGACCGAGCGCATGAAGCAGCACGGCGTGGTGCGCCACATTGGCGCCAGCTTCCACAGCATGGAGCTGGCGCACACCTTCGCTCAGCACCCGGGGCTCGATGGGGCCATGGTGCGCTTCAATGCCGCGCACCGCCGGGCGGCCCGGGAGTTCTTCCCCACCCTGCCCGCGCGCAAGCAGCGCCCCGGGGTGATGACCTTCAAGTCCATGGCCAGCCAGGCCGGGCCCCTGTGGACCAGGCCTCCCAACTGGACCCATGAGTGGACTCCCGAGCCCGGGGACCTGTACCGCTATGCCCTCTCGCAGCCCACGGTCGATGTGGTGCTCACCGGGCCCATGAACCGCCGGGACATCGATCAGTCCATCGCCGCCGTCGAGAAGGGCCCCCTGTCCCAGGAGGAGCTCGAACTGGTGGAGGCCTGGGGAGATGCCCACCGCGCCCGGCTCCCGCCCCGCCCCGCGGCTCCCCAGGCCCCGCGTGCCTCCAAGAAGGCCTCCCAAAGCACCGCCCCCGCCAAGAAGACCCGCACGGCGAAGCGGCCCGCGCGCAGGGCCTGAAA
>DASVVJ010000347.1:0-38462 GCA_036389955.1 Myxococcaceae bacterium
TCGACGACGCACCGGGCCCCTCCTTCCTCTTTGCTCTCTTCTCTCCCCGCCCGCTCGAAGCCGCTCCGCTGCTCGAGGCGCTCCGGACTCAGGCCGACCGCCCCGAGCCCACCCTCTCCTGCCCTGACTGCCGCGTGAGCACCCTCCGCCTCCAGAAGCGCCCATGACTTCGCCGCGCCCGTTCCGGTTCCTCCTCGCGGTGTTGCTGCCGCTGCTCCTGATGTCCCCGCCGGCGGGGGCGGCCACCGTGCGCCTGCTGCTGGCCATCGGCGCCAACGTGGGTGATCCCGACGACGCGGTGCTCAGCTTCGCGGATGACGACGCCGAGCGCGTGCGCCAGCTCTTCGTCGAGCTGGGCGGGGTGCGCGCCGACCGTGCTTACCTGGCCGTGGATCCGCCCGCGGCGGTGGTGCGCCAGAAGCTGGCCGAGGTGGCCGGCCGCATCGCCGAATTGCGCGCGGCGGGGGATGACGTGGTGCTCATCGTGTACGCCTCGGCCCACGCCAAGGGAGGCGTGCTGCACCTGGCCGGCACGCACTTGCCGCTCACCGAGCTGAGGGACCTGGCGCGCCAGGCGGGGGCGCGGCTCAGCGTGCTGCTGGTGGACGCGTGCGAGAGCGGCACCCTGGCGCGGCGCAAGGGCGGCAGCGCGGGCCCGGAGTTCGCGGTGTCCCTCGAACAACTGCCTCTGCATGGCCAGGTGATCATCTCCTCCAGCGGCCCCGGGGAGAGTTCCGAGGAGTGGGACTCGCTCAAGGGCTCGCTCTTCACCCACCACCTGCTCACGGGCATGCGTGGAGACGCGGACTCCGAGGGCGACGGACAGGTATCGCTCGCCGAGGCCTACGCCTATGCCTACCGGCGCACGGTGGTGGGAGCGGCGGGCGCGGGCCAGCACCCGGCGTATTCCTGGGAGCTGTCGGGCACGGGAGAGCTCATCCTCACCGAGCCGAAGATTGCCCGGAGCGCCCTCGTCTTCCCCGCAGCGCTCTCAGGCCGTTACGTGGTGGCGAGCCAGCCCCGGCCGGACGTGGTGGCCGAGGTGGAGAAGGCTCCAGGACGCCCGCTGCGCCTGGCGGTGCCACCGGGCCGCTACCTGCTGCGCAAGCGCGTGGGGAAGAGCACGGGCCTGCTCGAGCTGGAGCTTCCCTATGGAGGCGAGCGCCAGGTGCGAGAGGAGGAGCTGAGCTGGCGCAGCTACACCGAGGTGGCGCTCAAGGGCGGCTACGTGGAGCTGCGCAACTCGGCGCTGCTGGGGTTCGCCCGGCTGGAGAGCGCGCCGGTCCAGGGCACGGGAGCGCGGTTGGCCGCGGGCCTGGGCTACCGCCGCACCTGGGGCTCCTGGTGGGCCCTGGGAGCTGTGAGCTTCACCCAGGCGGGCTACCCGGGCCTGGATCTGCAGGTGCGCGAGCGGACGCTGGGGGCCACAGTGTCCGGCGGCTACCGCTGGCTGGACTGGGCGCTGGTGCCTCAGGTGGGACTGGGCGTCGAGCTCACCGGCCTGGAGCAGCGGCTGCGCAGAGATCGCGAGGAGGAGATTCAGGACACCTTCGGCGTTCCTCCGCTGCCTCCGCGCCGGGCGCTGGGCGTGGGCGTGGGCCCGGTGGTGGGGCTGGAGATTCCCCTGCCCTCTCAGGCCTTCGCGCTCCTCCAGGCGCAGCTGCTCCTGCGTCACCTGCCCAGCACGGAGCAGCCCGCGTGGCGTGCGGCGACGCTCGCCTCCGTGGGCGCGGGCTGGCGCTTTTAATCAGCAAAAAAAAGCGGTTCCCACTTCCGGGCGGTGAGCCGGTCTCCTTGAACGAGCCCCCATCGCGGGTGGCTCCACTTCGATTCCCCGGAGGGGACACATCATGATTCGTCAGCTCAGCAGCTTCACCTTTCTCCTGCTCTCCCTGCTCCTCACCCTCGCCGGCTGCGGCGACGGGGTGGTGGGCCCGGATCACCCGGGCAAGCCCCTGCTCACGCTCGAGGGCCAGATGAACGCCGAGCCGGGTGCCAGCGTCCCCACCCAGGTGCGCCTGGCGTTCGTGTGGTACCCGCAGTGGCTGGCGGCCGAGAACATCGCCAGCGAGCAGAGCACGCTCCAGGAGATCATCACCGAGGATCTCGTCTACCAGGGCAGCTTCCCCGCCAACTACCGCTTCCACCTCTACCGCCCGCCGCCGGATGAGGCGCTGGCGGAGCTGTCGGAGGGGCTGCAGGGCAAGGGCGCCTTCGGCATCCTCCTGGCCTACGAGGACAAGAACGGCAACGGGAAGCTCGATCCCATCGCCATGGAGGGCACGCCGGTGGATCGCGTCATCGGCTCCTCGCTGCTGGGCAGCGCGCGTTCCGCCTTCGCCGTCATCTACGTGAACCAGGAGCAGCCCGCCGCAACGGGCCTGAAGCCCGGCTTCAACATCATCCAGGCGGTGAACTCGGACACCAGCGCGGTGGTGCCCCACTCCACGCCCCTGCCGCTCAACCTCACCTCCGGCGGTCCTCTGTTCGACGCCCTCGTCTGCGAGGCGGGCTGGCTCACCTTCCTCTTCCTCGACGTGTGCGGCCTGGATGGCGGAGAAATCATCGAGCCCACGCTGCTCGGCGTGGAAGGCCGGGTGGCGCTCGAGGGCACGCAGGCGGTGGTGGACCTGCGGGTCTCGCTCGACAACGCGCCGCGCCAGGATGCCAGCGTGACGCTGGCGGGCCGGATCCTCGAGTACAACCGGGAGCGTGAGGCCTACGCCCTCACGGAGCGGGACTCGGCGCTGCTGACGCCGGGCGGTAGCTTCGAGCTGGTGGTGAGCCTGGGCGAGGACACCCTGCGCCGCACGTTCCGGATGCCGGGGAGCTTCGAGATCACCGCCCCCTCTTCGAACGCGCAGGTGAGCCGCGGCCAGAACCTCACGCTGCAGTGGACCGCCTCGCAGGGAGCCACCAGCTACTACGTGGGCTTCGATGCCGCCACCGCGGGTGAGAGCATCGAGGCGGCGGAGGGCGCGCTCTCGCACAGCTTCGAGACCCACAATGCCAGCGGGCCGGCCACGGCCAGCGTCGAGGCCCGCACCTCTCCCACGGAGATTGAAGCCTGGGTGACGACCGCGCTGGTGCGCGAGCACGCCTTCACCTTCGCCCCGTAGTCCCCACTCCGCAGTCCAACCCGAGGGCCCAGGGCGGCAACGTCCTGGGCCCTGCCGTTTCTCAGCGCCTGGGCTTCCTGCCGGGGTTGGTCGCATCAGCGCTGAGGCTGAGCACCGAGTAGAGGTTCATCATGTAGATGCTGTTGTCCGGATCGAGGTCCGCCGCCTTCTGGAAGAGCTTCGCGGAGCGGGTGTAATCGCGCTTCTGGTTGAGGAGGATCATCCCCAGCCGGTTGTACAGCGGTGCCGGGTTGCGGAGCTTGGAGATGCCCTGCTCCAGCAGCTCGGCGGCTTCCTCCATCTTCCCGCTACGCTCCAGGGCGACGACGCGCTGGAGGATGCTGTCGGTTGCGGAATCCTCACTGGTTCCGGACGGGCCCGCGCTGCTGGTGGGCACAGGCGTGCTGACCACGGGAGGTTGCGTCTTTTTCGGAGCGGCCTTGGGCACGGGCGCGGGCGGCACCTCCGCCACGGGGGGCCTGGTCTTCTTCTCCTCGGCCTTCTTCTCCTCGGCCTTCTCTACCCGGACGATGCCGCGCTCGGACAGGGACTCGAAGACGGCGCGCAGCTCGATGGCGGACAGGTTGGTGACGAGCGCGAGGTCCTTGAGCGTCGTCCGGCCGTCCACGAAGGAGAGGATGTAGGCCTCGAACGGGTTGAGGGGCCGCAGGGCGAGATCCAGACCCGTGGAGATGAAGGGGATCATCGTGGGGATGGGCGCATCCGGCGCGTACTTGTAGGCCCGGGTCTTCTCCTGCTGCGGGCTCTGGGGTACGCCCTGAACGGGCTTGCGGTCCGGCACCGAGATCAACGCTCGGACCAGGGAGACATTGTCCCGCTCGGGCAGGTCCTCCGCGTTACGCACCAGCAGCAGCTCACAGCGGGCACACTGGAAGTCATCCGCGGCGCACGGTGCGCCGCAGTGGGGACACGTGTCGTCGTCCGACATGTGCTCGAAGGCCCGGGCATCCGAGTAGTAGTGCTTGCGGATGGCCGCCCGGATCGACCGGCGCACCGCGATGAAGGGCACCACCTTGGCCACACCCACCGTGCGGGCAATCTCCTCGATGGCGCGCTGCCGCTGAGGCTCGGCCATCACCACGTAGAGGGATTGGGTGGCCTCGTCCAGGCGCACGGGCATGAAGTCGAACCCCTCGGCGAGCCGCACGGGCACCCGCTCGAGCAGCCCGGCATCCACCTGCGTCTGCGACAGCTTCACGGTGGACACGAAGCGGGTCTTCAGCTCCTGGGCCAGCACCCTCAGCACCGGCGTCTCGTCCAGCCCCAGCCGCACCAGGCACTCGCCGAGCTTCTGGCCCGTCGCCTTCTGCCGCTCGAGCGCTCGCTCCAGCATCTCCGGCGTCACCACCCCGTCAGAGACCAGCTGTTCGCCGATTTTGCGCGCCATGGCCCGATTCAAGGCTGAGGCGGGGGTTCCCGTCCACCGCTTCGGTAACGGCACGGCACTCCGGGCGCTTGCGTCACGGTGCCCAGAACTGGAGCACCAGCCGGGCCGGAATGCTCAAGGCGAAGAAGATCAGCACCGCCACCAGCGTCCTGCGGTTGAGCCCTGGCACCCGCTGGCTCATCACCCGCAGCGCCATCACCCCTACCGCACACATCACCACGCCGCTGGCCATCGACCAGCGGACGTCCGGCAGCCACCACACGCCCACCCACAGGGCGATGAGCAGCAGCGACAGGGCGATTCCCGCCCATCCGGCCACCTGTTGCCGGCGCTGCACCGCCTGATCCGACACGGAGACGATCTCCCGCCAGGAGGCAAGCCGCGTGCGCACCTCGTCATAACCCGCCAGGTGCGGAGAGATGACGATGACGTCCGCGGGCGTCCGGCCCCGGACCATCAGGCCCACCAGCGGCGCCTCCTCGATGTGGGTCACCTCGCCGCGCGTCAGCCGCTTCTCCGGCAGCACATCGCTGCGGTGGCCAAGCGCCTCGTCCGTCACCGCAAGCGAGTAGGTCTCGAAGTGCTGGGAGAACTGAATCTCGGCTTTGCGCAGCCCTCCCCAGACGCTGAAGGCCGTCACCCCCAGGCCCAGCAGGCCCAGCATGACCATGCCCAGCGGCGACACCGGCATGCCCGACAGCGGCGGCACCGCGAGCCCGATCCCCAGCGCCGCGACCATGAGGGGAATGCGCCCGTACACCATGCGGCGCAGATCCTTGGCCACCAGTGCCATTCCCTCGGGACGGAGTCGATAGGTGCTCATGTGTGGCCCGCCAGCCTATGCCGGGTACCCCGGTGGTCAAGTCAACCCGGCTCGGTGACTACCGGCCGGGACGAAGGCAGCCCCCACTCGCTCCAGGAACCATCGTAGACGGCCAGCTCGCGATAGCCGGCCAGCTCAGCGGCCAGCGCCAGGATGCAGGCGGTCACGCCGGAGCCACAGCTGAAGATCAGCTTCTGCCGCGGCTCGACGCGCGAGGCGAAAATGGCGGCCAGTTCCTCGGTAGCGCGCATGCGTCCGTTGGCCTGAACGGTGCCGAATGGCAGGTTGAGCGCATGCGGCATGTGTCCCGGCCTCAGCCCGGGCCGGGGCTCTGGCTCGCGGCCAAGGAAGCGGCCCTGCGAGCGCGCATCGAGGACGGCATAGCGCTGGTCCTCCAACGCGGCCGCGACGTGGCCCGCGTCACAGAACAGGCCCGGGCGCGGCCGTGCGACGAAGTCCCCCGGCTCGACGGGCTGCGTGCCCACCGGCTCGCAGGGAAGCTGAGCCTCGAGCCACGCGGGCAGGCCGCCATCGAGCACGGCCACCTGCTCGTGCCCCATGGCCTTGAACATCCACCACGCCCGAGGGCTCGCGTAGACGCCCATGCGGTCATACACGACGATGACGCTGTCGTTGCGGACGCCCAGCAGCCGCACCTCGCGCTCGAACAGGTCCGGGGGCGGCATCATGTGGGGCAGCGCGGTCGCCGGATCGCAGATGCGCTTGTCGAAGTCGAAGATCCGTGTGCCGGGGATCTGCACCGTTGCCCCGGGGCCGGGCGGTGTACTTGCCGCCGCCGCCGCGGGCTTCACGCTGGCATCGAGCAGAATGAGGCGGGCGTGGCCAAGATGGGAGGCCAGCCAGCTGACGGAGACGGTCGGGCCTGGCAACATGAGCGAAGTCATCAGCTTCCTTTCGGGTCGCCGCATTGTGACCGATCCGGACCCATCAGGGGCTGAGAGTGAGGCCCCACGCCATGAACAGTCCCTTCCACACTCCAGACCTGAGCCGGCGTGCCTTCGCGCGGACCAACCGCCAGACAGTGGATCAGCGCGTGGCGCTGCTGAGCGAACTCTTCCCGCAGGGTGTGCGCGCGGTGGGGGAGCTGTGCTGCGGAGACTGCAGCCGCCAGCACGAGGCTTACACCACGAAGCTGGGCGTCGAGCGTTACCGGGCGCTGGACCTGGAGCCAGCCATCGTCGCCGCCAACCAGGAGCGCGGCATCGAGTGCGTGCAGGGTGACGTGACGAGCGCGGAGGTACTGAGGCCCTTCCTGGGCTTCGACGTGCTCTTCTACGGCCCGCCGCTCTCGGTGGAGTGTGATGCCCACCGCTCGCTGTCCTTCCGCGAGGTGGTGCCCCCGTTCAGCGACGTGGCGGCGCTGCTCTTCGGCACGCTGGGTTACGACGGCACGCTGGTGTGCATCGCGCCCAAGACGACGACGGTAGGCGATGCGCGCTGGCTCTACACCCAGGTGCGCGAAGTCCGGCCCGAGGTGGGCCTGCGCCTCATGCACCACAGCTTCTCCACCGTCACCGGAGCGGACGAGCCCACAGAGCCGCGCAGGAAATACGTGGAGCTGTGGCTGTCCACCCGTCTGGAGGACAGCTGGGAGATGCGCGAGTCGCTGCCTCCCCCTCAGGAGCCCCGCTAGCGCCTGGTCCCCGTCTGGCGCGCGGCGACCGGGCTGCGGTACAACTGCGGCCCATGCGTGAAATCATTCTCCCGGCGGACGAGCTCAACGAGTTCGACCTTCCCCGGGTGTGCGTGGTGACGGGCCAGACGGAAAACGTCGTCTTCAAGCCGGTGAACTTCGCCTGGTACCCGCGTTGGGTCGCGGTGTTCATCCTCATCAACCTGCTGGTGGCGGCCATCATCGCGTTCGCGCTCACCAAGCGGGTGAAGGGCCACCTGCCGTTCACCGAGGAGGCCTTCAAGGCCTGGCGCACCGGCATCACGCTCTTCGCCCTGTCCATCGTGGCGGGGATCGGGCTCTTCTTCGGCAGCATCTTCCTGCTGGCCAGCAACCACGGGGAGCTGGGCTCGGTCGCCATGCTCGCAGCGCTGGTGGTGCCCATCTTCGTGGGCGTCAAGTTCACGCGCCGCAAGGGCCCGGTGGTACAGCGCATCAAGGACGGGCAGATCACCCTGAAGCTGCCGAGTGAAGAGGCGGTGATGATGATCAAGCATCACCTGGTGTCCGGACGGAAGGCGCCCCGCGCCGTGCCGCAGGGCCAGCAGCAGAGCGCATGAGCGACTTCCCACCGGAGGGCGCGACTTGCGCCAGCCATGCGGAAGCGCCAGCGACGTGGACGTGCAATCGCTGTGGCTCGTTCATGTGCGCGGGCTGCGAGCGCCGCACGCGTCCCGAGGCGCGGCCTATGTGCCCCAACTGCTGGGAGCTGCGCAGCCGCAGCGTCCCGGAGAATCAAGGCCGGGGCGGCACGAACCTCCAGACGTTGGGGTTGGTGCTGGGCGTCTGCTCGCTCGTGCCCATGTGCGTGGCCTTTCAGATTGCCTCGCTCGTGGTCAACATCGTCGCCTTGGTAAAAGCCAGGAACCTCCCTGAGGGGCAGCCTCGCTGGAAGTCCACCACGGGCCTCATCCTTACACTCGTAGGCGTGGCGCTGACGGTGCTGTTTGCCCTGTTGAGCGACTGAGCGCTTCAGGGCGTGCGGAGCAACCGACGGGCGACAGCCAGTCCTTCACGGTTCCTGGCTGCCGTCGGGTTCCGTCACTTCTTGGGAGGATTGTTCCCCCGGCCGTCACCAGAGGGGTTCCCCGTCGTGCTGGGGCCATTGGGTGGCCTGGGCGCTGCACCGCCACCGCCCTTGCTGCCGCTGCTGCCCCCTGCGCTGCTGCCTTTGCCGCTACCACCATTGCCATTGCCCATCGCTGCCTCCTGAGTCGGTTGCTGCCACCTCAACCTGGCAGAAGCCGCATGAGATCAACAATCGGCCCGGGCGTTTCAGTTCAGCCGCCAACTCCGCCTGGCCCAAGTGCGCGATCCGACACGGACACTACTGAATGAGGTCCGCCTGCTTGACGTAGGTGTCGGTGACGAGCCCGAAGTGGCCCAGCGCATACGTGTAGCTCGCGTTCTCGTTGGCAATCTGGCTCGAGTGCACGCCGTTCACCGTGCAGTTACCGAGGTAGCAGACGATCTGATCCGAGTTGCTCTTGATCGAGTAGATGCGGCTGGCCATGCGCTTGCCGTAGATCGAGTTCAGGAACGGGCTGCTGATGGACAGGCCCCAGTAGCCACAGGTGGTGGTCGCCACGTTGTACGGGTACGTGCCGCAGCTACGCAGGCCCCGGTACCCGCCAGCGATGCCCACGAAGGAGTCCACCCGGCTGGCCACTCCCAGGTCCAGGATGGCCTTGATCGACAGCGTCACGCCCATCGAGTGGCCCAGCACGTCGATCTTCCCTGTGCAGGAACGGGCCAGGGCCTGGTTGATCGCGTCCTTGACGGGAACGATCTCCGAGCCGTCATGGTCATTGCAGGCCGAGCACGTCTTGGAGCCCCAGTCAGGCCGGAACAGCTCCGTGGAGGTGTACCCCCGGCGGAGCAGCTCGCTATGGGTGTTGTTGAAGTCCGCCGGCTTGCCCGTGTTGCCGTGAACCATCACCACCGCGTCCCGGCACGTCTGGGCCTGGGCCGACGTCGCCGCAAGTCCTGCGATGAGGACGGGCAACACGACCATCGCGTGCGCTACGAGCTTCTTCACCATGGCACTCCTCCAGATACGAGAGTTCTACTCAGGGGGCAGGTCTGGACCGAAGCCCGCATCCAACGCGACTGAGGAGAAGCGGCCCTCCAGGCTGCGGCCCGCGCCATAGCCGTCTCCGCGCTGAAAGGACATGGAGAAGTCCCCGCGCGTGGGCTGGCCAATGCCTCCGCCCTCGTCGAGCTCCAGGTCTCCCTTGTCCACCAGCGCGAAGACACGCGCAGGCTCTCCCGCCGCCAGGTGCACCACCGTCGTGCGCGCCACCCCCGAAGGCGTGTTGCCCGCCAGGTTCACCTTGCTGTCAGGCCGCAGATCAATGCCCTCGGTGGCGACGGTGACACGAGCCACCAGGTCCACATCCAGGCCGTTGTTGCGGTAGTAGCTGACCTGCAGTGCCTCGGCGTTGCGCAGCACCTCCACTCGCGACACCTCGAGCGAGAACAGCTCCTCCACGCTGCCCGACAGCGAGTTGCTCTCACCGCAGCCCCACAGCCCCACGCTGGCCAGCAGACCCGCGAGCTTCCACCCGCTCATCGTCCGGCCCCGCTGCCTCATCGCTCCACCGCGAGCTTGAGGACCCCCGTCACCGGCGTCCGGTAGGCAATCACCCGCAGACCCGTGGACAGGTACGCCATCTTCGGAGACCAGCCGCCCTCCGCATCCACCAGCGCCTCGCGCCAGTTGCCCTCGATGCGGGTGGACACGCGCAGCTCGTCATCGTTCGGATTGCAGGTGCCCTCGTTGGCGCCCGCCGCGCGCGAGCACCGGTAGAACGCGATCGCCGGATCGTGCGTATTCGGATCAATGGCGAGCGACGGATACCACCCGCCCGTGCCCGACTCGAACACCGGGTCCGGCGTCGTCCAGTCCGCCGCGCGGGTGCACTGGGTGGCGGTGTTGCCCCGGCACTGCACGAAGGTGAGCCGGTTGGACTGGCGCTCCACCACCGCGATGCCGTAGCCCAGCACCGAGTCCCACGCCAGCGAGGCCCCGCGCTGCGTGTTGGTCACCGCCTGCACCTGGAACGGCGCCGTCCACGTGCCGTCCGCGTTGCGCCGCTGGAAGAGCACGTTGCTGCCCGTGCCATCCGCGCTGCCGAACACCTGGTCATGCACCAGCGCCGGCTGCGCGTTGGCTCCCATCACCATGGCGATGTGGCCGCCGTAGGCCTGCTTGTTGTCGCCGCCCGCGGCCACCACGCGCGGCGTCCAGGTGTCGGGGCCACCGTTGACCACCTCCAGGTCGCTGCCCGCCCAGTCCTGCTGAGGGAACTGGCCGTCATGCCCGTCCCGGTACGCCACGAAGGCCTCCGTGCCCTTGAAGACGATGGCCGGGTTGAGCCCCACCAGAAAGCCGCGGTCGCTTACCGGGTTGCCCGCCGTGGCCTGGTCGCCCATCGTCACCGGAATGCGCGAGGTCCACGTGTTGGGCGCCGTGCGGAAGGCCACCTCGAGATCGCTCTGGAACCAGAAGGCGGACTGATCCGCACCACCCCCCAGGTACGCCACCGCCGCCCGTCCATTCGAGTCGAACGCGACCGACACCCCGAACACCCGCCGGACCGTGTCGATCTTCTCCGGGGTGGAGACCTGGCCGTTCTCCACCTGGACATAGCGGAGCTCGTAGTCCTCGCTGTTGATCTTGAAGAAGTAGGCCACGCCGATGCGGTCTCCCGGCCCGACCGCGAGCGCCAGCGGCTGCAGCTCCGTGGGCGCGCTCTCCAGCGTGAGCCGGCTGTAGGGCGAGTTCGCATTCGGATCATTGGGGTTGGTGCCTGAGTCCGGCGTGTTGGGGCCCGAGTCCGGCGTGTTGTTGTCTCCGTCCCCGTCGTCCTTGCACGCCGCCAGCGCCAGCGTCAGGCACAGTACCCATCCCTGCGATCTCATAACTTCTCCTTCGTTGTCGGCCCGGTCAGGGCGCCCATCCTATGCCACCGCGTGACGATGGGGAGCACCGCAGGTGGTTTTGCAATGCCCTGGCCCTGGCCTAGGCTCGGAGTCCTATGGCCCGTAAGCGCTCCTCGCGCCTGTCCCGGCGCTCCTTCATCCAGCGGCTCACCTTCTTCGGTGGAGGCGTGGTGCTGCTGGGCCCCGCCGCGTGCAAGCGCTCTTCCGAGGAGCAGGCCCCGCCGGCGGCAGCGCCGCTGGGAAGCTCGCCCCAGGGCACGTTCTCCGGACTGGAGTTCGCCACCGTGGCCGCCGCGTGTGAGCGCCTCATTCCGCGCGATGAGGATCCGGGCGCGAAGGATGCGAACGTGCCCGCCTACATCGACCGGATGCTGCAGACGCCGGAGCTGAAGCAGATGAAGAGCGACTTCCTCCAGGGCCTGTCCGCGCTGGAGCGCCGCTCGCGCAGCATGTTCCAGAAAGGCTTCGCCGAGGCCACGCCGGAGCAGCAGGACGAGCTGCTCGCGATCTTCAAGGACAGCGGCGAGGGCACGGGCGAGGCGCACTTCTACGAGGTGCTGATGGTGCTGACGCTCGAGGGCTTCCTGGGCGACCCGTCCTACGGAGGCAACCAGGGCCGGGTGGGCTGGAGGCTGGTGGGGTTCGACACGGTGGGCACGGTGGCCATGGGGCCGCCCGAGGGCTACGACGGGCCCAAGTGCCTGCGCGAGTGCGGAGTCCATCGATGACGAAGCCCGTGGTGGACGTGTGCATCATCGGCAGCGGCGCGGGCGGAGCGCCCATGGCGCTGGAACTGGGCCGGGCGGGCTTCAAGGTGGTGGTGCTGGAGAAAGGAGCGCACTACCGGCCGCAGGACTTCGTGCACGACGAGATCCTCAACAGCCGGCGCAACTTCTTCATGCCGCTGCCGTGGGAGGAGCCGCACCTGGTGCGCCAGGGCCCGAGCGGCCGCTACGAGCGCACCAACAGCGCGTGGACAGCCAACTGCGTGGGTGGCGGCACGGTGCACATGAGCGGCTACTTCTACCGGCTCAAGCCGGTGGACATGAAGCTGCGCTCCACGGTGGGAAACATTCCGGGCGCCAACGTGGCGGACTGGCCCATCTCGTACGAGGAGCTGGCGCCCTTCTATGACAAGGCCGAGGCGGAGATGGGTGTCTCCGGAGAGGCCACGCCTCATCCGTTCGCCGAGCCGAGGAGCGGCCCCTACCCGCTGCCTCCGTTGGATGTGCACCCGGTGGCGGGAGAGATCGACCGGGTGTGCCGGGAGCTGAAGTGGCACCCGCTCTCCACCGCGAGAGGCATCCTCAGCAAGCCGTACAAGGGGCGTGCGGCCTGCGCGTACTGCGCGCTGTGCGGCAGCTACGGCTGCGAGGTGGGGGCCAAGAGCGGCACGAATGCCAGCCTGATTCCCTCGGCGCTGGCCACGAAGAACGTGGAGCTGCGTCCGGGGTGCATGGCGCGCACCATCGAGGTGGACAAGGACGGACGAGCCAGGAGCGTCGTCTACCTGGATCCGGATGGGGTGGAGCAGGAGCAGCCGGCGAAGATCATCGTGGTGTCCTGCACGGCGGTGGAGAGCGCGCGGCTGTTGCTCAACTCCACCTCCTCGCGCTTCCCGAAGGGCCTGGCCAACGGCAACGGGCTGGTGGGGCGCAACCTGATGTTCAGCTCGTTCGGCGAGTCGCGAGCCACCTTCCGGGTGTCGAAGCAGAAAGCGGCGCGGCCGTGGCTGACGGCGCCGGATCCGTTCGTCAACCGCAGCCTCCAGGACTTCTACCTGATGCCGGATGCGCGCTTCGGCTTCCGCAAAGGCGGCACGCTGGGCTTCATGTGGACGCACCCCAACCCCATTTTCGCCGCGGTGGGGCTGGCGGGCTCGGGCAAGAACGGGGTGTTCGGCAAGGCGCTGAAGGACAAGCTGCGGGCCTACCGGGACTCACGGATTCTGCAGTTCGAAGTGTACGGCGAGTTCCTCGCCACGCCGGGCACGTACGTCTCGGTGGAGCCCAGCGTGAAGGACAAGTACGGCATTACGGTGGCGGCCATCACGATGGACCGGCACCCGATGGACTTCGCGGCCACACGCTTCCTCGTCGAGCGGGGCGAGGAGGTGCTGATGCGGTTGGACCCGGACGACCTGCAGCGGGTGGGCGTAGCGGGAGAGACGACCATTCTGCAGCACGGCACCTGCCGCTTCGGAGATGACCCGGCCACCTCTGTGCTGGACAAGGACTGCCGGGCCCACGAGGTGAACAACCTCTACGTGGTGGACGGCAGCTTCATGCCTACCGCGGGCAGCGTGCCCTCCACGCTGACCATCGCCGCCAACAGCTTCCGCGTGGCCCACAACCTGGTGCGCAAGCTCAAGAAGGGATGAAGGTTCGGCAGCCTCTCAGGGCTCAGGGTGCAGATGACCCCGGTGTCCTTCCTCGAAGTGCCACACCTCCGCCTTCTCACCTTGCTCCATAAGGGCGTACACACGCTGAAAGTCCGCCTCGGACGGGACATCCACGGCGAGCAGCCGGCCCGGCCCCTCCTCATAGGAGCAGCCGGCCTGCCGGAGAGGCTCCCAGTACCGCTCGAACTCCCCGGATTGCAGCCCCTTGACCTTCATGATGCGGTAGGTCGAGTGTCCCCCTCGCAAGGACACTTCGGTGAAAAACAGCAGGCCATCCTCTTCCTGTGCGAAGACGATGTCCTCCGCGCTCACTCCGAACGCATAGAAGGGCGAGTTGCGCAGGCGGTAGCGTCCTCCCGCAGCGGGCTCTGCCCAGAGTGACTCCGTGGCAGAGCCGTGCCACGCGTCTTTCTCGAGCCGGAAGAACACCTTACAGAGAGCATGCCCGGCTGATAGGCCATCCAAGCTCATTTCTTCTTCTCCTCCAGAAACTCCTCCGTCGTCTTCGAGCCCTTCTTGAGGTTGCACGTCCGGCAGGTGTTCTGAGCATTGTCGAGCGTGGCCGTTCCATCTCGAGACTTGGGAACCGCGTGATCCGTGTTCCGCTGCTGGGGACCTGCCTCACGGGTTGTCTCCTGACCACAGAAGACACATTTACCGTCCGCTTCCTTCTCAGCCGCGTCCTTGACCTCCTGAGGGAATCGCTTTCCCGCCTCCTTGCCACCACTGGAGCCGGGTTTGGGCGCAGGCGTCACCGCAGGCCGCCTCTTTGAACCCGCGATCGACATGCCCCCGGACTCGGCACCCCGCAGAGCCTCGGTGCTCTCAAAGGGCGCCGAGACACCCGGAAGTTGAGCGAAGGCGCTATGGCCTGCCAAGAGAAGGACCAGCGCAAACAACTTCCAAGTCGTCATGATGTTCTTCCCCAGGTCGTTCTCCCCGTCCTCTCGATCAGTCTACTAAGCCGCCTCTTGGTGTTGCCCGTGGCCCCGGCTTCTCAGGCTCTCGAAGACGGAGGCGCAGGCCAGTTCCAACCGTTTGGCGGTGCTAGACTCTGCAGTGCGCCCGCTCAGGGGACGCGCGTCAACTGCAGGATCAGAGAATTCACATGGCCAGGATGACTCAGCGTGACAGTCCCCTGCTCAAGTTCTTCCTTCGTGAATTTATGGGTAATCGTGCCAATGGGGTCATCGAAGAAGTTGTCGACATCGATGACGTCGATCTCTGTGACTTTATCTACGAGAGCACCGCCCTCGACTCGGCACTCTCCGGTTGTCCACTTGGGCGATAGACTGGAAACCTCCTCAGTCCGCGCAGTAAAGGGAGCGCTGGAAGATAACTGCGGGCAGCGTAACTCGACAATCACATCCGGAACAGACCCATCGAGGTCCCAATCGCTGTTGTCCTCTGGATCGCGTGGAACAATCGAGGCCTCGACTGGACGCACCCTCCATTTCGCAGCTGCGACAAACTCACATTTCCGGGCGTCACTGCAGCTATTCACACCGGTGCAGAGTTCACAGGTGATGCCCTTACCACACGCGTTGAACGTATTGCCGGGGTGGCACTGTCCCTCGTAGCAGCAGCCCTCACAGTTCTCCGCATTGCACCCTGTGGTCGGCAGAGGAGTCGGTGTGCTCGGCTCGGGTCCATCATCTGTTTCCGTACCTCCGCATGAGCCGTTTGAGCCCGCTCCAGCCAGCAGGACAGCGAGGCAGCATAAGAGAAACGTCTTCTTGAATGGCGAGATGTGTTGGTTCATGGAACAGGATTTGCACCTAGTTTAAGAGCAAGAACTTCCACGGCGTCTGGCGCTACGGCAAAATAGGCATTCTGAATTCGACTGATTGGGATTGACACAGGGGTCGTGCGTGGTTCAGCAGGATTCGCCACAATCAGGGCTTCATCGATCGGCCGCCCTCGCTCGATCCCTTCCAGGGTCTCACGCTTGACATACCCTACTAGGAACACAGCCCCGTCAATCGCCTTGTGTAGCTCGAAGGAGCGCGCCGTGGCAGTGCGGCCGATCATGGCTCTCTTCAAGGACGGGAAGGCCGTGGGCTCTACATACCCGAGCATGCCTTTAGGCAACTCGTACAATGGAACTGGCTTCACTGTCTCAGGCATCAATGTAACGCCATGCTTTTGGCGAAAATCATTGATCGTAGCGAGAGCCTTCTCACGTGGTGGAGGTTGAGATGGAGGCGCTGGCTTGATCGGAATGGGCTTGGGCGCTGGTTTAGGCTGTTTGTCGGCTGGCGGCTTTGGCGCAGGCTGAAAGCCCACCTCGGCAGGCGGCTTCGTCTGAGCGGAAGGAGAATTTGAGAGTGACAGTTGCCTGAGGAAGAGAACACCTGTGATTACAACCACCAGAGCCCAAAATGAGGTTGCCTGACCCTTTCTGCTCTTGGCCTCGGCTTGCTTGGTACTGGGTTGAGCAGAGGCAACAGGCGGTTGCGGAGAGGATGAAGCCAGTGGAGTAGGTCCCCTCTGCTGAGCGAGGGCGGGGGCATCCCGGGCCGGTGGTTCAGGAGGTTTCTCTACTGAACTCGAAACCCACTGACTTGTCCCAACACCAAGTCCCGCCGCTGCCTCCGTCGAGGGAGTGCTGCTTTCGCCTTGCTCCAGCGGACGGTCCAGCAGGAAGTGCTTGGCAAATCCCGCTGCGGAAGCGGCTGCATAATAGTGCCAGTCGTCGTTCTTTTGCTCGCATCCTTCATCCGAAATTCCTCGGATCACGAGATGAGGGGTCCGCTCAGCGTTGAGCCACAGGGCGCGGCTGAACCCATACCCTTCCATTTCCAAGGCAAGGACCTTTCGCTGCCCTGCGGTAATGGCATCTCGAGCAGGGGCATGCGCGACCACCTTGTCGCCAGAGGCAATAACTCCCAAATGCACCCGTGGCCGCGCGTCCGTATTGCCGGGACGTGAGGTAAGCACCGCACCATTCCACTCTGGCAGCCCGGCGTAGTGCTTCAAGAGGCCTGCATCCGCCGGAATCATCTCTGGCTGGGGACTGATTCCTTGAGCCGTGATCTTACCGTGCTCGTAATAATAGATGCTCCGTGCAACGACCACGTCCCCAAGCTTCACTTCGCCAGGTCTAGTGGAAGCAGCAATCCCCACCATCAGCACCACTCGCGGCTTCCAGACGAGCGCCACTTCTGTCGCTAGGGCGGTGGCTTCCGCTTGCCCCATTTCCGCAGGTTGGGCGACGACTACGTCGTATGCGGCCCCACTGCCGAGAGGAAGTTTTCCCCGCCAGTAGACCCGTCTATTCTTTTTGACTCGGTGCTGGTCGGTCAGGCCCAAAGCTGCGCATACCGCTCTGCGCTCGACCTCTATCGCGGTCAGGATGGCGAAGTCGATAGGAGCGCCAACCCCTGGCTGCGCTTGGCTAGGCTCCTGGGGAGGGAGACCTGATGCGGCTGTCGATTGCATGGTGGTCTTGATGGTCGAAATGGCGGCTCCCCCATTGAGACGCTGCCGTCGCTCAGCACGCTTACTGCGTTCATCGCACTGAGGTCCGTCAAGATCAAGGCCCTGGGTGCTGCCTCATATGATAGGCCGGGGAAGCGGAGTTTGTCCTGGCGTCAAAGCCTGCGGGGGAAAGGAGCTGGACTGACACCGCTTCAACTCGAACTTCTTCCCATTCGGCCAGTATGCAACTGTCAGAGCATGTGCTGCTAACATGGTGGAATACCATGCTGTCTCCGGCTCTGTCCCAGCGTCAGGGGAGCTGACCTGAGCGTTGATAGGAAAAGCCGGATGTCATGGATAGCCTACGGATGCCTGGGGGGCAGCCGCACAAGCGCCCTGTGACAAAGGAGGGCCCGCTTGTTCGAGCCCGCCGGGAGTACACCTTGGCCCAGGCCAGGGTGCACCTCTGACACATCCATTTTCCCAGTTATCGAGCAGGAAGCGCTCAGCGCGCTTCCGTGGGAGTTGAGGTGGGCTGAGCCTTCTTGGGAGGAGCGTGGGCTGGGGTGTAGCACTTGTCTTTGAAAAGCACGCCGCCGTTCTCCACACACTCCTCGGTGGGCATTGAGGAGTAGTGCAACCAACAGCCTCCATTGATGGATACCTGTCTGGGACCCGGGCACCGGCCTTTCTGGTCAGGCCGGGCTTGCCCGGGCCGAGGCTCGGGAAGGGGTTGCTGGGCCACGGGCTTTTTCTCGGCCGGGGGCTTGGCGGGTGCCTGATGTTTGGGGGGCGTGGCCTCGCCCACAGCCGCCGTGCCCGCATCTGGCGCATGGGAAGCCAAAGGCGCCAGCGGACCCGAGGACACGCGGCCGGGTGGTACGGGCGCTGACGGCACATTCCACAGCAGCAGCGCGCAGACTCCCAAGGCGGCCAGAGCCACCCAGGGCGCCCAGGCCCACGCCCGGGACGATGGCCTGACAGGCCGAGGGCGTTCGCTCTCGCTGGCCGGAGCCTGAACGTTCGGTGGCGGCACCTCGGCCACTGGCAGAGGCTGGGCAGGGCGCTGCGGCACCCGCTCGTCCGCCATGGCCTCCAACGCCTGGGCCACCTGGGCCGCCGTGCCTCGTGCCTCCGGAACCTCCGACAGCAGTTGGAGAACCACTTCCCGCAGGGGCGGCGCTACCCGGGGATTACGCTCCAGCAGCGGCCTGGGGTCTGGACTCGATACGTGCCAGGAGCCTTCCTCGTCCTGCCGCGCATCCATGGCCGGCGGGTACTGGCCCATGACGAGGCGATAGGCGGTGACCCCCAGGGCATAGAGGTCATCCGCGGCAGAGGGCGGGTAGTAGCTGTTGCGGTTGCGTGCCAGGCGGATGTCGAACAGGCAGGCCTGAGGCGACAGGTACTCGGGAGTGAAAGGAGCCAGCGACTGCCAGGTGAGCCGTGGCGCCCCCTGGAAGTGGCCGGAGCCGAAGTCGAGCAACACCGGCAACCTGTCCGACAGTTGTACCAGGACGTTGTCTCCCTTCACATCCCGGTGCACAGCACCGGAGGCATGCAGCGCCTCCAAGGTCCGAGCCAACCCCGCCAGCACCCGGCACACCTGTTGCCCCGTGGGCGAGTGTTGCTCAGCCCAGGCATACAAAGGCATGCCCTCCACCCACTCCATGACGAGGAAAGCGAACTCCGCGCCGGTAGGATGGAGCAGCGCCCCCTGGTCCAGCAGGCGAGGAATGCCAGGGTGGCTCAAGCGTGCGAGTAACTGGGCCTCGCGGGTAAAGCGGGCATTCCACGGCAGCAAGGAGAGTTTGAGGGCTGCAGGCCCCAGGTGCTCCTGGCCCACGCGCACGGCGCGGTACACGGCGCCGTAAGCACCTTGGTCGTGCAAGGCTTCCAGGCGCCAATTTCCAACTCGAGTACCTAGAGCCAGCGGGTGCACGGGTTCCTCGGCGACTGTCCGCGCCGTTCAGCCTGACGCGGCGTGGAAAAGGGGCCCGCTCTACCATGCCCAGGTGCCTCATGCATCAAGCAGGGGCAGCTCAACGCATGCTTCAAGATCCAGGCTTTCAGTCGGTCGCGGGTCTAGCGGTTTCCACGATTTGTGCGTCAAGCTAGAGGGCTGGAGCCTCCGCCTTCATGAGTTCAGCGCGCACCCAGGGCAGGAAGGCGTACACACTCGTGCAGGAGAGTTCTTCCTCGGAGTCCTTGGTCGCGATTCCCACGAGCCACTGCCCCTTCGCGTCCTCCCGAATACAGGGTCCTCCCGCATATCCAAGGGCCACAAAGGGACTCGGCCGGTCATACAGCACCCTTCCCTCCTCAGGGGGAAGCGTCTTGAGCGCCTTGTGCCTTCGAAGATAGCGGATGCCATAGATGCCACCGGAGAGCCGGGGGTCATCCTGGGAGTACCCAGCCATGATGAGGCTCTCGCCCGGTTGAACTTCTCGATCCGACAGGCGCGTCGTTCCTACCTGCTCGTTCACGGGTGCATCCAGGACGATGAGGGCAAGGTCCGCTCGACTTGAAACCGGGTTGCCTTGAAGGTCGGCTCTCAGCTCGAATTCAGGATGTACCCTTGCGGCACCCTCGTAGACGCGGAACTCCATCTCCGTCGTGTCTTCCTTGAACTTCTCGTCCAGCACCGCCCCATAAATCACGGTCGTTGCGAATGCGCGCGACGCGCACGCTGAAGCATCCACGAGTAGTTGCCTGACGTCGTCAGGGGCCTGCCGGGCTTGGCAAACACAGTGAGCTGCGGTCAGGACGACTCGAGAATTCAGGAGGACACCACTACATCGTGGGGCTCGCGCTTTCCTTGACGGGTCCTCCGTTGCGACCATGACCGTTGCGGCAAAGCGATTCTTGCTGTCCATGTCACCGCCTGTCTGGTGCAGGCGGTTTTCGAATATCGCGGGCTCGTCCTTCCCGACAGTTGGTCCAGGTGCCCGCGAGTCGGCCGGATGCCGTGTCATCCGCTCCTTGAAAACAGCAAGGCCAGCGGTCAGCGCCAGCAAGAGGGCCAGGACAATGAACCAACCCCAATGATGGAGGAGGCCCTCTCTGTTGAGTTTAGGTCTCATAAGCACTGAGCCACCTGATCCATATCGAGGCGGGACGGTCAGTAGCCCAGAAGGTTGAGCTCCGTGCCATCGCGCGCCACCAGCTTCAGCGTGCTGAAGCCCCAGATGCCGCTGGTCTGCACGCCCTTCACATACAGCGTGCCCGTCTGCTTGCTGCCGGCCAGCTCAATCTCCATCGCCGCCACGCCATCATCCCCGGTGGTCTGCATCTGCCCCGAGAACAACGAGGCGGCGGTCACCGGTGGGCCGAGCACCTTCTTTACTCCCGCGTGTTGGCTGGCGCGCTCGACGGCCTGCTCGTACGGGCTCTCGCTCCGGAGGAAGAAAAACCCCAACACCCCGCACCCGCCGCACAGCAGCGGGATTCCCAGCAGCAGCCCGATGAACCATTTGGTGAAGTGCTTCCCTCGCCCATCATCGTACTCCGCCATCGCCGTCTCCGAGTGGGTACTACCAAAGGACTCCCATGGGGCGGCGATGGCCACTCGCCGCCCCGTTCATTCACCGCCTGCCCGGCATCAGGTGCACATCATCCAGCTGCACTTGCCCGAGAGGCACTCGCGGCCCGCGGTGCACAGCGCGCCCTTGGGCTGCTTGTTCCGGCAAGCGCCGAGGTTGAGGCCCACGCCGCAGTACTGGTTCGTGGCGCAGTCGCTGTCCGAATCGCAGATGCAGGTGCCGGTGGAGCCGGTGCAGCCCTCGGTGGTGGTGCAGGCGCCGCTGACACACTCCTGAGCGAAGCGGCAGGTGTCGCCAATCTGCTTGGAGTTGGGCGCGTAGGCCTTGCCACAGATGAAGGGGTACTGTGCCTCACGCGTGGCCTTGGGCACGTACGCCGCCACGCCCGTCGTGTCGATGTCCGCCGCCGTGTCTGCCATGCCCGTGCGCGTGCCCGTCGCCCGCTCCCACATCAGGAGGAACCTCTCGGTCGAGCTCTCCAGGCCCGCGGTGTTCACGCCCAGGTTCTTCATGTCGCGCACCACGTCCGGCAGCAGGCCCACGTGGGCTAGGCCGTACACGTCGAAGTCCGTGCCCAGCCGCGCCGGGCCGGTGAGCCGCTGCTGGTTCATCTGTGCATCCGCCTCGGCCTTGAAGCCAGCCGAGCACGCCCCGTAGTTGCCAAAGCGCGGACGCGTCTGCTGGATGAAGCCATTGAGGTCCGCGCCAAACGCCATGTTCACCTTCAGGCCCTGGCGGCCGAACTCGTAGGCCTGCGCCAGCGAGCGGGTGGAGCCCTGGCAGCTGTTGGCCACCGCCGTCTTCGTATACGTGCGCGTCTCGTCATGCGCCGTGCGCAGGCCGAACATGCCGCCCGTCTGCCGCACGTAGCGCACCACCCACGCCGGCGTCGTCTTCTCGGTGGCCGCCAGCTCCGGGTTCATCACCTCGCGGAAGTGCCCATGGGAGATCATCAGCGGGTAATACGTCCGCGCCTGGGAGAGGGCGAACGCGTCCTGGATGCTGCGCTCGGACATGTGCGCGATGTCGATGATCATGCCCCGGGTCATCATCTCCTGGACCAGGGCCTTGCCATCCGCCGTCAGTCCCTTGACGTTGCGGCAGTTCGCGTCCACGTCGAAGCCCAGCGTGAAGCCGTCGCCCGTAATCCCGCAGTCGGTGTCGATGTGGCAGTTCTCCAGGAACTGGGCGGCCTGGAAGATGGCGTTGTGCGGCGCCGCGCCGCCGAAGCGGTTGTCCAGCTGGTGCACCGGCTGGAGCGAACGCACGCCCAGGCTGTGGACGCGGCTGAGCTCGGCGCGCCAGTCCTTGGTTCCGAACAGCTTGCTGGACTCGATGGAGAGCACCATGGCCAGTTTGCCCGAGGCGATGATCTGCCGGGCGTGCGCGGGCGACAGGGCGATCTCCGCCCAGCTCGTGCGCGCGTCGAAGTCGCGGGCCATCTGCAGCTGCACGTCCACGTCCATCATCTCGTCACAGGGGCGCTTGAGGTTCTGGTAGGGCAGCGCCTTGCAGAGGAACTCGTTGCTCACGAGCGAGATCATCACCAGGGACATGCCGCCCTGGTGCGCCTTCTGGAGCGAGCCCTCCCACGACTGCTGGTGGGCGATGGTGTCCCAGCGCGGCCACTGGGTGTTCACGTTCATGCGGCCCAGGTGCACGCCGGTGTCACCCTCGGTGCCCTCGATCTTCCCGATGAACTCCGAGGCCGCCGCGCCGCCAATGCCGAAGAAGGCGGAGAGCAGCGGCACACCGCCCAGGTTCACGCTGCCCGAGTTGGGGCACAGGTTGAGCATGTTGCTCAGGTCCATGCGCACGCGGGCGTGATCACTCTCGGGCATTCCTCCATCACAGCTTGTCAGGGTGCCGGTGTGGCTTCCGTGGAACCAGCCGCCCGAGAATGCCTCCTCGGCGAACATGTGGTGGTGCAGCTCGGCGAAGCCTGGGGCCGCCAGCGGCTGGGCCACTTCGCCCGTGGGAGCATCAGGCTCAGCCTGGGCCTCCGGCTCGTCCTCCAGCACCGGGTTGCAGCCCAGGCTCAACGCCAGAACCGGTACGACGGAGAGGGTCAGACAGCTCCAGCGACCGCGGCTACGATGACTCCACATAGGGGGGCTCCTTCCGACGCGACAAAACGCGCGACAGGAAGTCTCAAATTTGCCAGTTTTTCAAGAATTCCCGGTGCATGAGGGTTGCTTCGAATGACAACGTATTGCTGGGCCACAGATGACGGGCAGCGGGAGCGCGGGACGGGGATGCAGTCTCCAGGTTTGAGCTGCATCGCCTGGGCGGAGTCCGGCACCCGGCCGGGCATCGTCCGGTACGAGCTGCAAGCGGACCACAGCCTCAAGGCCGAGTGGAACCATCCGAATAACGGCCTCGCGGTAGGTGGGGGCGAGGCCACCCGAATTGAGCCGGGGGGAACCTCGCTGGCCGGCACGTACTGGATCACCTACGTCCAGCCTGACGGGACGCGCCTGCCCCGCCTGCACCTGGAGATCTCCCCAAGCAGCTCCGGCTACAGCGTGACCTGGAGCCAGGAACAGAACGGCGAACGCAAGGTGGCCTATAAGGGCGTGGGCGTCGCGCTGCAGGGTGGGCAGGTCATGGCCGTGGCCTGGGACGGGGCCATCAATGGAGAGGCCAGACCCGGCCTTCGCCTCACGTTCGATGCTTCAGAGCCCATCACCGCGGGAGTCAAGGTCGCGAGGTTGGCCGAGACACTCCTCGCGGCCCGGACCGCTCCGGAGCCGCTGGACCCGGGCGAAGCCTTCCAAAGCCCCGGTCAGTGGTTCGCCACCACCATGGCAACGGGGCCCGGTGGCATGTTGAGTGTGCTGTACGTACCGGAGGTAGAGGACCTCCAGGGAGTGCACTCGCAGGACGAGGTCTACTTCGTGGCCCAGGGAGCGGCGGCGTTTCTCTGGGGCCAGGCCTCACCTGGCGCTTCCAGGAAGACCGTGGCGGCGGGCGACTTCCTCTTCGTCCGCCGGGGCATCCACCACCGCTTCGAGGAGCTCTCCGATGATTTCGCGGTGTGGGTGGTGTTCTATGGCTTCCTCCCGAAGCAGGACGGCAAGAGCGCTCAGGAGGTCGAGGTGGTCTCCCTACGAAGCGCCTTGGACCGCCTGAAAGCCAAGCCCCCTGCTCCGCCAGCTGATGATCCGAGCGATGCCTTCTTCGAACTCGTCTTCGAGGATGGCATGGCTCTGGCGGGCCTCTACAAGCCGGGGAACGGCGAGGACCTTCAGCTTCCGCACACGCAGGACGAGGTCTACATCGTCGCTCAGGGTCGCGCGGTCTTCGTCGTGGGCGACCGCTTCAGCCGCGATCCACGGCAGCAGCAGCGTTGGGAAGTCTCCGCCGGCGACTACATCTACCTGGCCCGCCACAAGCGGCACCAGTTCATCCATCTTTCGTCGGACTTCGCCACGTGGGCGCTCTTCTACGGCGAGACGAGGGACTTCCCGAGCGGCGCACCCGGCCCCACTCACCCACGGCTCCGGCGCCTGGACCGTCGTTGAGAACCCGGCCCCTCAGTGGCCCTGGCCGCCGGGGGGCCGCGGTTTGAGCCGCGTCTTCTGTTCATGGACGGGGAGCGCGGGCGGCGTCATGAGCTGAGTGGGCTCGGCCGCTCCGCCAGACGGCTCGCGCGTGCGCAGTGCTTCCACTTCCGCGGGCGTGGGATCGCTGAGCTCCAGGAGCTTGTGCTCGCGCGTCCATCGATCCGCGAAGCTCTCGCGCAGCCAGGTCGTGAGATCGACCGCCGGAAGCGCCTGCCGGACCGGCTCGAGCCCACGCAGGAACGCCCTCGCGTCGGGGAAGCGCCGCGTCGGATCCGGATGAAGCGCCACGTCGAGCACCCTCTCCAGCAGCCGATACGCGGAGGGAGCGTCGGGCCGCTCCACGGGCGGCCGATGGACGCCATCGACGGTCACCTCGGGAAGATCGCCGGACAGCAGCTCGTAGAGCACACAGCCGAGAGCGAAGAGATCGCCCGACACGGTCGCATCGGCCCCTTCGAGGCGCTCGGGGGGCATGTACCCCGTCTTTCCAATGACAAGGCCCGCCTGAGTGAGCCGAGGGTCGGAAGGCGCCGAAGCCTTGGAGACTCTCGTACGGCCGCGCTCCTGGGCTTCGCCCGCACGGTGCGCGATTCCGAAGTCGACGACCTTCACCACGCCGTCGAACGACACGACGAGGTTGTCCGCGCTGATATCGCGATGAATCACCCCATGCTCGTGCGCGTAGGCGAGCCCGCGCAGAGCCTGCTGGCAGATCTCGACGATCACCTCGAGCGGCAGCGTGCCTCCTCCACCGACGCGCCGGACGAGTTCGAACACGTTCACGCCGCTCAGGTACTCCATGACGATGAACCACGCGCCGTCGATCTGTCCCAGGTCGTTGACGGAGACGATGTTCGGATGATGCAGGCGCGCGGAGGTGCGCGCCTCGCCGATGAAGCGCTGGACCTGGATCACCGGGTCATCGCTGTCATCGTCCAGCATCCGCTTGAGCACGACGAGCCGGTGGAAACCCGCGCGCCCGGTCCGCACCGCGAGCCACACCTCTCCCATGCCGCCGCGTCCAAGCTGCACGAGCCGGCGGTAGCGGTGAATCCCCGTCCCCAGGTCCGCGCCTCGGAGCGAGCGCGCGGTGAGAATCGCCAGCGCGGTGGAGGCCAGCAGCAGGAAGGGCAGCCCCACGAGCACGAAGAGCGGTGTTCCCTTGAGCCAGCCCGCATCGATGGCGAACTCACGGCCCAGGAGCACCAGCGCGCACAGGGAGGCAGCAAGCACGGCTGCCGCCATCGCGCCCCGGCGCTTCAGCAGCAGCACCGCTTCGACGGCCCACGTCCCGGCCACGCATGTCGCCAGGAGCCAGAACAGCAGCAGGCTCAGGCCCCCGGTGGCACCCGAGAGCGCCTCCGCAGTCCCCTTGGTCTCGGTCAACGAGAACAGGCCCCAGCCCACATCGAGCACACGCACCACCCCGAGCCCCAGGGCCACGGCCAACAGCACGCGCCGCAGGATCGTGAGCGGCACATCCAGCAGCGACCACGCCACGCGGAGCAGCGTGTATGGAAGAGGAATCGACGGAAGAACGCCGAGCAGGAGCCAGAACCGTGTGTCGGCGCTCATCGCACCAGCGTCGAGGCTGGTGATCCCCGTTGCCAGGGAAAGCACCGCGAAGCCGAGGAAGCTCGAGGCCAGCCAGAGCTGAACCCGCTGAGTCCTCACTGCCGCCCAGGTCGCGAAATGCAGGAGCGCGAGGACAAAGAACGCACCCGCGAGCGCCAGGTGCAACATCGTGTAGGGAGTCACGGCGCGGGAGCGTAGTCGGCCTGATAGTCCTGCGGGAAGCGCGGGCCACGCGGCTATGCTTGGGCCGGGCCACGTGCCCACCTCATTCCCCCAGGAGACTGCACATGTTCGGGAAAATCGCCGCGGACGCCCTCGGACTCAGTGACATCGGCTCGGTCATCTCCCCCACCGACTATGACAAGGTGGATGCGGACGACTATGTGATGCACGAAGATCAGGAGAAGATCTTCTTCCTGATCAAGTCCAAGTCGGACGAGTACTGCTTCACCAACAAGGCGCTCATCCACCTGGATGGCACCAGCGCCGCCAGCAAGAAGCGCATGCTGCGCCGCTACAACTACAGCACCCACCCCATCTCCAACGTGCTCCTGGAGACCGCCGGCACCATCGACATGGACGTCGAGGTCAAGTTCAGCCTGGGCTCGAAGTCGTTCTCGATCGATGTGCACAAGAAGCACCTCGAGCAGGTGAAGGACCTCTACAAGGCGCTGTTCCGCATCTCCGAGATGATGCACGAGAACGAGATCGCGCTCGGCCATGCGAAGGCCAGCGTCGAGGTCGCCTCTACCACCCTGGGCCGCGGCGGCGCGGGCTCCCAGCCCGTCGTCGAGGCCTTCAAGGATCTCAACCAGGCCGCCTTCTCCTGGCTGGCCGGCGCTCAGCAGAAGTACTGGGTGAAGGACTTCGGCTTCGTCTTCGAGCGCTACATCAAGAATTGAGGCTCGAAGCACTGGAACGCCGGCCCGGCCTGGTGCTGGGCCGGCGTTCTCCTCGAGTGCTGAGGTTCGGCGTGCCGGGCCTTCAGCGGCTGCGCAGCGGCTCCACTTCCACCTTCAGCACGTAGCGCCCCTGCAGGTCCGACTCCACCTCCACCAGGTGGTCACCCGCTCCGGTCAGCTCCGCCTCGCGGCTGAACTCGCCCACCTGCTCCGCGAAGTCCAGCACCGTGCGCCCAGTGGCCGGCTCCCGGATGCGCGCCCGGCACCCCTCCTCGTGGAACGTCATCACCGTCTCCTCGCCCGCCGCCACCACCTCCTCCAGGAACATGCGCACCCGCACCGTGGAGGCTTCCTTGAGCTGGACGATGAACTGCACCTCTCCTGGCAGCCGCCCCTCGATGTAGCTCTCCGCGCCCAGGATGCAGCCCGCCACCTGGCTGCACACCGGCCACTCCGCGTTACACGCATCCTTCACACGGCTGCCGATGAAGTCCGTGCGCGTATCTCCACACGCCGCCATCACCAACGCGAGCAACACGAGGACTACGGCTTGGGTACGCCGGGCGAACACTGTTACAAACAGGACCATCTTCGAAGCCTCACCTTGAGGAGTAGACGATATGCGCCTGCGTACGTTGTGGATCCCCATCATCCTCTCGAGCCTGGCTGGCTGTGGAGAGGATGGCACCGAGCTGGAGAAGGGCCCGTTCCTCAGAGTCGATCGCCCCAGGCTGGGCTTCGGGCTGGAGTTTAACAGCGGCACGCTGATTCAGACCACGGGGTTCAACTCGCTGGCCCTCGAGAATGGCGGCGACGCGCCCCTGGTGATCAACAAGATCTCCGAGGAGGGCGACTCCGCCAACGTGTTCTCGGTGCAGCTGCCGCCAGACATCACCTCTTCGGAGCCCATCGAGCTTCAGAGCCTCAAGCGCACCTTCGTCGAGGTGCGGTTCAGGCCCCTGAACAAGCAGAAGTACACGGGCAAGCTCATCATCGAGTCCAACTCCGCGAAGAATCCGCGGCAGGAGGTCGAGCTGGTGGGCTGCGGCCTGCGCAACACCGAAGACACCCTGCTCGAGGAGTGCAAGGACCTCTTCCTGGAGTAGGCCTGACTGCACCGGGAGGAGAGCGGGCCCAGCCGGCCCGCCCTCCCCTCGGTTTACGGCTGACGCGTGAAGTCGCACCCCGGCACCCAGCCCACCGGCGAGGTACCTCCGTCCGGCAGGGCCGTGCCTCCATCCATCCGCGGCGCCGGGCACGAGCGCACCACACCGCCATCGGTCGAGTAGCCCTTCGGGTAGTCCGCGTAGGCGCTGCGCACCGAGTACGGCAGCGGCTCGTAGGACTCGCGCTCGGTGGCGGTGACGTCCACGCGCACGGTGCCGCCGCGGATGAAGCGCGGCTCCAGGCACGAGCACGCGTAGGGCGCCACGGTGAAGACGGTGGAGCTGTTGGGCGGCTGCCCCACCACCTCTTTGATGTAGAGCGGCTGCAGCCCGCTGAGGCTGCCGCTGGGCGTGTGCCAGGCGCGCAGCGGGTCCGCGCGGTAGGACAGCGTCAGCGGCGCGCCCCGGCTGCCCCGGGTCACCGGCGTGCAAGGCGAGCCGCCATCCGGCCTGTTCGCGTCGCAGAAGGTCAGATCCAGCGCCAGTCCGTGCGGCAGGCTTCCGTCCGGCAGGTTCTGCACCGTCCACTGCAGCTCCCAGGTGCGGTCCAGCGGCTCGTTCAGGGTGCCCGGAAGCTGGACGATGTAGCTGTCCATGTCGGACGGCACGGCGTCATAGTCCCCCGGGCCCCGCACGCCCCGGCCCTGGACCCGATCGTCGGGCTGCAGGCGGCCAAAGCCATGACTGAGCACGCCGTTCATCACCGCGCCCGCGTTGGCCGGAGGCCTGGGGAAGGAGTTGCTCGTGTCCTGAGTGAGGGTGACGGGGGTGGGCTGCTCGGCACCGCTGGCGTAGCGATCGGCGTCGTCCTCGTCTCCCAGCCAGCTCACCCGCAGCGTGTAGTCCCGGTCATCCGCCCAGTTGTTGCCGTCATCCTGAACGAGGAAGTGGTAGCGCAGCGGGGTGTTACGCGCCGGCACCGGAATGGCGCCCTCGAAGTTGCGCAGGGTGGCGAAGCGCTGCGGCTCCTCCTCGCGCGCGGACTGCAGGCACATGGGCGAGGCGTTCGGGTTGGTGCAGTAGGACTCCACCAGTTGCTGCGCGGAGGGCACCTCGGCGTAGCCCTTGGGGCAGACCTGCGCGTTGGAGGCACAGGCCACGCGCGAGTCGGCCGGCGTGGCCCCCGTCGTCACCAAGGTGAGCACTCGCACCTGGCGATCCGACGGGCCCGGCAGCGGCGCGAAACGTCCACCGCTCGTGTTCCACGTCAGCCGGTAGTGCAGCACGGTGGGCTCGGTCGCGCCCGGCACGTCCACGGCGAACCAGTCCGGATCCGGCACCGCGCCGATGCGGCCCGTGAAGGAGGTGGAGCTTCCCGGCCCGGCGCCGATGGTGCGCACCAGTGCATTGGCGATCGTGTCGTTGTCCCCGTTGGTGTCCTGCGGGTCCTGCTCGTCCAGCACCTGCACGTTCAGGGTGTACGGCTGCCGCAGGTCTCCGGGCACGGTGGTGGGGTCGTTCGCGGGCCGGTAGCCCTGCACCACCACCGTCCAGTTGCCCGCGCTCTTCACCTTGCGCGCGGTGGCCAGGTCCGCGGCGATGGTGGCGTTGGCCACCCGGCCCTCGGCCTCAGCAGTGCCATCCGGGCGCACCAGCACGTACGAGAGCCGGTAGGCCGGCGGCGGCGTCAGCTGCGGCGAGGACACGCGCACGTAGGCCACCTTGTTCACCGGCACGTTGAAGGAGTAGCGATCCACATCCCCTGGCGTGGCCAGGTAGCCGGTGGCGGTGGCCGCCTGCGCGCCGCCCTGCGGCGTGAGCGTCAGGGGCGTGGCCTGGTTGGCCGCGTCGTTCGGCTCGTTGACGTCCGGGTTGTCCAGCACGTCCACCTTCACGAAGTACGGAGAGCGCGCGTCGAAGTTGGGCCGGCTGGGAATGGCCGGCTCATCCGCCAGCAGCAGCAGCAGGCGCGCATTGGGCTCGCTGAACGGCAGGATGATCTCCACCGGCTTGGGCGCGCCCTGGCCATGCATGTCCACCTTGCGCGCCAGCGACACCTGCCCGTCCTCGCGCAGCACGCCCACGGCCAGGTTCACCGCGGTGGTCTGCGCCAGGTAGCCCGCCTGGACGCGCACCAACGTGCGCGCGTTGGCGTTGGCGGGGATGCGCACGCTGTACCAGTCCTGATCTCCCGCCTCGGAGATGTAGGCCTGCAGCTCCGTGCCCAGCGTCAGCTCGCACTGAGCCTGGGTGAGCGCCTCGTCGCGGGTGTTGCACCGGTCGACGATTCCATCGGTTCCGCCGTCGTTGCCCCCATCATCCCCGTCACCAGGGCAGGCAGTGAGAAGCAGCAGCGCGAGCGGCAGCAGCGAGACAGGTTTGAGCATGGCACTCAGGGGGTTTGCGGGGCATCCGGCCGGCCGGGGCACCCCTCGTAGAAGTCTTCCGGGTTGACGCGGATGACGCCATCCACGGGGGACTTGATGCCGCCGATGGGGTAGCGCGCCGTCTGGTAGCGGTAGGCCCGGGTAATCGTGCGGGCGGTCGGGTCATCGCCGGGGATCATCGCCACGGACAGCCAGAGGTCGTTGTAGCCCGCGCCACGCAGCAGCGTGAACCCTCCGTCCAGGGGCACGCCCATGCCGCCGTCATAGCCGCGCACCACCTCGGCGATCGTGGGCGCCAGCAGCACGTTGTCCACGCGGAAGGTGTAGCACTGGCGGCCCAGCTCATCCGGCGGGCCCTCGGCCTCCATTTTGTAGCGGTAGCCGTCCACGGACAGGTTCGCGGTGTCCACTGCCACCGGGTTCATGTGCATGCGCAGCTCGGCCCGGCTGTTGAGCCCGTCGCTGTCCGGATCCTCGTCCAGATCGTTGCTCGAGCCCTGGGTGCCGCCGCGCCACTCCACGCCGTCCGGAATGCCGTCGCGGTCGCTGTCCACCACGTTCGCGTTGGTGCCGATGAACTGCTCATCGCAGTCCAGGAGCCCATCGCAGTCATTGTCCACCGCGCGCAGTGGCGGCGGGCAGCCCGGATCCAGGCCTCCGCCGTCCGCGTCCGCGATCTGAATGGGATCGAAGTCCACGCCTTGGCGGCGGAAGCGCACCTCCACGCCGTCGCTGAAGCCGTCTCCGTCCGTGTCCACCCGGTTGGGGTTGGTGCGCTCGTCGGCCTCTTCCTCGTCGGTCAGGCCGTCGCCGTCAGTGTCCGCCGTGCTGGAGGGGTTCTCCAGGTCCACCGGGCTGCCCGGAGGGGCGTTGAAGTTGGAGGCCACCAGCTCCTTCACCACGAAGGCGCGCCGTACCTGGCCGAAGCTGAAGTCCAGGAAGTTGATGGGCTCGTTGTTGCGGAAGTCCCGGAAGTTGCCGCCGCCCAGCTGCGACATCTTCTCCAGCCGGTCCGCGTTCTGGTTGATGATGAGCAGCGGGCAGCCCACGCCCGAGTCCCCGTTCAGGTCGCACACCGAGCTGACCGGCTGCGTGGGGTTGAACACGTGCACCGTGTTGACGCGCACCTCTTCCACCAGGTCCCTGAGCTGGCGGATGCGCACCACCGCGTCGCCCTCCAGCAGCTCGTCGTCCTGGTCGTTGCTGGGCTTGCCGTCCGACAGGAAGATGACGTTGTAGCGCGCCTGGGCCAGCGCCTGCGCTCCGCCCGGAGACAGGCGGCTGTTGGCGATGTCCGAGTTGATCAACGAGTAGATGTCCGCCAGCGGCTTCACGAAGTCCGTCGAGTCCCGGTTGGGCTCGTTGCTGGGGTTGCGGAAGTTGAGCAGCGTGCGGGTGAGGAGCTGCAGCTTGCTCTCGGGTTGGCCCGCTGCCGGTGGCTCCGTGAGGTCTCTCACCAGCGCGAAGCCGTCCGCGCCCGTGGCGGTCTTGGTGAGGAACGCCGTGGTGCTGCCCGCGAAGAGCACCACCGCGATCTCGACCTCGGGGTCGGTTGGCAGGGCCTCGATGAGCTCGATGAGCGCCTGAGCCCGCGTGCCGTCCGGATCGCTCACCGACATGGACTGGCTGGCATCCATCGCCACGACGATCTTGATGGGGCGCCGTACCTGGTTGGTGCCCACCGTGCAGAAGCGCCCGTCGAACGCCACCGCGCGATCCACCGGGAGCTGCTCTTCCCGGCGCTCGTCATACAGGTAGGCGTCCGTGCAGGCGGCCACCACCGCGACGAAGCCCACCACCAACGCCGCCGCCAGTGCTGCTTTCCGGTTCACGGCAGCGTCCCCTCTTCATCCACTACGCACCGCGCCCTGTAATCGCTCATGTCGTTGAGGTCCACCGGGTCATGGAAGTTGCGCTCCCGGAGAATCAGCTCCGGGCCCACCGGCACGCGCACGCTGGGCGGAGCGTACTGTGCCCACGCGCACGCCGTGCGCCACACGCCGTAGTCCGTCGCCACGCCGCTCTCCGGAGACTCGGCGAACCAGACCTTGAAGAGGTTGTAGCCCTGCTGCTGGCCCGAAATATTGGGCGGGGTCACCATCTGCAGGTTGGACACCCGGAAGTTGTAGCAGGTGCTGCCGTCGTTGTTCTTCGCGGCGATCTCCACCTCGTACTGGTAGCCGTAGCGCTCGTAGAAGGCCTTGTCCCGCTGGGTGGGATTGCTGTCCGCCTTCAGCTCGTCATCGTCCGGGATGCCGTCTCCGTCCGTGTCGATGCCCGCCACGTTCGGCGCGCGCGGATCCAGCCCGTAGCGCATCTCGATGCCGTCGGGAATGCCGTCACCGTCGCTGTCCACCAGGCTGCGGCGCGTGCGCAGGTAGTCCTCGGCGTACTGCGACATGCCGTCTCCGTCCGTGTCCCGGCACGAGCAGCCCTGCGACAGCGGCGAGGCCGGATCACACCCGCGCGCGTCCTTGTCATTGCCCGCCTTGAAGCCCTGGTCCGCGCGCCGCGCCTCGAAGCCGTCATCCAGGCAGTCCCCGTCGCTGTCCGTGGCGTACGGGTTGGTCTGCATCGTGAAGTTGTTGTCCACCGTGTCTGGCAGCCCGTCACCGTCGGTGTCCACCTCGCGCGTCTCCTGGCCGGGAATGGCGCTGAGTGACTGCACCATCAGCGTCTTGAGCACGTTGCGCGAGGCGAAGGACGAGTAGTCCAGCGCGCCCAGGCCCAGGTTGTTGATCTCCGTGGTGTCGTTGAACTCCTGGTACACCCCGTTGCCGATCTCCGCGAAGCGCCGGAGCACGAACGAGGCGATCTTCTTGGCCGCCGCCGGGTACTCCGCCGGGGCCACGCCCGGGTAGGTGCCGTAGATGTCCTGGCAGATGGGGCCGCAGCGGCGCACCGCCTCCTGGTTGAAGAGCAGCACCGTGTGCATGCGCACGTCGCCCACGTTGTACTGGTCCTTCAGGTCCACCAGCCGGCGCACGTAGCTGAAGAGCTGGTAGTTCTGGTTGCGGTCCGTGCCGGGCTCGAAGCCGCCGATGTTGTCGGGCGAGTCCGGATCCAGGATGTTGCAGAACTCCACCGCGCTGGACGAATCCGCCCACGTCAGGTCCGGACTGTCCGGCGTGGCGTACGTCGTCAGGTCGTCGTTGGCCGAGCAGCGCGGGTATGGCGTGCCGTCGGTGAGGAACACCACCACGTAGCGCGTGCGCGGCAACACCGCCGGGTCGTTCTCCGCCAGGTCCACAATGTCGCTGGAGATGAGGCTGTAGGCGTACGCGAGCGCGCCCTGGTAGTCGGTGCCCTTGCCGAGCTGGCTCTGCAGCGCCTCGATATAGGTGTTCGTCAGCTGGGAGGCCGGGGCGAACCGGTTGCCGCTGGCGGCCGGAGGCCACACGTTCTTCACGTTGGTCTCGAACGGCACGATGGACAGCTCCACGTTGGGCTGCTCGCGGAACTGCGCCACCAGCCGCTTGAGGGCGCGCACGCGCGCCGGCTCGGTGACTCCCGGCGGCACCACCACCGCCACCTGCTGGCAGAAGCCCGAGCCCTCCTGCGCGCCCGGCGGATCCGACACGCACATGCTGCCGGACTGATCGATGACCAGCACCACCTTCACCGGGAAGCCGGTGGCGCGGGACCGGTCCGTGCAGACCCGGCCCGACAGGGTGAGCCGATCATCGAGGTTCTTGTCCTCCTCGCTGCGCGGCTCTACCAGCGTGTCGGTGCACGACAGGAGCGAGGCGGCCAGGAGGCCCGTGGCCATCAGCATCCGGGGGAACAGGTGCATGGAAACGGACCTCTCTGGGGACCGCATGGGGGTGAGGCTACTCTACTCGCGACGGCGGCGGCGCAGCAGCATGCTGAGCAGCACCGCGCCCAGGGCCACTCCGCCCGCCGGACCCGGCAGCGCGGCGCAGCTGCTGGCGCTGTTGCCCACCGCCAGCTTCAGGCTCGTCACCGACTCGCGCTGCTCCGGATACAGACGGTCCGCGAAGGCCAGCCGCGCCTGCAGTTGAATGTCGTAGTCACCGGTCTTGTCCGCGGTGAAGGTGGGCACCTGGCCGTCCACGTAGGCGTACTGCCAGTGGCGGCTCAGCGTCACCGCGCCCTGGGGGTTCTCCACCACGGCCTTGGAGCCCGCGGGGCGCGCCTTCACCGTCCACGTGTACTCGATGGCGGCGCCGTTGCGGTTGGCGAACAGCGGCAGGCGCGCCGTCTCCCCGGCCTTCAGGCTGAGCTGGCCGCCGCCCGACACGGTGAACGGGGCCCGCGGATCCAGGCAGTCATCCGGGTTGGCCGGGTTGATCACCGCGCAGTAGCGGGTGTCGCACACGTCGCCCACCTTGTCGCCGTCGTCGTCCAGCTGGTCGCGGTTGGCGATGTAGGGGCAGTTGTCCAGCGCGTTGCCCGAGGGGTCCTTGTTCAGCACGCTGTCATCGTCGATGTCCGGGTCGCACACGTCGCCCAGCTTGTCCCCGTCCTTGTCGGCCTGGCTCGGGTTGGCCGTGCCCGGGCAGTTGTCGCCGTTGTCGGACACGGTGTCCCCGTCCCCGTCCACGCGGCACTGGGTGGCGTCCTGCGGCATCTGCTGGGTGGGGTTGGGCAGGCGGGGGCAGTTGTCCACGCCGTCCGCGCGGCCGTCATTGTCGTCGTCCAGGTCGCACACGTCACCGCCGCGGTTCTCCTGCGGCAGGTCCGTGCGGCTGGTGTCCTGGTCCAGGTCGCTCTGGTCCCGGTTGGGCACGAAGGCGCAGTTGTCCGTCGAGTTGGGAATGGTGTCCCCGTCGGCGTCCGCGTCGCAGTCGTCGCCCTGCCCGTCTCCGTCCGTGTCGCGCTGCTGGAAGTTGGACAGGCTCGAGCAGTTGTCACACACGTTGCCCACGCTGTCGCCGTCTCCGTCCGCCTGGTCGCGGTTGGAGGCGAACGGGCAGTTGTCGCGGTCATCCGCCTTGCCGTCGCCGTCGGCGTCATCCGTGTACGCCAGCGTCACGCCGTCATCCGTGTACGCCACCCACACCGAGCAGCCGCAGCCGCAGCCACAGCCACCGCCCTCCTCCTTGGGACGGCCACACTGGGTGCCGAGGCACTCCGGATTGTCCACCGCGTTGGTCTGCGCCCAGGCCGGAGCGGGCGCAGCGAAGTAGGCGCCGAGCAGAAGAACCGGCAGGGAGATACGGGAGAGTGTCATGGTGACTCCTTTCGAGAGGGTGCCCCTAGCAAGAGCCGATCCGATGGCTGGTGAACAGCAAGGGACAGGAATTTCAGGGATTTGGACAAGCCGGGTCCGGGTGGGGGCAAAAAGTGTGGGGGGCAGACCCCAGCCTGAGCGGGGGGTCCACCCCACACCGGGGGCTCAAGTCCCCAGGATGAAGTTGTTGGGCTCGAAGGAGCGCACGCCGGTGAAGTCCTTGCCCTGCTCGTTGGTGTAGCCCACCGAGTCGATGAAGAGCGAGCCGACGCCCGAGCCGCGCGGATCATTGTCCCGCCCCACCTGCAGGTAGAGGTAGATGTCGTTGGTACCCGCGGGGATGTCGCGGCCGGGGATGAAGGGGTGGGGCCGCTCGAGTGTCTCCACCACGGTGATGTTTTCGGCGCGCAGCCGGTAGCAGGCGCGCCCATCCGGTGTGTTGTCGATGGGCGCCAGCGAGTAGCCGTAGCCACGCTCGGCCTGGAAGGCCAGATCGGCGCTGAGCGGATCGCCCCGCGACTCCACCTCCTGGATGTTGGTGATGCCGTCGCGGTCGGTGTCCAGCAGGTCCTCGGGCACCAGCGGGTTGGTGCGCGTGAGCGCCTCGACCAGGTCTGGCAGCCCGTCTCCGTCGCTGTCGCCCATGCAGGGGTCGGTGCCCAGCACGCGCTCCTCGCAGGTGTTGAGCCGGTCGCCGTCATCATCCAGCGAGACGTTGCAGCCGTTGATCTCGTCCACGGCGTTCGGATCGAGCCCCATGCGCAGCTCGATGCCGTCCATCAGTCCGTCACGATCAGAGTCCGGGTCGTCCGGCAGCAGGCCCAGGTCCGCCTCGTCCTCGTCCGCCACGCCGTCACCGTCGCTGTCGGCGAGCACCTGGCCGGCGCGCACCTGCACGTTGCGGTTGAAGGCCAGGAAGCGCTTGAGCACGAGCTGCGTCTGCAGCGAGGCGTAGTTGACGTTGGAGATCGCGTCGCGCAGGCCCTCGGGATCCGTCTCGATGGCCTCGGTGCCGCCGGCGTTGGCGATGGCGGCCACCTGGTCCCGGGTGACGGGGTCCGGCGTGGTGCGCACGTAGATGGGCTGCACCACCACCTCGCCGGCGCCGAACTGCTGCTGCAGGGCCTTGAGCTCGCCGGTGACGACGGTCAGCTCGCACTGGCTGCACGCGGCGGCGCCGCGCGAGGCGGTGAGGTCCGCGCAGTCCGAGTCGATGCCCACGTTGAAGGCGGGGTTATCACAGCTCACGTCCGAGCCGGTGATGACCAGGACGACGAGGTAGCGGGTGCGGCCCACCGCGCCCCGGCAGGACGTCTGCATGTCCCCCGAGAGCAGGCTCTTGGAGAGCCGCAGCGCGGAGCGGATGCTGATGGGTCCCGTCTCCTGGTAGCTGGCGTAGCGAGACAGCGCCGTCTGGAAGGTGGCGGCGTCCGCGAAGCTGCCCTGCAGGCCGGTAGCCACCGTGTGGAAGGCAACCAGCGAGAACTTGATGAAGGGGCCGGAGAAGCGGCTGCTGAGCGTGCCCAGCGCATCGGTGGTGTAGCCCACCAGCTCCGCTGGCACGCCCTGCCCGCCCTGAATGGCGAAGACGACCTTCACCGGGAAGGCATCCCCGCTGGCCAGGGGAATGCAGGCCTCGCCCGCGAAGTCCGCGCGGTCCCTGCCGCTGGGCCCGCGCCCATCGAGCGCGTAGAGCCCCGCATCGGAGCAGGACAGGAGCAGCAGCGAAGCCAGAAGGCTGATCAGCAGAGGGGGGGTGCGCATCAACCGCCCATTGTAGACCCCAAGCAGCGGGGGACTTTCAAGCTGTGTCGCACGCGCAGAACCTCTCAGGTGCTCATCCGCACCGCGACAGTGGGATAGAAAGGCACAGAACCCCTGGAGGCCCGATCATGAAGCGATTCACTCGAAGCGTATGCATTGGCCTGGCGCTGTTTGGACTCGCGGGCCCCGCGGCGGCAGAGACCGTCGCACCGCCCAACCTCCACCTGCTGGTGGACACCTCGGGCTCGATGCGAGAGCTGCCGCAGCTCACGAACAGCAACCACATCGATTTCTTCAACCTCACCACGAATGGCTGCGTCAACCCGAGGCTGGACTCGGCGCAGACCATCCGGGGGTGGGACCCGAACACCGTCTACCCGGTGCCGGACCTGGGCACCGGAGTGGGAACGGACCTGGGCTTCCCCAACCTGTTCCAGGACAGCAAGTTCTACGGGTACATGTACTGGCAGGACCTCACCAACCCCGCGCCGCAGTGGAACTCGAAGGAAGAGGCGTGCCAGATGCAGGTGCCGGACTGGAACAGCACGCGCGCGTCGGACTATGAGCAGTGCCTGAGCTGCCTGAGCACCAAGGGCTACTACAAGCTGCCCGAGGCCGAGGCGGTCAACAGCGGTGACCTGACCAACCCCAACTTCATCCTCTGGGGCCGCTTCCTCAACTTCAACCCGCCCAAGTACGTGGGAGTGAGGGCGGCGGTGAAGCAGGTGCTCGAGGAGGTGATGAGCACGCGCGTGGGGTACAGCTACTTCCTCAACCCCGCGCCCAACAGCTCTCTGGCCCAGGGACAGAAGGCCGCGTGCGACGTGGCCCGCGCGGATCCGAACGCGTTCGAGGCCTACCGGGAAACCTACATCAACGGCATCAACAACCTGACGTTCACCACGGGCACGCCCCTGGCGCGCTCGCTGCTCAACCTCGGCTACTACTTCACCTCGGACATCGGCGTGTACCAGAACGTGTTCGGCTTCGGCACCGGTTACACCTACCCGTCCGGCTATCAGAACGCCGCGCTGACCTCGCAGCTGCGCAGCGTGTGCTGGGGCTGTCAGCACTCGGCCGTCATCGTCATCACCGATGGCGAGCCCACCAATGACTCCCTCAGCTCCACGGTGGTGACCAAGCTTCGCACCCTCAACGGCGGGCCCGTCTACTGCCCGGACACGGCGCCGTGCGGCCCCGGTTCGCTCGCTATGCGGGACAAGGGCTCCAACCCCCTCAACACGGCGGACGACAACCTGAACTACCTTCTGGATGACGTGGCGAAGCTGCTGGCCAACCAGGACCTGCAGCGCCACACGCCGGACGTGGTGGGCGACTTCGATACCAGCGGGAAGCAGAGCCTGAGGGTGCACACCGTGGGCTACGGCTGGCACAGCAACCTGCTGAAGAACACGGCGGCGGTGGGCGGCGGCATCTACTACACGGCCGACCACCCGGGAGCGCTCAAGCAGGCGCTGCAGGCCCTCGTGGCCCACGTGCAGGCGCAGGCGTCCACCTGCGTGCTCCCTTAGCCCGCACGGCGGTTTGTGCAGTCTTTTCCGGCACTTGCGACGCACCGAAAAATGTCGAAAAAAGAGGTGCGTCGCCGATGTCGAG
>DASVVJ010000348.1:0-20906 GCA_036389955.1 Myxococcaceae bacterium
GAGCAGCACCTGGACAGCTGGGAGAGGTGGGCCTGCCGCTCCAAGCTCAAGCCCTTCGTCAAGCTGAGCAAGACGCTACGCCGCTTCAAGCAAGGCATTCCCGCCTATGTCTCCACCGGCCTTAGCAACGGCCTCATCGAGGGACTCAACAACAAGATTCGCCTCCTCACCCGTCGCGCCTTCGGCTTCCACAGTGCCAAGGCCCTCACGGCGATGATTCACCTGTGCTGCGGTGGCCTGCCGCTGACGCCCCCGCTTCCGGCTCTGGTGTAGCCTGCCTCACCCGGTGGGCGGCACGGGGCTGAGGACCCGCCGGCCGTGCTTCGGCGCCCACCTGTCCAACAACCCAACAGCTTCGTCCCGACAGCGTCGGCGGTGCAGCTTGGCCGCGGGTGAACTCACGAGGACCTTGAACCAGCGGGACGGCCGGTGCGGGAGGACCCGTCCGCTGACGGGGGGACCCGCACCGTGACGAGGGACCCGCGACCTGTGTCTCTGCCTCCGTGCTCCTGGCAGCCGGCTGTGGCACTCTCCTGTTCCTTCACCAGCGGCTGAAGCGGCACACCCTTCACCCGGCGGCGCTCAGCCTGCGGCAGTGGGAAGAAGAGAAGAAGGCCGCTGAATACCGGGCAGGAGCATACCGAGCGTGGAGCCGTGGGGCGCGGCAGGACAAGCCTGTGGAAGGCCAGGCTGCGCGGTGAGGCCCCGTCAGACAACGTGGGCAACTTCCTCGTTGAGGTTCCGCACCTTGAGTTTCTTGAGCAGGCGGTAGAGCCGCTGGGAGATGATGAAGAGCGGGTGGGGACGGAACAGCCCCTGGCGCGCGCCGAGCAGCCCGCGGAGGGCTTGCCAATCCAGCGCATGCAGGCTGGAGCGAGCGACGTGAAGCGGAGAGAGCAAGCGCCTGCCCAGGACATGGCCTCGGGGGCAGCGGGTCTCATCGGGCTCGGGGGCCAGGTAGCTCTTGCCAAAGCGCGTAGGCAGGGTGGGCTCCACCGTGGCCGCGGGAATGATGAGCTGATGCCAGGCCTCCGTGGGTTTACCCCCCTTGCTGAGCACGGGACGCAGTTCAAAACCGGTGATGCGGTGAGCCCGCATGGCCTTGGCCAGGCGCGAGGAGACCACGAACTCAGCGCCGGGGGTGACGGCCAGGTCCCGGCTCTTGGGAATGCGGCCCACATTCAGACGCAGTTCGCCGAGCTGGGGCGCGCCCGCGCCGCACAGAGGGCAAGCGCGAGCATCATCATATGGGGTGCCGCACTCCTCACCGGAGGGCATGAAGAAGGGCCAGAACTCGACCTTGAGGTGCTCCGCCGCCTGAAGCTCACTCGCGGTATAATGGATACTCAACTCGCACATCGTGAACAGGGTGGTACCCCGCGCCCGGTACTCGGCTTCAACGGCCCGTAGCTGTTTCACCAGCGGGTCGTGGACCTCCAGGTGCAGCCTGACCGTATCGAGCTGATCCAGACCCTGCGTCTCATACCCGGGAACATGCAGAGCGGCTTTGGCCCCAGACAGACGAAGCTCAAGGGTCTCACGCATGATCAGAAGTGCACTCCAGGCAGGGGATACTTCGAATACACCTTCTTCATGATCTCTTCTTGAACTTCAAGATCGGGCAACTTCGAGTTGTATGCATACTCTCTGCGGAACTCGTTGTTGATGAGTTGGTAGGCCGGATCGACCTTCACCGTGGGGCCATCTTGGGGGCCTCCCAGATACTTGGGATGGACGTGGTGCTCCTGAGGGGGCTTGCCCTGGAGGTGGGGAAATTTCTGCTTGGCCTCCGCTAACCCCAGGTCAAACCGCTGTCGAGCCACCTTTGGGTCGAGCCAGCGTGTCATCGCGGCTTGCACAGGCGTGAGCTTGCGCGGGGGTTGCGCCTGAGCCGGTGTCTGAGCTTGCGAAGAGTTCTTGGGGTCTGTCCTGAGGGCAGCAGCAGAGCTTTCGGGCGCGCGGGGGAACTTGGGTGCGGAGGGGGCGCCTGGGCTGAGGGGAGGGCGAGGGCGGCCTGCCACCGGCTCGGCATCGTGGCCACGCGCCTCATCCGCTGTATCGACGAGAAGGCATCCCGGAGGGGATCAAGGATGCCTTGGATCGCATGGGTGCCACCGGCACGTGGTTCGAGGAGGTCTAGTCCGGATCTAGAGGGGAGCTCAGCTCCGCTCCTCGTCCGCCTTCTCACGGCCGCGCTGCTCGCGCTCCAGCTCGTCCGCCTCGTCGATCGGGCTGCGGATGTCTGGCACCGGGCCGCCCGCTGGGCCGTCGCTGTCCAACGCGAACTTCTGCTCGCGCGTGTCGTGCGTGGACTCGTCCGCGTACAGAGGCTTGGTGTCATCCGCCTCGAGCCCACGGTCGACCCGGTCCTTGGCGAACGGCGGCTTGTTCGAGGGGTCCTTGCCGTCCTTCAGGGGGTCGTACTTCCGCCTGTCCATGGTCGTCTCCTCGTTCCGCGCGCGGAGTGCCCGCGCGTCACGAGGCTCAATGTCGGGACGTCCACCCCAGGCTCCAAGCCTCCCCGCTGCCAGCAAGCCCCTGCTCGCCTGCCCGCGTACCAGGGCTAGAACCGGAAGATGGCCCCTTCGCGCACCACTGAGTACGTCTTCGCCACCAGCTGGGTGGTCAGGGTGGAGAACAGCTCCGCCACCGGCTTCGGCACCAGCTCCGAGCAGAACACCACCATCACCAGCATCGCGTTCTGCTGCATCACGTAGCTGCCCCCCAGCCCGAACACCGTCTTCACTCCATACATCCGCACGAAGTCCTGATCCGAAATCACCCGGCGCAGCACCTTGTCCACCGTCGTCGCCGCGTCCGGGACATAGAAGAGCGGTGAGGCCATGTTCTGCTCCACCAGCTCCATGTCCCGCGCGTCCAACCACCCCACGTCCAGGCCCATCTGGCGCAGCAGGCGCGAGAGCATCGGCACCGACAGCACGAAGTGCGAGGAGATCAGCGGAATGCCCTGGTGCCTGCGCGACAGCTTCCGGTCGTTCCACGCCGGCTGGCTCCCCGCGGTCCCCGCCAGCGACAACACCAGCGAGTCCGGCTTCAATAGATTTGCCACCTGGTGGCTCCGGGCCGCATCGCTCACCAGGGTCTGCGTGTCCCGGGGCAGCCACCCAAAAGGCACGGTGATGAACGTGCGCACCAGCACCAGCGAGGAACGGAACGCGGTGTAGATGATCTCCGAGGTCCGCTGCGCTGCCTGCTCGAAGGTGGGCATCTCCGGCAGCTGCTCGAGGTGATTACGCACCTCGATGAATTGCTGAATGGTGCAGGCACTCAGACGGCTCTCGAAGGGCTCGAGCATCGCCCGAAGGTTAAGTCACCTCCACCCATCCTGCGCCATGACCCATGAGGTAGATCGCCGGGTTTGTCAGCGCGGCGTCACCGGTGGTGGGTCCACCACGACCTGTACATCAATGTGGCTGTGCTCGGCCTCCCACTTGAGCCACAGCTTTGGCGAGCGGCCCCCCAGGCCCTCGGACACCCGGATGGCCAGCCAGTTACGCTCGCGCAGGTACAGGTCCGTGCCCACCGGCAGCAGCTCCGTGCGCAGGTGTCCCGGCAGGTCCTCCGCCAGGTGGTTGGCCAGCGAGCGGAACCCCATCAGCTCCAACGCCGAGGGCGGCGGGTGCATGATGCCCGAGCTCGTCACCTGCTCGATGTAGACCTCGGAGTACCCCGGGTGCAGGTGGCGCACGTTGCGCGAGCGCATCAACGCCCGCGACGCTACGTGCGCGTCTCCCGACAGCACCGTCACCGCGCAGCTCGAGTCCTTCGACAGCTCGAACAGGTTCATCATCAGCCGCGTGCGCTCGCCCCGGTGGATCACCGACTCCCACTGGTCCAGCAGGTCATCGCGCATGCCGATCAGGCTGGCCGCGCTCTCCACCCCCGGCTGGAAGCGCATGTAGACCAGGGGAATGGAGGAGACGAGCAGCACGTGCCGGGGCCGCTTGCGCTCCGCCGCGCGCGCGCCGTGCTCCTGGCGCCAGGCGTCGAAGCGCCGCCACTGCACCTCCGACAGGATGGTGTAGTCCACCTTGCCGCTGGGCAGCGTGCGGCTCGTCCGCCCGCTGCGCAGGTCCAGCAGCACCACGTCCAGGTCACACGCCTCGCCCAGGAAGCTGGCGGCCTGGAAGTAGTGCGTCGCCCCGGGCTCGCGCCGCTTCTTCAGGTCCTCGCGCAGCGCGCCGAGCTGGAAGGCCTCGAAGGCCACCGCCGCCGCGCCGTAGAGGGCGCGCAGGGTGGGGGACTCCTGCAGCTCTTCCTGCGAGCCCCAGCCGTCCATGATGTCGTGGTCGTCCCACGTGTAGAGGCCCGGGACGCGCGCCAGCATGGGGCCAATGCCGTGCTCGCCCCAGCGCTCCATGTACACGCGCACGTAGTCGCGCAGCAGCTCCGCCTCGAGCCCCTCGGGCGCCGGCTTGCGCAGCCGGTGCTCGCGCGACAGCTCCTGGAAGCGCGCCAGCGTGCTGTTCGTGTACCAGAGGCTGTCGGCGTAGAGCTGATCCCCTCCGCCAATGAGCAGGTGGAAGCCCCCGTCCTTCTCCTGCTGGCGGCGCATCTCCTCCCAGAGCGCGAAGGGGCGCTCCATCGCCGCCCAGCCCTTCGGGTTGCTCACCCCGTTGCAGGAGAAGAAGGCGCACCGGGGCAGCGCACCCCGCGCCGGCACGAGCACGTCCCTCACGTCGTCCATGTGCCAGTCCACCGCCGGGCCCGTCGCGTCGAAGCGGTAGCTCACCCGCTGATCCGCCTGCTGCCGGGGCAGCCGCACCGCCCACTTCCATGAGACGCAGGCCCATGGCTCCTCCAGCCCGGAGAAGTCCGCCGCCAGCGTGGGGCCGGACACCTTGCCCAGCTCCTGGCCCGTGCCGTCCCGGAACGTCAGCTTCAGCGGTGGAGGCTTCGCCGTCTCCCGCCCGGACAGCAGCAGGTTCACCGAGAAGGTCCAGGCCTCCGGGTCCGTCTGGGGCTCGGCATAAAGGACAGGTCCCAGAAACAGCCTCATGGCTTCACCTCGCAGGCGCCGGATGGGGGAGCGGCTCTCGTGTTCCCACATCTTCGCCTGAATGAGGCTCGGAGAGCACCCCGGGGGGCCAGCAGCCTGGCAGGGGAGCACCCGCGAGCTGCCGCTTGCTCCCGTGTCGCGGGGTTCACGCTTCCCCGATGACGCGAGGCATTATGCCCCGTGCCCCGGGCGCTGGGGCGCGGTGCCCCAGGCTTCCGCCCCACCGGACAGAACGCCCCGCGCCGCCCGCTCTGAAACGGAGCCCACCGCCGCTGGCACACGGGTTGCCTAGGGAAGCTGGACCGCTTCGCTCATCCGAGCTGCTCCCTCACTCACCGGGGCAGCACCACCCAGCCCTTTGCCCCGCTCCGCCGTGTGACCCGGCTGGAGCCCTTTTGCCTTTCGCGCAGCCCCGTTCCTCCCCTGGAGGTAGAGCCTTCATGCAGTCTCCGCCTGATTCCGCTTCCCCGTCTCTCACCGCAGCGCCCTCCTGGAAGAATGACGTCGTCTCCGGGTTCCTCGTCTTCCTCATCGCCATGCCGCTGTGTCTGGGCATCGCCATGGCGAGTGGCTTTCCGCCCGTGGCCGGCATCCTCACCGCCGTGGTGGGCGGCATCGTCTCCACCTGGCTGGGCAGCGCACGGCTCACCATCAAGGGCCCTGCCGCGGGGTTGATCGCCATCGCCATCGGCGCGGTGCAGGAGCTGGGCGGAGGTGACATGCGCGTGGGCTACCGGCGCGCGCTGGCCACCATCGCCATCGCCGCGGTGGTGCAGATCCTCTTCGCGGTGCTGCGCTCGGGGAAGCTGGGGGACTTCTTCCCCTCGTCCGTGGTGCACGGGATGTTGGCGGCCATTGGCGTCATCATCTTCTCCAAGCAGGCGCACACGCTGCTGGGAGTCACTCCGGAGGCCAAGGCGCCGTTCGCGCTGCTGGCGGAGATTCCCCGGAGCCTCCTGAAGATGAACCCGGAGATCGCCTTCATCGGGGCCGTCAGCCTGGTGCTCATCTTCGGGCACATGCTGTTGAGCAAGCGGGTGCAGTTCCTCAAGCGGGTGCCGGCCCCGCTGCTGGTGCTGGTGGCGGCGGTGCCCCTGGGGCTCTTCTTCGACCTGGACCATGAGCACACCTTCACCTGGTCGCAGCAGGTCTACACGGTGGGCCCCAACTACCTGGTGAACCTGCCGGGCAACCTGCTGTCTGCCATCACCTTTCCGGACTTCTCGGTCGTCTTCTCGGCCGTGTCGCTCAAGTACATCGCCATGTTCGCCCTGGTGGGCAGCATCGAGTCGCTGCTGAGCGCCAAGGCCGTGGACATGCTGGATCCGCAGAAGCGCCGCTCGGACCTGGACAAGGACCTGCTGGCCACCGGCGTGGGCAACCTCATCTGCGGCATCTTCGGCGGCCTGCCGATGATCTCCGAGATTGTCCGCAGCTCGGCCAACATCAACTACGGAGCCCGGAGCCGGCTGTCCAACTTCTTCCACGGCCTGTTCCTGCTGCTGTTCGTGGCCTTCGCGCCGATGCTGATCCACCGCATCCCGCTGGCCGCGCTGGCCGCCATGCTCATTTTTACCGGCGTGCGCCTGGCCTCGCCGAGCGAGTTCGTGAAGACGCTGCGCATTGGCGCCGAACAGCTGGCCATCTTCTCCTTCACCCTGGTGATGACGCTGGCCACGGATCTGTTGGTGGGCGTGGCCGCGGGCATCGCCCTGAAGACGGTGGTCCACCTGTTCAATGGGGCGCCGCCGGTCAGCCTGTTCCGGCCGGAGATTGAAACGCAGCAGCGCGACGGGACCGTGGTGCTGCGCGTGCGGCACGCGGCCGTCTTCACCAACTACCTCATCATCAAGAAGCACCTGATGAAGCTGGACGGTGCCAAGCACGTGGAGCTGGACCTGTCCAACGCCCGGCTGGTGGACCACACGACGATGGAGCGGCTGCACGAGCTGGAGCACGAGTTCGCCCAGCAGGGCCGCCACCTGCGCCTCCTCGGGCTGGAGGAGCACCACAGCCTCTCCCGGCACCCGCTCGCCGCTCGCAAGAAGGCGGGCACCACCCTTGGCCTCTCTTCCTGAGCAGAACACCATGAGCCAACCGCACCACACCGGGGAACATCCCCCCGTGGAGAACAAGGCCCAACGGCTGAGCCAGGCGCTGGACCACGCGGCCCACCTGCTGCCCGTGCAGGGGCCCATTGGCGTCTTCGTGCACCACAACACGCTGCACGCCTTCCAGCACCTGCCCTTTCACGAGGCGCTGGCGTCCGCGGGCAAGACGTTTGGCACCGAGTCCTATCTACCCGAGCCGCGCTACCGCGAGCTCTACCAGCAGGGCCGCATCAACGATGAGGACCTCACGGCGGCGCTGACCGAGCGGGCCTCGGGCGAGCCGGTGGGGCAGGACCTTCCCGGAAAACTGTCGCGCCTGGAGCTGGAGCGCCTGGTGATGCTCCACCCGCCGCAGGTGGAGACGGCGGCCTCGCTGCGGTGGCGGCTGTCCGAGCTGGCCTCCTCGCAGCGGCTCCGCGCGGACCTTCCCGAGGCCACCCGGACGCGGCTTCTCCAGCGCTCCATCGAGGGTGTGCGCGCGTGGCTGGATCGCGTGGGCCGGGACTGGACGATGGCGGATCTGGCGAAGGCACTGCTGGGTCCCGAGCTGGAGACGGCCCGCCCCGAGCAGGCGCTCGCGGCAACCTTTGGCGGCAATGGAAGCGTGTCCTCGCTGCGCGAACGGCTGAGCCGAGTGCCCGAGGCCTTCGCGGTGAGCGCCCTGTGGGCCGCTTGCCGTGCGCCGCTCCTGCAGGAACAGCCCCAGGTGTCCACGGACAAGACGGAGCCGGTGCGCAGCCACCGCGAGGTGGTGAAGGAGGCGACGGGTGAGGACGTGGCGGACCTGGTCCACCCGCACCTCATTCGCGCGTGCTCGGCCTTCCTCGATCAGGGCGTGGCCCACTGGAGCATGCCGGACCGCGAGCACGGACTGTACCTGGCCTGGCGCGCGATGAAGCTCCGGGGCAGCGGCGTGCTGCCCTCGTGGCTCCACGGACTGGAGGACGAACTCACCGAGGCCGAGCGCCGTGGCCTGACCGCTCGCGAGGTGGTGCTGGAGGCGCTCGCGGAGCTGGGCGTTCCCGAGGCGCAGTGGGACGACTTCCTCGCCCGCGTGCTGCTCGCGCTGCCCGGCTGGGCCGGGATGATGCACCGGCTGGAGACCAACCCAGCGGATCGCCCCGTGGGCTCGCCTCCGGCCTCACTGATGGACTTCCTGGCCGTGCGCCTGACGATGGAGCGCTTCGCACTTCGCGACGTGGCACGGCGGCACCTGGGTTACGACGTTCCGCTGTCCGGACTGCTGGAGCACGTCCGGCGCTGGGCGCAGCCTCAGTCTCCGGCGCTGGAGCGTCCGGTGGAGGAGGGGAGCTGGCGCTTCTTCCAGCTCGCGCAGCTTGGGGGGATGACGGCCATGGACGTGGCGGACTTTCCGGCCGTCCAGCGGCAGGCCCTGCTGTCCTGGCTCAACGCTTTCGACGCCACCGCGCGCCGCCGGGTGTGGCAGGAGGCCTACGAGCACCACTACCGGATGGATGTGCTCCAGGGCCTGGCGCAGAACCGCCGCCGCCCGGAGGCGGTGCGCACGGTGAGCGACGCGCGCTTCCAGGTGTTCTTCTGCATCGACGACCGGGAGGAGGGCATCCGCCGCCACTTCGAGGAGCTCAGCCCCCGGCACGAGACGTTCGGCGTGGCGGGCTTCTTCGGCGTGGCGGTGGACTACCGCGGCCTGGATGACGCGAACCACGCCGCCCTGTGCCCCGTGGTCGTCACCCCGAAGCACCAGGTGCTGGAGCATCCGCATCCGGACCACGAGCACCTGGCCCACTCCCGCGCCCGGCTGCGTGTCCTGTGGGGCCGGTTCGACCACTGGCTGCACAGCGGCTCGCACTCGCTGGAGTTCGGCTGGCTGCTCACGCCGCTGCTCGGCCTGCTGTCCGCGCTGCTGCTGCCGCTGCACCTGCTCTTCCCGCACACGGTGGACCGGTGGCGCCGGGCCGTTTCCCGGAAGCTGCTGCCTGCTCCGCGCACGGTGCTGATGAGCCTGCGTCCGGACGAGCATCCCACGGCCGCTGATCAGAAGCCCATGGGCTTCACGGTGGCCGAGCAGGCGGACCGTGTGGCCGCCACGCTGGAGAACGTGGGGCTCATCAAGGACTTCGCCCCGCTGGTGGTGCTGCTGGGCCACGGCGCGGTGAGCGTCAACAACCCGCACCAGTCCGCCTATGACTGCGGCGCCTGCGGCGGCCGGCATGGCAGCCCCAACGCGCGCCTCTTCTCGGAGATGGCCAACCGTCCCGAGGTCCGCGCGAAGCTGCGCACCCGCGGCATCCACATCCCCGACACCACCTTCTTCCTCGGCGGGCTGCACAACACCACCACCGACGAGGTGGTACTGGCTGACACGGAGCGGGTGCCCGCGTCACTCCAGGGCGAGCTGGCGGCGTTCCGGCAGCAGATGGACGAGGCCCGGAAGCTCTCCGCGCACGAGCGCTGCCGCCGCTTCGAGTCCGCGCCGCTCACGCTGTCTCCCGCCGCCGCGCTGCGGCACGTGGAGGAGCGCGCGGTGGACCTGAGCCAGGCCCGGCCGGAGCTCGGCCACGTCACCAACGCGGCCTGCATCGTGGGCCGCCGTTCGATGACGCGGGGCCTGTTCCTGGATCGGCGCGCGTTCCTCGTCTCGTATGACTCGGCGGTGGACCCCACGGGCTCCATCCTGGAGCGCATCCTGGCGGCGGTGGGCCCGGTGGGCGCTGGCATCAACCTGGAGTACTACTTCTCCTGCGTCGACAACGACCGCTACGGGTGCGGCACCAAGCTGCCTCACAACCTCACCGGCATGCTCGGGGTGATGGACGGGGTGGAGAGCGATCTGCGCACCGGGCTGCCCCGGCAGATGATCGAGATCCACGAGCCGGTGCGCCTGCTCATCGTCGTGGAGGCGAGCGTGGCGGTGCTGGGCGGCATCTACGAGCGCCAGCGCGAGCTGCGCGAGCTGATTGGCAACGCGTGGGTGCAGCTCGTGAGCGTGGATCCCGAGACGGGCGCCATGCAGCGCTTCACACCCCAGGGCTTCCAGCCCATCACTCCACCCGAGAAGCCGCTGCCGGTGGTTGCCTCCTCGCCCGCGTGGTACCGCGGGCACCGGGACTTCCTGCCGCCGGCATTGATTGACACCCCTTCTGTCCGCTCTGGGAGTTCTGTCCATGCAGCTCAGTGATTTCGAGGTGGGGCTGCTCGCCACCTCCGTGCCCCTCTGGCCCGCGCTGGCCTTCCTGGCCCTGGGCACGGTGATGCTGGTGCACCGCGCGCCGGGCGAGCGCACCGTGTCCACCTGGGTCCTCCGCGCGCTGTGGCTGTCGCTGCTGGGCTCGGTGGGCACGGCGCTGTGCCTGCTGATGCGCCACCAGGAGGTGCTGGTGGTGAACGTGGGCCCCTGGTTCTCCACCGGGGGTTACACCTTCGAGGTGTCCTTCCTGCTCGACCGGCTGTCGGTGACGATGATGGTGCTGGGCAGCGCCATCAGCGTGCTCATCGGCCGGTTCTCGGTGAACTACCTGCACCGGGAGCAGGGCTTCGCGCGCTTCTTCCTGCTGCTCTCGCTGTTCGCCACGGGCTTCCTGGTGCTGGTGTCGGCCGGCAGCGCGGACCTGCTCTTCGTGGGCTGGGAGCTGGTGGGCCTCACCTCGGCGCTGCTGATCGCCTTCTTCCAGGAGCGCACCACGCCGGTGCGTTCGGGACTGAGGGCATTCACCATCTACCGGCTGTGTGACATGGGCCTGCTGGTGGGCGCGGTGCTGCTGCACCACTGGATGGGCACCGCCGAGTGGGCGGGAGCGCTCGGTTCCACGGCCTGGCCGGGCCCGGGGGTGGCGCTGGGCGCAGTGCCCATGACGGTGCTGGGGCTGTGCCTGGTGCTGGCGGCCATGGGCAAGTCGGCCCAGTTCCCCTTCAGCAGCTGGCTGCCCCGGGCGATGGAGGGGCCGACGCCCTCGAGCGCCCTGTTCTACGGCGCGCTCTCGGTGCACGCGGGCGTGTACCTGCTGCTGCGGGCCGCGCCGCTGCTGGCGGGCTCGCTGGTGGTGTCCATCGCGCTGGTGGGCGTGGGGCTGGTGACGGCGGTGCATGCCACGCTCGCCTGGCGCGTGCAGACGGACGTGAAGAGCGCGCTGGCGTACGGCGTGCTCACCCAGGTGGGGCTCATCTTCGCCGAGGTGGGCCTGGGGCTCTACCGGCTGGCGTTGGTGCACCTGGTGGCTCACGCGTGCCTGCGCTGCCTGCAGCTGCTGCGGGCTCCGTCGGCGCTGCGCGAGGTGCTGGCGCGCCGGTCAGCGCTCAAGGCGGCCGAGGCTCCGTCGGCGGCGATGGTCCACCGCGCGCTGCCCGCGGGCCTGGTGCGCCACCTCTACCGGCTGGCGCTGGAGCGCTTCGCTCTCGAGGTGCTGCACGAGAGCTGGGCGATGAGGCCCCTGCTGCGGGTGGGGCAGTGGATCGACAAGGCCGAGCGGTATTGGGTGGGCGCGCTGAGTGGCTGGGAGCCGAAGCAGCCGCCCCAGCCCCCGCTGGAGCCCAAGGTGGTGGCGGCCCATGGCTCGCCGAGCGACGAATCGACTGGAGTGGTGCGATGAGGACTCTTCCCTTTCTGTCCATGCTCGTGGTGCTGCCGGCGCTGGGCGCCGTGGCGCTGGCGTGGATCCGTCAGCCCGCGCGGGCCCGGCAGGTGGCCGTGGGTGTCACGGCCCTGACCCTGGCCCTGGCGGGCGTGGTCATCGGCCTCTTCCAGAGCGGAGCCTCCGGGCCGCAGCTGGTGGATGCCTGGGGCAGGGTGCCGGGGCTGGGCCTCGAGCTGCTGCTGGGAGTGGATGGCGCCAGCGTGGTGGCGCTGGCCCTCACCGCGCTGTTGACGCTGGGCCTGGTGGCCGCTGGGCCTCGTCAGGCCCTGGACCGGAGCGCGCTGGTGGTGCTGCTGCTCACCGAGAGCGCGACGCTGGGCTTCTTCTGCGCCAGGGACCTGGCGCTGCTGTCGCTCTTCTGGGTGGCCACGCTGGTGCCGGGTGGGGTGCTCGTCTCCCGCAGCGCCAGGGCCCGTCCGGAGTCCCGGGCGCTGCGGACCTTCCGCACCTATATGCTCGCGGGCACGCTGCCGCTGCTGCTGGCCACGGCGCTGGTGGGCGTGCAGGGCTGGAGCGCGGGCGTCGAGTCGCCGTTCGAGCTCACCGGGCTGATCGCTCGCGGTGTGCCGGGCTCGTGGCAGTTGGCGATGTTCGGACTGCTGCTGTTGGCCGCGGGCGTGAGGATGGCGGTGGTGCCCTTCCACTCGTGGCTGCCGGTGCTCATGGCGCGCGGGCCGTTCGGGCTGAGCCTGCTGCTGGTGAACATGCACGCGGGCCTGTTCCTGCTGCTGCGGGTGGTCATTCCGCTGCTGCCAGAGGCCTGGGCGGCGGGTGAGGTGATGCTCACGGCGGTGGGCCTGTTCAGCGGGCTGTACGGCGCGGTGCTGGCGCTGGCCCAGGTGGATCTGCGCCGCACGGTGGGCTTCATGATGGTGAGCCAGTCCGGGCTGCTGCTGGCGGGGCTGGCGACGATGAACGCGCAGAGCGTGGCGGGCGTGCTGCTGCAGAGCGTGGCGGCCGGCGTGGCGCTGGCGGGGCTGAAGCTGGTGGTGGAGGCCCTGGGCGCCAGGACCGGGACCACGGACATGACGCGGCTGGGCGGCCTGGTGCGCAAGACGCCCCGCATGGCGGCCTTCTTCTTCCTGCTGAGCTTCGCGAGCGTGGGCTTCCCGGGCACGCTGAGCTTCGTGGGCGAGGACCTGCTGCTCCACGGCGTGCTCGAGGCGCACCCGCTGGTGGCGCTGCCCCTGCTGCTGACCACCGCCATCTGCGGCATCACCCTGTTCCGCGCCTTCCAGAAGACCTTCCTGGGCGGCCTGTCCCCGGAGCAGAAGATCCGGCTGGACACGGTGGAGGACCTGCTGCCACGCGAGCGCTTCGCCGCCCTGGGGTTGTTCGCCCTCGTCTTCGTGGGCGGAGTGCTGCCCGGTCCGCTGCTGCGCATGCGCGAGCACGAGGTGGACAAGATGGTGGGCCGCGTGGCCACTGTCCGCGGCACTCCCGCCCCGGCTACCGCGCCGCATCCTCCTCTTTGATGCGGCGCTCCAGCTTGCGGTACAGCGTCTTGCGGTCCACCCCGAGGATGCGCGCGGCCAGCGTACGGCTGCCGCCCACGGCCTCCAGCACCCGGTGGATGTAGCGCCGCTCCACCTCTTCCAGCGTCACCAGCTCGGACACGTCCGCCACCTCGGGCACCACCCGGTGCGTGCTGTAGTTGCGCACGCGCTCGGGCAGGTCCTCCACGGTGAGCTGCTCGAAGGCGGTGAGCGCCACGGCGCGCTCCATGCAGTTCTGCAGCTCCCGCACGTTGCCTGGCCAGGAGTAGGCCAACAGCCGCTGGGCCGCCGCGGGGCTCAGCCCCACCACCCGCTTGCCCGTGCGCGCGGCGAACTGCTCCATGAAGTATTGGCTGAGCACCAGCACGTCATTGCCCCGTGCCCGGAGCGGCGGCAGCTCGAGGTTGATGACGTTGAGCCGGTAGTACAGGTCCTCGCGGAAGCGGTCCTCCTCCACCGCCAGCTCCAGGTCCCGATTGGTGGCGGCGACAATGCGCGCGTCGAACTCCACCTCCTCGTTGCCGCCCACCGGGCGCACCCGGCGCTCCTGCAGCGCGCGCAGGAGCTTGGGCTGCAGGCCCAGGGGCAGCTCCCCCACCTCGTCCAGGAAGAGCGTGCCGCCGGTGGCCTGGACGAAGAGCCCCGTGCGCGCTGTGCGCGCGTCCGTGAAAGCACCCTTCACGTGGCCGAACAGCTCGCTCTCCAGGAGCTGCTCGGGCATGGCCGCGCAGTTGATTGCCACGAAGGGCCCGTCCTTGCGCCGGCTCCGGGTGTGCAGCGCCCGGGCCGCCACCTCCTTGCCCGTGCCGCTCTCGCCGGTAATCAGCACCGTGGTGTCCAGCTCCGCCACCCGGTCGATCAGCGCATAGGCCTGGCGCAGCGCGAGGCTCTCTCCGATGAGTTCGCGCGCTCCCGTGCGCTCGCCCAGCTCCTGGCGCAGCCGCCGCACCTCCTGGCGCAGCGCGCGGTGCTGCACCGCCCGCTCCAGCACGAACACCAGCGCGTCCAGGTCCACCGGCTTGGTGATGAAGTCATAGGCCCCCGCGCGCATCGCGGCCACCGCCGTCTCCAGGCTGCCAAACGCCGTCACCACCACCACCGGAATGTCCGGGCGGTTGAGGGCGATTCGCTCGCACAACTCCAGCCCGTTCAGCCCCGGCATCTGCAGGTCCGTGAGCACCACGTCGAAGTCCTCGGTGGCCAGGCCCGCCAGCACCTCCTCCGAGGAGAGGTGGGCATGCGGCTCGAAGTCCCGGCGCGCCAGGCCCTTTTCCAGCATCACCCGCATCTCGCGCTCGTCCTCGACAATCAGAATCCGGCCTCGCATCAGGCGCTCCCGGCAGGCAGGTAGAGCGAGAAGCAGCTGCCGCGCCCCAGCTCGGTGCGCACGCTGATCCACCCGCCATGGTCCCGGACGAGGCCGTAGGACACGGCCAACCCCAGGCCCGTGCCCTCGCCCACATCCTTGGTGGTGAAGAAGGGCTCGAAAATGTGCGGCAGCACCTCCGGGGCGATGCCCTTTCCCTGATCCTCCACATCCACCTTCATCCAATCGGCCTCGGGCCCGCCCACGTCCGAGGGCGGAGTGGCGCGCACGGCCTCGGCGCTCACGCGCAGCGTGCCCCCGTGCACCGAGGCCTGGAGTCCATTCACTACCAGGTTGGTGAACACCTGCTGGAGCTGGCCCGCGTCCACCTCCAGGATGAAGCCTTCGGGCACCTGGTTGATCAGCTCCACCCCACGCTTGGCGGCCAGCGGCCGGAGCATGCTCAGGGTGCGCGCGACGAGCTGTCCCAGGTCCTCGGGGGCCCGCTGGGGCGCGCGGCGCCGCGCGAAGTCCAGCAGCTGCTGGATGATGCGCGTCATGTGCTGGGCCTGCTGGGCGATGATCCGCGCGCTCTCGCTCACCTCTTCTCCCACCACCTCGCCCGAGGAGATCATCTTCGCCCGGCCCATCACCACGTTGAGCGGAGTGCCCAGCTCATGGGCCACGCCCGAGGCCAGCTTGCCCACCGTGTTGAGCCGGTCCGCGTGCCGCAGGTGCTCGAGCGTGGCCAGGCGTGCCGCCGTCTCCGAGGCGATCGTCTCCCGGGCCTTGAGCAGCATCTCTCCCATGCGGTTCATCGCCTCGGCCAGCGTCCGCAGCTCGTCGTTCTGCCGCAGCTCCACCCGGGACTCCAGGTGGCCCTCGCCAATGCGATGAGCCAGGTGCACCAGCTTGGCTACCGGGTTGCCCACCATGCGTCTCCCCAGGATGGCGGCCGCCACCAGGAAGGCCGCGGTGATGGCACAGGTGGCAACGGCCGCGCCCAGCACCGTGCTGCGCACGTGCTGCTGCTCCTGTGTCAGCGACTCGGAAATCTCGATGGCGCCCAGCTGATCGCCAATGAGCACCGGGGTGTACGAGCGCAGCACCCCCGGCTCCATGCTCTGGTCCACCCTCCAGCCGTCCTGCCCGGCCCGCAGCGCGTTCAGCAGGCCCTCGGGCATATCGGGCTCCCGTACGTGGCCAGGCCCCGCATCGAGCCATACCCAGCGCAGGCTCACCTGCGATTGGAAGCGATTGGCCTGCTCCAGCAGTGCCAGCGCCTCGTCCTCGCCAGACTGCACCCACGCACGCCCGATGGAGCCCGCCAGCGTGTGGCCCAGCAGCCGGTGGTCGTACCTCATGTCGAGCGAGGAGCGCTGCAGCTCGCGGCGCACCTCGAACGTCTCCAGCACGGTGATGACGACGATGGCGAACAGCGTGAGCCCAGAGGTGATTTTGCGCGCGACCTTCACGGAGCCTCAGGCGGTGGACAGCCAGCGGTGCCCTGCCTACCCCTTCATGAATACGGCAGGCGGGGAAAAAAAAGCCCGAGTGACTGTCACGCCACACAAGCCCGGCCCCGTTCAAGTTCCCAGGAGTGCACACCCCGGGCCATCCGCCACCCACCGGGAGCCGGAAGCGGGGCCCATCTGTCAGGCAGGGGCATTTTGCCCCGTGGGGCACATTGCCCCGGCTTCCTGTGCGCACACCTCCGTGATTTGACGTCACGCAGGCTCCATGTCCGCGACTCCCGACTTCCAGGCACTGTTCACCCGCTCGCCCAACCCCTACATGTTGTTGGACCGCGAGCTGAGGTTCGTCGCGGCCAACGAGGCCTACCTGCGCGTCACCGCCAGCCGCCTGGAGGAGCTGCTGGGGCGCTACCTCTTCGACGTGTTCCCCCATGATCCGGGCAATCCGAACAACCCCAGCGCCCGGCTGCTGCACGAGTCGCTCAGCCGGGTGCTGGCCACGCGGGCGCCGGACACCCTGGCGTTGATTCCCTACCGGATGCCGCTCCAGACACCGGGAGGCATTGTCACCGAGGATCGCTACTGGAGCGCCACCCACACGCCCATCCTCGATGGGGACGGGCAGGTGGCCTTCATTCTCCAGCACACGGTGGATGTGACGGAGCTGCACAAGGTCAAGCAGCAATCCCTCCGTGCTCGAGAGGGGACGCGAGGCGACCCGGCCTCCGAGCAACTCCAGGCCGGAGTGCTTCGCCGGGCGCAGCTGGTGCAGGAGGTCAACAGCATCCTGTACTCCGAGCGGCAGCTGATGCGCCGGTTGTTCGAGCAGGCCCCGGGCTTCATCTGCTTTCTGAGCGGCCCCCAGCATGTCTTCGAGCTGGCCAACGCCGCTTACTTCCAGCTGGTGGGTCACCGGGACATTCTGGGCAAGCCCGTGCGCGAGGCCATGCCGGAGCTGGAAGGGCAGGGATACTTCGAGCTGCTCGACCGGGTCTTCACCAGCGGCGAGCCGTTCGTCGGCCGGCAGCTCCGGGTGTTCCTGCAGCGGCATGCCGGCGCGCCGCTGGACGAGGTTTATATCGACCTGGTGTACCAGCCCATCATCGAGCCGGATGGGAGCATCTCGGGCATCTTTGTCCAGGGCAACGACATCAGCGAGCAGAAGCGAGCGCAGGACGCGCTGCGCCGCTACCAGGATCAGCTCGAGGAGCTGGTGCGCGAGCGCACCCGTGCCTTGGAGACGAGCGAGGCCGAGCGGCGGCAGGCCGAGGCCGCGCTGCGGCATGCCCAGAAGATGGAGGCGGTGGGCAACCTCACCGGAGGTGTGGCGCACGACTTCAACAACCTGCTCCAGGTCATCGGCGGCAACCTGCAGCTCCTGCAGCAGGACATTCCCGCCAACGAGCATGCACAGCGGCGGCTACGGGCCGCCGTGGCCGGGGTGGAGCGCGGAGCCAAGCTCGCCTCGCAGCTGCTGGCGTTCGCACGGCGCCAGCCGCTCGAGCCCGTGGCCATCAACCTGCGGCGGCTGCTGCGCGGCATGGATGATCTGCTGCGGCGTGCGCTGGGCGAGAGCATCGACATCAAGACGCGCGTGTCCGAGGACTTGTGGAATACGTTCGCTGACCCGCACCAGCTCGAGAACGTCATCCTCAACCTGGCCATCAACTCCCGGGACGCGATGGAGGCCGGGGGCAAGCTGACGCTGGAGGCGAGCAACACCCAGCTGGACGAGCCCTACGCGCAGAAGCACCCGGATGTCACCGCCGGCCCATACGTGCTGCTGGCCATCTCGGACACCGGTCACGGCATGCCGCCCGAGGTGATGGAGCGGGCCTTCGAGCCGTTCTTTACCACTAAGCCCGAAGGCCGCGGCACAGGCCTGGGCCTGAGCATGGTGTATGGCTTCGTCAAACAGACCGGCGGCCACATCACCCTGTACAGTGAGGTGGGCCACGGGACGACGATCAAGATCTACCTGCCGCGCGCGCTGCAGGCCGAGGCGCCCCGCCCCGAGTCCGTCGCCAGCCCCGTCGAGGGAGGCACGGAGGCGGTGCTGGTGGTGGAGGACAACCCCGAGGTGCGTGCCACCGTGGTGGAGACGCTGACCGGGCTGGGCTACCGCGTGTTCATGGCCTCGGATGGGCAGAGCGCGCTGAAGCTGCTCCAGGGCGGGCTGACCGTGGACCTGATGTTCACCGACGTGGTGATGCCGGGGCCGGTGCGCAGTACCGAGCTGGCCCGGCAGGCCAAGACCCTGCTGCCGGACCTGGAGGTGCTGTTCACCTCGGGTTACACCGAGGATGCCATCGTGCACGGCGGGCGGCTGGATCCGGGCATCAGCCTGCTGAGCAAGCCGTACCGGCGGGAGGACCTGGCGCGGAAGCTGCGCCAGATGCTGAACGTCCGTCAGCAGCGCATGGCCTCGCGCCAGGCTTCTCCGCGGCCGGCTTCGCTGCGCATCCTCCTGGTGGAGGACGATGAGGACATCCGGCTCTCGGCCAGCGAGCTGATGCAGGAGCTGGGGCACACCGTGCGGGACGTGGCCACCGCCGAGGCAGCCCTGGAGGTGCTGGTGGCGGAACGGTTCGACGTGCTCTTCACGGACGTGAGCCTGCCGGGCCTGTCCGGGCTGGAGCTGGCGAGTCAGGCCACGCGCCAACATCCCAAGATGCGGGTGCTGGTGGCCTCGGGCCATCACCTGGCGGGGGACACTGAGGACTCAGTGCCCGGGGCCGTGCTGCTACCGAAGCCGTACACCCTGGATCAGCTCAAGCGCGCGCTGACAAGCGTCTCCTGAGCCACGGCTCCGGGTGACACCGGTGGCACCACCCGGCCTCAAGCCTCGGTGGTGTCGAAGATGCGCGGGCGCAGCAGGCGCAGGCTGAGCACCAGGGCCAGGAAGAACACGGCGGCCGACACGGTGATGAAGCGCACGCCGATCCGGTCCGCCAACGCGCCCTGCAGCCACACGCCCAGCGCATACCCGCCGCTGAGCAACATGCCGTACAGGCTGCTCAAGCGCGCCTGGAGCTCACGGGGCACGCGCGCCTGAACCACCGTGTGGATGCCCGTGAGGCAGATCATGTAGGTGGCGCCCAGGAAGAACATGCCCACTCCGGCCATCACCAGCGATGGGGCCAGCCAGTACAGCGCCGCGATGGGGCCCAGCACCAGCATCACCCCCTCCAGCACGCGCTTGCGCCCGAAGGCATCCACCAGCGCCCCCACGCCGATGGCGGCTGTCACCGCGCCCGCCCCCTGGCAGGTGACGAGCATCGAGGTGGCCGAGGCGCCCTCTCCGAACACGCGGATGGCGAACACCGGCACCAGGCCGATGAACGGGGCAATCAGCACCGCCACGACGAAGGTGCTCACCAGCACCAGGCTGATGCCCGCGTCCCTGCGCGCCACGCGCACGCCGCGAGAGATGTCCTCCCACAGGCCTTGAGTGGCGGGCTTCTGCGCCCGAGGCGGCGTTCGCACCAGGGCCAGCGCGGCCAGCACCGCCACGAAGGATAGGGCGTTGACGAGCAGGGTCCAGGAGATGCCGCCCGCCGACAGCATCACCGCGGCGAGCAGCGGGCCGATGATGCGCCCCAGGTTGTATTGGGCCGAGCTGAGGCTCAGCGCGCTGTGCAGATCCTCGGGAGGCACAAGCTCGGCCAGCAGGGCGGAGAAGGCAGGGCCGGTGAGCTGGTGAATGCTTCCGTTGAGGAACGCGATGACGGCCACCACGGGCACGCTGAGCTGGTGAGTAAAGGCCAGCACCGTGAGCAGCGCAGCCAACAGCAGCTGCGCCACTGCGCCCAGCGCCAGCGTGGTGCGGCGGTCAAAGCGGTCCGCCAGCGCCCCGCCCACCGGGGACAGCACGACGCCAGGCAGGTAGGAGAGCGCCGCCACGCCTCCGGTCCACTCGGCCTGGCCCGTCACCTCGGTGACGAAGACGCCCAGGGCCACCGCCTCCATCCACGTGCCGACGTTGGATACCAGTGAGCCGGCCCAGACCGGCAGGTACCCGGGATGTCCGAAGGCCCGGAGCGAAGACAGGCGCGAGAGGCGGAGTGCAGGCACGGCGGCCCCTCTTGTAACCCAGACTCCGGACACGCGCTCGGTGTGCACCGGTCTTACTTTTTGGGCTCCAATGAATCCAGCCCACGGCCTGGAGCACCTGGGCTTACGGCGCGTCCTGCTGAGCCGACAGCTTCTGCTTGCCGCGGGGAGACAGGGTGCCGTCGTCGGCGATCTGCGCACCCGTCTGGGGGAAGTCCTTGGCGGTCAGCCGCTGCACCAGGGAGATGACGCCTGAGGCCTCGTCCGGCACGGCGAGCCCCTTGTCCACCTGCTTGGTGGGGAGGATGCGGCCAGAGAGGAAGCGGCCCTGGGCGTCCAGCTCCACCTCCAGCACCATGCCCAGGCCCTGCGCACCCTGGAGGTTGAAGCGCCCGTAGGTGGCGAAGTTCCCCATCGAGTAGGCGATCAGCCGACCCTTGTGGAACTCCATGGCGCGGGCCACATGGGGGCCATGGCCGAGCACCACGTGAGCGCCCGCGTCCACCATGGCGCGGGTGAAGGTGCGCAGGTCTCCCCGGTCCTCGCCCATGAACTTCTCCTTGCCGTGGGGCACGTGCAGGGCCTTGCTGCCCTCGGCGCCGCCGTGGAAGGAGACGAGGACGATGTCATGCGAGGCCGCCACCGAGCGCACCAGGGCCTTCGCGGTGGGCAGGTTGTTGAGGTGGTTGCACGCGGGCGAGGTGTGGAAGGCCACCATGCCGATGCGCAGCCCGTTGCGCTCCACGGTGGCCACCGTGCCCGGCGGTCCACTCCAGGGTATGCCCACCGCGTCCAGCGCGGCCTCGGTCTCGCGGCGGCACGGCTCGCCGAA
>DASVVJ010000349.1:0-6760 GCA_036389955.1 Myxococcaceae bacterium
GTCAGCGTGGCCCTCACGCCCTTTCCCTGCGGAACGGACAGGGTGAAGTGGTCCCGGTCCTGGGGACAGATGATGCCCTCGACCTGGGTGCCTGGCCTGTAAGCCGCTGCCGTGGCGGGCGTGTCGTTGGGCTCGTGGCGGTCGTCGTCACAAGGGGTTCCTCGCGAGAGGAAGAAGCCCACATCGTAGGCCTGGGGCGGAGCCGTGGTGGCGACCCGGACGGTATATGTCCCCTCGAGGGCCGCGACGAAGGAGGCCAGCATCCGTCCCGAGGCCAGCACGCGTCCGTTCGCATCCGAGATGGCCGTGAAGAAGGTGGACTCGGCGAACGGAGGCGCCTCGATGTTCACCCCGAGCTGATCCCCTCGCCGCAGAACGAGGGCAAAGTGGTCCACGTCTCCCGCGCACAGCGTCAGGTCCAGGTAGCCGCTGGCGCTGACGGGAAACGCGGCGGCGGTGGCGTCATTGGGCTCGAGCATGTCCGGCTGGCAGGCGCGCGGTACACATGTGCCCGTGCCAATTTCGCACCGCTGGTCCACGGCACAGCCTTCGTCCGAGGTGCAGGGCGGTGGACGCTCCAGGCAGGCCCCCGTGGGCACGTGGCAGACCAGCGGTAGCCGGCAGTCCCGGTCGGAGTAACACCGGGGCGTGACGGCGCACCGGCCCGCCGCGTCACAGAGAAACCCCGGGCCGCACTCGCGGCTCTCGACACACTGGACACAGCGGTTGCTGGCACAGCGCTCACCGGGAGCACAGACGGTGGACGCGGTGGCCTCGGTGCAGCGGGCCACGCAGGCATGCAGCCCCGGGTTGCAGAGCTCGTCCGCTCCACAGTCCGCGTCCTCCAGGCAGCCGAGGTTCTCCTCACAGACTCCGTTCGAGCGGTGACAGCGCTGACCGGCGGGACAGGCCTCGCTCGTTCCCGAAGGGCACAAGGTGACGGAGGTCCGAGGCCGGCAGAGCCCCTGGTGGCACCACGCCCCCGCCGAGCACTCCGCGTTGAGCGTGCACTCCGCGCCCCAGCCCGAGCGCCAGGTGCAGGCCCGGGACTGGGGCTCACAGACTTCCTTCAAGCGGCACTGTCCGTCGGACTCGCAGGCCGTGCAGTAGCCTTCCGTGGCGCAGATCTGACCACCGGCACAGTCCTCGCGGCGCTCGCAGGCCTGCGGGGGGACGCCTCCGTCGGGACGTGGCGTCGGCTCCGAGTCCGAGCAGGCGACAAGCACGAGCACAGCGAGGCACCACAGCCCCACTCCCCCTCTCCCTTCGGGAGAGGGACGGGGTGAGGGTTCCGCGATCCTCACTTCACGGTGAGGCTTCCTGGAGCCACGCACCCTCACCCTTGCCCTCTCCCGAAGGGAGAGGGGATTTGCCACAGGTGTCATGGGACCTCCGTGATGACACCACTGGGCCATGCCACGTCCGCCACGTGCCACGCCTCGCCCTGTCCGCCCAGCGTCCGCCGGAACTCCCCTCTCACCACGCCTCGCTCGTAGAGCCGCACCGTCACCGTGCTCCGGGGGTCCACCGCCCCATTGCCCCGCGCGAACACCACCACCACCCGATAGCTTCCCGCCACCGGTGCGCCATAGCCGAAGACCTCCGGCCCGTATCCCGTCAGCGCGTCTCGCAGCAGCTCCGGATCATCCCGCCCCACTCCCGCCTCGCCCCAGTCCGGGCTCGGGTTCGCGTAGTGGCAGTCGTCCGGAATGCTCCCAAGCGCCGCTCCCGGCACACGCAGCACGTGGAGATCCAAATCCGTCACCGCGTTGTCCCAGAACATCTCCACCAGCAGTTGCTGCGCCGGGGCCGCCACCACGCTCACCCGCGCCGGCACCCGGCTCCGGGCCCCCGCCGCATCCGTGACACTCAGCTCCACCACGTACTCCCCCGGCACCGCCGCATCCAGCCGCAACACCGTGCGCGCCGACTCCGGCTCCACCAGCACCGCCTGGGCTCCCACCGGCCGTGAGCGCACCTCCCACCGGTATGACAGCGGCCCATCCCCATCCGGATCCATCGAGCCCGTGCCGTCCAGCACCACCTCGCGTCCAGGCGCGCTCGCCTCCACCGGTGCCACCACCGCCACGGGCGCCCGGTTCACCGCTCCTCGCAGCTCCACCGTGGCCTCTCGCCGGCCTGGATCCGTGCTCCGCAGCAGCACTCCACCCCATGCCGGCTCCGTGGCCCCCACGGGCACCGCGTAGCGCACGGTGAGCTGCACCTCGCCGCCCAGGTCCACCACCGCCGGTGTCCTCACCGAGCCCACCAGCTCGAACGCCGCGCTCGTGCCCTCCGCCAACCGGATGTCCTCCAGCAGCAGGTCCGCGCTGCCACGCCCTCGCACCGAGAACGAGCGCGCCACCGCCTGCCCCTCGGCCACACGGCCAAAGTCGAGCACCACCGGCTCCAGCTCCAGCGCCGCCGCCGTCCTCCCCTCCCCCCTGAGCGCCACCTGGACCGTGCCGCGCACCCCGTCGTCCGTCTCCACCACGAGCGTGGCCCGGTACTCCGCCTCTCCTGGTGGCGCGAAGGCCACCTGGATGGACTCCTCGCCTCCCGCACTCACCCGCTCCGGCGCCGACACCACCCGGAACGGCGTGCCCGTCTCCTCGATGCGCACGCCGAACACCCGCAGGCTCGCGCGCCCCGCGTTCACCAGCCGCACCGCTCCAGTGGCCTCGCGCAGAACAGGCACAGGACCCAGCTCCAGCGTCTCAGGAGGCACCACGAGCCTGGGCCGCACCTGGCTGGACACGTCGTCGCCACACGCGGCGCACCCCAGCACCAACACGAGCGCCAGCGCCCTCATGGAGCGCCCTCCTCGAAGTACCGAACCTCCAGCCGTGCCCCCAACCCCGGCACCGAGCTTCCCGCGAAGAAGAGCGCCCCTCGCTCCGGCTCGTACCGCCATCCCTCCGGGCCTCCCTGCTGAGGCGTGCACACCACCTCCAGCGCCTCGGCGGGCTGCCCCTGGCAGGCGCTCCGGTCCACCGCCTCGCACGCCGCCACCGCCTCCGCCGCCACACCACACGGGTAGCGCACGCTCACGGTGAGCGTCTGCGGATCCGGCACGTGCGAGAGCACGAACGTACGCCGCAGTCCCACGGCGCTGGTGGACAGCGTCCTCAGTGTGCTGGCGAACTCCGCCTCGCAGATGCTTCCCACCTCACCGCCCGTCAGCAGCGCCAACTCCTGGTAGCGCTGGCCGGGCGTCGCCCCGCAGCCATTGGACGGCACATCTCCAATGATGGCCGAGGCCACCACCGTCCCGTCATTGCCGATGCCCTGCGCCTGCTCGAAGGCCCGCCAATACGCACGCAGCTCATACGGCGAGCGGTCCTCCTCATCCGTGACGAACACGAGGTACAGAAACGCTCCGGGCCGCAGGAATGGCACCGGGTAGCGCACGGCGCAGTCCTCACGACAGGCGTCCGTCTCACAGCCCATCTCGCACGCGGCGAACGCATCCCGCAGGGGCGCTCCCTCCTCGGCCTGCCGCTCCAGCGCGAGCCGAGCCGCCTCCAGCCCCGCCTCGTACGCGCTGCCCGTGGTGCCCACCCGCACGTTGCGCTCGAATGCGCGCTCCAGTTCCGGCGTGTCCGGCCTCAGCACCGCGGGCGAGCCCACCAGCTCTCCAGGCCGCGTGAAGATGTCCGTGGTGGTGACCGCCAGGCGGAAGTCGATGCTCCCCTGGCGGAACAGGGTGATGAACGCCTGGAAGTTGCGCGCCAGGTTCTCCTGCCGGGGCGCCATCGAGCCCGAGTTGTCCACCACCCACAGCACGTCCACCTTCGAGGCCGAGCGCTGGGTATAGGTGTCCACCCGCACGCCAGGCGGGAGCGCGGGCACGAGACGATCGTCCCGGCACGCGGTGACGAGGAGCGCCAGGAGGGCAGCGGCGGCACAGCGCATGGAGCGGGGCAGGTTAGCCAATCCTCACGCCGGGCCCGAGCGCTTCGCCTCGAGCCACTCCGCCAGGCGCTCCGGCTCCGGTACGTCCTTGAGCGTCAGCAGCTTCTCCTCCACGGCCACGCCCGCATGGTACGCCCGGTACTTCACCCCCACGCTGCCCACGCCCCGCAGGCGCTGGCCCTTCGAGCTGTACGCCTCCACCGCGAGCAGGTCCGTGTAGCTCACCAGCCCTCCGGGTACCTCGGTCTCGGGCACTTCGATGCCAGCCTCCGTGAAGCGCCACCGCGGACGCACCCGCCACACCGTGAGCACCTGCACCAAGAACATCCCCGCGGCCAGCAACACCAGCAGGCTCCAGGTGATCTTGTTGTCGCGCATCAGGGCCACTGGCAGCGCCAGCAGCATCAGCAGCGGCAAGGCCTCGCGAATCCGCCGGCGCAAGGTGATGGGAGGCCGCACCTCGAAGGGCGCCTTCAGCACCTCGGGCAGCCGGGGGACATGCTGGGGCTGCCCCTGCCGCAGCCGCTCCAGCTCGCCTCGCAGCTGGTCCCGCTCGGCCTGGAGCCGCTCGGCCCGCTCCCGGAGCTCCGCGGTCTGGCTCGCCATCGGCTCCTGTGAGCCGCGCTCGGTGCGCAGCGCATCGCGCACCTCCTCCAGTGCCTGACCCACCGTTGGATCCACAAAGCGTTCAGACGCCACGCTGCGCCTCCTTCACCCTGCGCGCCCGCTCCCGCAGCCACTCGGCCAGGCGCTTTGGATCATCCAGCATGTCGATGTCCACCGAGCGGTTCGGATAGCTCACCGACTTGCCCAGGGAGGTCGGCGCCCCGGGCGTCCACAGCACACGCACCGAGCCGAAGCCGAAGAGCCGCTGAAGCGGGCCCTGCTTCACCTCGACCTTCTGGATCTCCGTGTAGTGCACCCTACCGGGAGCAGCCCCCATGCCCGTGGGAGACAAACCCTCCTCGGTGAAGCTCCAAGCCTGGCCCTCCTCATCATCCTCGGGCCCCTGGAGAATGAAGGCGAGCACCAGGCACAACAGCACCATGCCCAGCACCACCCACGTCCCCAGGTTCGTGTCGAAGAGCATGTGCCCGAAGTAGGCGAGAGAACCGAGCACGGGCGCCATCAGCATCAGCGCATACCGTGCCCGGCCATACGCCGTGCGCCGCGAGGGCGTGGCACGGAAGGGCAGCGTGAGCTGATCGGGCAGAGAGGAAGCGGGGCGCTCGGCCTCCTCGCGCGCCACCTCCACCGTGCGGCGCAGCCACTGCACCTCCCGCTCCAGCGCGGCCACCCGGGAGGTCAGCTCCGCGTGCTCACCGGGCAACGTCTCTCGCTGGCGGCGGGCCTCACGCAGCTCCTGCTGGAGCTGCTCCAGCTCATCGCGCTGCGAGCGGCTTGGATCCGGACGGGTCTGGATGTTCACCCCTGCGAGGCTAACAAAGCCCCGCGGGGCGGCTCCACCCACCTGCCTGCCCGACTACCTTGCAGCGGACTACTTCTTCCCCGGGGCCGGCGCGGGGGTGGGGGCAGGGGCCGCAGGAGCCTTGCCGCCGGGCAGTCCCTTGTAGAGGAACTCCAGGTACTGCGCATCCTTGATGAAGGCGCCACCCCAGGTCTTGTACTTCTCCGGCACGCCCTGGGCCTGCACCTGCTCCAGCGTTTTGCCCGCGTCCTTCTGGCTCTTCACCAGCGCCGTGGTCTCCTTCAGCATCGCCAGCATGCGCTCCATCTCCGCCTTGCCCGCCAGCGGCCCATGGCCCGGGATGATCTTCACCCCCGCCGGCAGCGTCTGGAGCAGCTTCTCCAGGTTGCGCACGTAGCCCTCCACCGAGCCCCCGTTCTCCATGTCGAAGAAGGGGAAGCTGTCCACGATGAACTGGTCACCCGTGTGCAGCACGTTGGACGTGGTGAAGTACACCGCCGTGTCGCCGTCCGTGTGGCCCGCCGGCAGGTGCGTCAGCTTGATCTCCTCGCCGTTGAAGAACAGCGACATGGTCGAGCCGTAGGTGATGACGGGCAGGCCCTCCTTGGGCAGCGCCGGGATCGGCTGGCCGAACACCTTCTGCTCGGAGGCCAGGCGCATGCGCACGTTTTCATGCGCCACGATGAGGCCTTCCTTGCCCAGCACCGGGTTGCTGCCCGTGTGGTCGTAGTGCCAGTGCGTGTTGAGCACGTACTGGATCTTCTTCTTGCTCAGCTTGTCGACCGCCGCGTTGATCTTCGCCGCCAGCGGCTGGAACTGATCATCCACCACCAGCACGCCGTCCGGGCCCACCGACACCGCCACGTTGCCGCCAGCGCCAACCAGCATGTGGACGTTGCCAGCCACGGGCGTCGTCGTCACCTGGACCTTCGAGAAGTCCGGCATCTGAGCAAGCGCAAGGGAAGGGGCCAGGGCCAGGGCGGCCAGGAGGGCTTTCATCGGGAAGACTCCAGGAGAAGGAACGCTGCGGCGCGGAACCTTATCCACTCCGCTCCGCAGGGGAAGTGTTTCCTGGGCCCCCAAAAAGGGACCGGCGCACACTCTGGCAGGGAGCGTGCGCCGACCTCACCACTGCATTGCCACGACCGGGACAGATTGGAAGAAGTGCAGTGACTGCACAAGAAAAATCCAACTCCCTGCGTCACCTTTCCCACCGCCCCTGAGGACCTGGGAGGTAAGATGGCGCTGGGCTCCCTCAGTGTGGCAACAACGCCTACAGCCCGCTCAGGCTGCCTGTGCGGGCTGTGCGGTGCCTTCCACCGTGAGCAGCCGCACCTCTCCCGCCACGCCCTTGAGGGCCACCCAGCCCACCTCTTTCACGGTGAACGCATCCGCCAGCCGCCGGGCCACCTCCTC
>DASVVJ010000350.1:0-12541 GCA_036389955.1 Myxococcaceae bacterium
CACCACGCGAGCGCCAGCCGTCGGCTCGGCCCGAGCCCCGTGTGCCAGAACCGCTGCCCACGCCAGCAGAGGTCAGCCCGCCAGCACTCCCCAAGGCCGGGGAGGTCATTCCCAGCCGGTTGCAGCGGTCCAAAGGGTCCGAGTCCCAGTTACAATGGCCTGGCCCTGAAATCGTAGCCCTGGAGCGTCCTCTGTCGCTTCCGGTGCCTCCTGCTCCGTCTCCGCTCTTCGTTCCTGGTTGGCACACGGGCATCCTCACCGCAGCCTTGGGTGTGCCACGCCCAGAAGGCTCGCTCGACGTCTCTCGGGCGGTTCCCCAATTGGCACGGCAGCTGCCCGTGCGCGCTTTTCCAAGGCGTCAGGTGCGCTCGCTGCGTCTGGGGGTTCGGGTGTTGGTGGACGTCTCGGAGTCGATGGTTCCCTTCACCGAGGACCGCAAACAGCTGTTGGCGAGTGTCCGCACCATCGTGGGGCCCGACCGGACTGAAGTCCATCAGTTCGAGGGGGCTCCTTCACGCGGCGTCCGCTCACGGGCACGTGATGAACTTCAGCCCTTTGAGCCACCGCCCTCCGAGACACCATTACTGGTTCTCTCGGACCTGGGCATTGGCGCCGACGCGCTCTCCGAAGAGCGCGTGGAGACTGCGGAGTGGTTGCGCTTCGAGAGGGTGGCCCGCCGCGCGGGAAGCCGCGTGGTGGTACTGGTTCCCTACTCGCCTGGGCGCTGGCCGCGTGCGCTCCAGCGTGGGATGAGCCTTGTCCATTGGGATCGGCGCACGACGGCCCGCGCCATCCTTCAGGCACTCCAGAAATAGCCATGGAACGAGAGACTCCCACCGCCTTCGCGCATCGGGTCATTGCGGAGTTGGAGAAAAGTCACCCGGATGCAGTGCGCCTGGCTGAGGTCACCAGCCTTGCCGTGCGCATTGACCCGGCCTTTCTTCGCGAGGCGCGGCTGGCTCTTCTTCCGGGGGTCCCTTCCGATGCGGAGGCGGACCTCTGGTTCAGTTCTCTGGTTGAGTCCCGGAGTGCGGTCGGCTTCGTCCTGGAGCCCGCCGTCAGTCACCTGTTGCGACAATCGCTCTCGCTGGATGAGCCCCTGCTCCTCCGTGCCTGGGCGCTGAGGCAGCGCTTCCACCCGTATCTCTCGCCAGAGATGCGGCTGGAGGAGGAGGTGTCATGGCTGGCACTGATGGAGCCGGACGATGAGAAGCTGAACGAGGTGCTCATGCGCTCGGTCAAGGCCATGTCGCAAGGTGGCGAGCGGGCACTGGGCGTTGCCCGCTGGGCGCTGCGCGCAATGCCACGCCTGCCTGATCGGGCCCTGAGGACAGAGGCGGCGCTGGCGCTGGCATTTGGCACCTCAGAGCGAATGGGGTTCTCCCCCCTGCTCTTTCTCGGCACGGAGGAGACACCTCTCTCACCGAAGCTCATCCAGGGAGTGAGCGCCAGCGAACCCGCCCGAGGGACTTGCCGGGTCGGCATGATGTTGCGTGAGAATGCCCTGGAGTTCGCGGAGCCAGCACCGGACGGTTGGGACCACGTGATGGAGCTGCCTGACACCCAGCCGCGACTGCTGGAGCTCTCCTGGAGCGCACCGCAACCGGGGCGACGGCTGCTGGTCGCTGTGCCCTTGACCGCTGTGGTGCCTCTGCCTGAGGGAGTACGGGACCTGAAGCTGCGCTCCCTGGGAGGAGACTTCCAGCTCACAGCGTCAGAGCACGCTGCCGAAGCTGTGGAATTGACCGGAGAGCCAGCGCCAGAGGAGGCGAGTACCAGTTCCGAAGAGGAAACGAGCACGCCCAGCTTCTTGGAGCCGATGCTCCTGAGAGTCACCTGTGAGCCGACCGAGGCGCCGGTGCTCCGTGAACTCCTCTTGAAGGGTGGCGAAGCCATCGTGGTGGAAGCCCCCGATGGCTATGGAAAGGAAACCCTTGTGCGCCGGGTCTTTCTCGGCGTGTACCCCGTCTCGGAGTGGATAGACACCTACGCCGCCGTGCGCCTCCAGGGCATTCTCGTAGGAACGAAAGGCTTCCTGAATAACCTTGCCGTCGCTCTTCCTTATGAGAGCTTCGCGTACCAGAAGTTCCGCCAGGCCACACTCCGCTCGGTGATCCAAGAGGTGGTTCCAAACTGGGAGGGAAGACCAAGCGAGTGCTTGGTTGATGCGATTCTCCAAGCGGCGTCGATGAAGCAGCGCCGTCCTGAGAGCGCCGGAGAGTGGGAGGAAGAGGCAGCCAACGCCAATCGCATCCTGCTAGAGCAGCACCCGAAGCTGATCAATGAGTTCCGTGCCCTCCTGGGGGAAGCGCCAGAGGTGAAGCCCCTCTCCTCAGGGGGAAAAAGGCCGCCCAAGTTATTGACGGGACGCCAGCTCGCCATGATCCAGCCGAGACTGCTCGCGGCGATGTCCCGCGCACCGAGTACATCGAGTAACTCTGCCGAATTCAAAAGGTTGATATCGGATATGGCCAGCAGGGCCGTGGCGCTCGTCCAAAGCGACGGTGCCGCAGGGCTGGAACAGTTCCTCGAGCAGGACTTCCTGCCCCATTTCCAAGACAAGCTGCTGCTGGTCCTGGTTGAAGGCTTGGACTCAATCTCGGTCGAAAGAGCCCTCGAGTTCGTGCAGATTCTGAGTGGCTGGGCTCAGCGAAGTGACGGTCCCTGGCCCCAGTTCCGGCTGGTCATCACTGCGACTCCGGGAGTAGCGCGTCTGACTGGAGTTCGTTATGTGCCTTTGAAGGGGCTCGACGCAGGGCAGATTCGGCAACTTGCCAGAATCAGAGAGCTGGAAATCGCACAGGATCAGGCGGAGGACCTCAGGCAACTCACCGGTGGCAGCGCAGGGCTGATCAGTGATGCCCTGGACGCCCTGCGCTCGGATGCGAGGGGGAAAAAGCCAGAAGGCGGCGCTGACGAACTTGTCTGGTACGAAGCCCTTCGGAAAAGAATCAAGTCGTATCCTGAGTGGCTGGGGCGATTCCCCGATATCATGGCTGCTCTCGGTTGGCTCGGCTGGGATGTTGAAGGTGATTCCCCAGCAGTGGCACGCCTGCTCGATGTGGGCATCATCGAAAGAGTTGGGAATGGCTACGAGATCCGTGCGCAACTCTTCGAGCCCCTGGCGCTCTATGCCTTGGATCAGACGCAGCGTCTCGGCTACGAAGTGGATGTCTATATCAACGCCGCGCCTGGAGCGTTCTCAGGAGGAGTTGAAGACTTTCTGAGCCGGCTTCGGGCACGCCTGGAAGCGGATCTAAAACGACCGGTCCGCGTATGGCCCGATGCACAGGGGGACAGCCGCGAGGGGCCGCTGTTCCAGTCCTGGGTCATGGTGAACATCATGACCCAGGCCTTCTATCAATCCCCTGCTTGCGTAGAGCGAGCGCTCACATTCCAGCGCAGGGAGCAGGAAGCAGGCATCCCACTGTGTCTGTACGTTCTAGCGGAGAATGTTCCCCTGCGGGAGCAAGTGGCGGCTCACCAGCAGGTGAACCTTGTGGAGCTTGTGAGCAGAACCAGCAGGCTGTCCCCGGCCTATCCGGGCAGCATCTCTCTCGCAGCACAGCGGGCCGCCAACCAGCTGGTTTCCATGATGCTTCATGCTCCTGGAATTCCTGACCCGCTGGACGATGTGAATGACGAATTGATCGAGGAGTACTCGTCTGAGCACGAGGAGATGCTGAGGCTCATCGAGACACAGCGCGGGGATATCGAGGACGCCATCCGAGTGCTGGCTCCGGAACGCTTGCAGGATCAAGAGATTGAGAGCGACGAGCTTCCCAGCACTGACCATCAGGGCACCGTCGTAGCCGCCGACGAGATCACCTTTTCGCTACAGAAGTCATCGCTGGAACTCGAAGGCGGAGGGACTGCGACGATCTCCGCCACCGTTCGCTTCGAAAGGGTCTTGTTGTACGTGTACATTGAGAAATCGACGTACTGGAGCATGGACGAGAAACAGCGGTCGTTCTTCCCTTTACTCCGCGCTAACCCGCACAAGCACCTGGTGGAGACCCAGCCGTTGGTCACACTCAAAGCCGTGGCACACCTGCGCGTCGATACAGAGGCAACCGAGAGCGGTGACCGCGGAATCATCTCCGTGGATCTCGATGAGGTGACGGATGTTGAGCTCGTGCACATCCACGAGTATTTCCTGACACCCTCCGAGCCAGAAGAGTAAGGCTCGGAACGTTTTTGTTCACTCGGGAGGAGTGAAGCGCTCCATACGCGGCTGGACGGGGTACGGCGACGTCTTACAGGCGGCTGATTGACGCGGTGACATGTCAATTGACGCGCAAGTCCTCGCGGCTGACGCGTCAACCTCTCCGCGGAAGGCTGGCTTGCGCGTCAAGGGTCTCCAGGTCTGCCGCTTGCATTACCGGTTGGCGCGCACGCCGTACCCCGCGTGCTCCCCCACCAGGCTCCAAGGAGACATTCATGACAGCTTTGCCAAGGCTCGCGGTGAAGACCGTTGCACGTCTTGCAATGGTCCCAGCGCTGCTGTGGTTGGCTTGCGGCGAGGTGCTGCAGGTGGAGGACGGCGCATGGGACCTCGAGAGGCTTGAGTCCCAGAAGCTTCTGGCTACGTCCGGTGGGCAGTGGCGTTTCACGGGTCCTTTGTCCACTCCCCGCACTAGCCACACGGCAACGCTGTTGGGCTCCGGCAGGGTGCTGGTCACTGGAGGCCTGGGCCAAAACGGGAGCCTTGCCAGCACAGAGGTGTACAGTCCAGATGCAGGAACGTGGAGCCCTGCGAGTCCTATGACCGCCGCGCGCTATTGGCACACGGCGACACTGTTGCCCTCCGGCAAGGTGCTGGTCGCCGGTGGCTACGGCTCCGGCGGCTACCTCTCCAGCGCGGAGGTATACGACCCGGCCACGGGGGCCTGGAGCCCCACAGGCCCTCTGGCCGCCGTACGCTCCAACTTTACGGCAACGCTGCTGCCCTCCGGCAAGGTGCTGGTCGTCGGAGGCTCTTACTCCTTCAACGGCTACCTCTCCAGCGTGGAGGTATACGACCCGGCCACGGGGACCTGGAGTTCCACGAGTCCTCTGGCCACCGCACGCGCCTACCATTCGGCGACGCTGTTGCCCTCCGGCAAGGTGCTGGTTGCCGGTGGCACCAACTCCAGTGGCCGCCTCGCCAACTCAGAGGTGTACGACCCGGCCACGGGGGCCTGGAGTTCCACGGGCCCGCTGGCCACGCCACGCTCCAACTTTACGGCAACGCTCTTGCCCTCTGGCAACGTGCTGGTTGCCGGTGGCACCCACTCCAGCGGCACCCTCGCCAGCGCAGAGGTGTATGACCCGGCCACGGGGACCTGGAGCCCCACGAGCGCTCTGGCCACCGCGCGCTACGACCACACGGCGACGCTGTTGTCCTCCGGCAAGGTGCTGGTCACCGGTGGCTGGAACTCCAACCGCGCGGAGGTGTATGACCCGGCCACGGGGGCCTGGACCCCCACGGGCGCGGATCTGGCCACCACCCGCCGTTACCATACGGCGACACTGCTGCTCTCCGGCAAGGTGCTGGTCGCAGCAGGCACTGGCTCTAGCGCCCCCCTCCTCAAGGACTACCTGGCCAGCGCGGAGGTATACGACCCGAACTCGGGGGCGTGGTACCCCACGGGGGCGATGACCACCGCGCGCTCTGAGCACACGGCGACGCTGTTGCCCTCTGGCAAGGTCCTGGTCACCGGTGGCGCTGGTAGCCCAGAGGTGTACGACCCAGCCACGGGGGTGTGGAGCCCCACGGGCGCCCTGGGCACTGCCCGCTCTGAACACACGGCGACGCTGTTGCGCTCCGGCAGGGTGCTGGTCACCGGTGGCTTGAATAATGGCTACCTCGCCAGCGCGGAGGTGTACGACCCAGCCACGGGAGTGTGGAGCCCCACAGGCGCTCTGGGCACCGCGCGCAATGATCACACGGCGACGCTGTTGCCCTCTGGCAAGGTGCTGGTCACCGGTGGTGCGAACCTCAGCGGCACCCTCGCCAGCGCGGAAGTGTACGACCCAGCCACGGGGGTGTGGAGCCCCACGGGCTCACTGGCCACCGCGCGCCGGTGGCACACGGCGACGCTGTTGCCCTCCGGCAAGGTGCTGATCGCCGGTGGCTCCAACTCCAGCGGCACCCTCGCCAGCGCGGAGGTGTACGACCCAGCGACAGGAGAATGGAGTCCCACGGGCCCGCTGGCCGCCGCACGTTATTGGCCCACGGCGACGCTGTTGCCCTCCGGCAAGGTGCTGGTCACCGGTGGCTCGAATAATGGCTATCTGGCCAGCGCGGAAGTGTACGACCCGGACACGGGGGCGTGGAGCCTCACGGGCCCGCTGGCTACCGCACGCTATAGCCACACGGCGACGCTGTTGCCCTCCGGCAAGGTGCTGGTCACCGGTGGCCTTGGCCCCAACCACCTCATCGCCAGCGCGGAGGTGTACGACCCGGCCACGGGGGCGTGGAGCCCCACGGGCGCTCTGGCCACCACACGCTCCTGGCACACGGCGACGCTGTTGCCCTCCGGCAAGGTGCAGGTCTCCGGTGGCTCCAGCTCCGGCGCCCTCGCCAGCGCGGAGGTGTATGACCCGGCCACGGGGACCTGGGGAACCACGGGTCCTCTGGCCACCGGCCGCTCCAACCCTACGGCGACGCTGTTGCCCTCCGGCAAGGTGCTGGTCACCGGTGGCTCTAGCTCCGGCGCCCTCGCCAGCGCGGAGGTGTATGACCCGGCCACGGGGGGCTGGAGTACCACGGGCGCTCTCTCCAGCCCCCGTTACCACCACACGGCGACGCTGCTGTTTTCTGGCAAGGTCCTGGTCGCCGGAGGCCTTGACTCCCGCGGCCGTCCCGTCAGCACGGAGGTGTACGACCCGGCCACGGGAGGATGGAGCCCCACGGGCGCCCTGACCACCGGCCGGAGTGATCATACGGCGACGCTGTTGCCCTCCGGTCACGTGCTGATCGCCGGCGGCTTTGACTCGAGCCGCGGCCTCGCCAGCGTGGAGGTGTACGACCCGGCGACAGGAGCCTGGAGCCCCACCAGCCCTCTGGCCACCACACGTAAGGACCACACGGCGACGCTGTTGCCTTCTGGCAAGGTGTTGGTCACCGGTGGCATTGGCCCCAGCGCCCGCCTCGCCAGCACAGAGGTGTACGACCCGGCCACGGGGGTGTGGAGCCCCACGGGCCCTCTGGCCACCGCACGCGATCGCCATACCGCGACGCTGTTGCCCTCCGGCAAGGTGCTGGTCACTGGAGGCATGAGTTCCAGCGGCCACCTTGCCAGCTCAGAGGTGTACGACCCGGCCACGGGAGTGTGGAGCCCCACGGGTGCGCTGGCCGCTGCACGCTATGAGCACACGGCGACGCTGCTGCCCTCCGGCAACGTGCTGATCACCGGAGGCGCCGGCTCCAAAAGCACCCTCGCCAGCGCGGAGGTGTACGACCCGGCCACGGGAGCGTGGACCCCCACGGGCGCGCTGGCCCTGGCCCGCACCTCTCACACGGCGACGCTGTTGCCCTCCGGCAACGTGCTGGTCACTGGAAGCAATGGCGCGAGTGTCCGCACGGAGGTGTATGAAGATACGAGGGCTCGTCCGGAGTGGTACCCCGTCATCTCCCCACCCGTCGAGCAACAGCCGGGCGGGCTATTCCCCATCACGGGAAGCCGCTTGAGCGGCCTCTCCGAGGCAAGCAGTGGTAACACCCAGAATTCCGCCTCGAATTTTCCCGTGGTCAGCCTGTTGGCGCTGGAGGGTGGAGCGCTGAAGCGTGCCACCGCCCTGGTCTCGTTCTCTGACACGGAAGTGACGGTACGAACGCCGCTCGTGCCGGAGGGCTATTACATCCTTTCCGTGATGGCCAACGCCATTCATGGTGGGCAGTTGGTGCGCGTGGGCAGGCAGTCCCTGGCGGCGCCCGAGGTCACTTCGCCACCGGCTTTCGTCAATACCTCGCAGCCAGTCATCGGCGGCACGGCGAAGCCCGACAGCACGGTCACGCTGCGGTTGGATGGGACCGTCGCAGGAACCACCCTCGCCAACGCGCAGGGGCAATGGAGCTTCACTCCTGGCTCCGCGCTAGCAGAAGGACTCCACCGGATCATCGCCATCGCTACGGATACCGTGGGCAACGTCAGCCCTGGCTCCGAGGAACGCCTCTTCACGGTAGACACCGTGACGCCCGGAGTGCCCGTGATGACTGCTCCTGGAGAGCTTGCCAACACTCCGCAGCCCGTCATTGCCGGCACGGCGGAGCCCGGTAGCACGGTCAAGGTGTGGCTGGATGACGATGAGACAACGGGCGGGACAGCCGAGGTGGACGGAGCAGGAAACTGGCACTTCCCACTGGCTGTAGCGCTGCCGGAAGGAGAGCACCAGGCCAAGGCCACCGCGACGGACACCGCGGGCAATGTCAGCCCTGCCTCCGAGGCCCGCGGTTTCACGGTGGACACCGTGGCGCCAGAAGCACCCGTGATGACCGCGCCTGCAACCTTCGTCAACACTCACACGCCCACCATTCGCGGCGACGCGGAGGCAGGCAGCCTGGTGAAGGTGTTGCTGGGGGGGAGCGTGGTGGGAACGGCCGAGGCGGACACGGCGGGGACTTGGAGTTTCACCCCGGACACGGCGCTCGCGGAGGGGCTCCATCAGGCCGAGGCGACCGCGACGGACGAAGCAGGCAATGTCAGCCCTCCCTCACTGATCCGCGGTTTCACGGTGGACACCGTACCGCCAGAAGCACCCGTGGTGACTGCGCCTGAGGCCATGGTCGGCACCCGCACGCCCGTCATCCGCGGCACGGCAGAGCCCTGGAGCACGGTCACGGTGTGGTTGGGGGACGATGAGACCAGGTCCGAAACGGTCGAGGTGGATGGGGAGGGAGATTGGCGCTTCATCCCAGCGACCGAGTTGGATTTCGGGCACCACTCCGTCTCCGCTACTGCCGCGGATGCCGCGGGCAACCTCAGCGCTCCATCCAGCCACCGGTTCTCCATTCAGCGGAGCCATTACGGTTGGAGCTGCTCCAGTGGCCCTGCATCCCCCGCCACCTGGGTCCTGCTTGTCCTGGCCTGGTCCCTCGCCAGGCGCAGGCTCAGCGTTGGCTCCAAGCTGTATGCCGGGGCGGCTACCGGCATCACCCTTTTGGCGTCTCTAGTCTCGCCGCCGATCCACGCGCCGCTTGACGCGGCTGTAACCGCTCAGGCTGGGGCTCATGACGAAGTTCCAAAGCGTCGCCGTCCACGATCGGTGCGCCATGAGACCGTCGTAGAATTCCGGCGCCATCGCTCGTAGCTTCGGCAGGCGCGAGCCAGGAACGTAGGGGAAGTCGTGGTGCTCGTTGTGGTAGCCGACATTCCACGCGAGCACGTTGAGCGGCCCGTAGTACGAGTACGTCTCCTGCCCTTCTCGGAAGACGTAGTGCTCCGAAATGTAGTGTCCGGCAATCGGGTGGAGCCCCATGACGATCAGCGAACTGATCGGCAGATAGGCAAGCGCTTTGCCGCCCCAGAAATAGAACACGGCCACGTTGAACGCGACCTGCACGAGCAGGTTCGCGAGTTCGGCCGCCGCCGGCTTCTTGGGATGCACGAACAGCGGGCGGAGCGCGTAGGCAAAGCCTTGGCAAGAGAGCCAGAGCAGTTTGGTGACGCGATGGCGCAGCAAGCGCGCCTCGAACTCCGTCGGTATATCCGTGTCGAGCTGCTCATCACCCTGATGGCTGTGATGGCGCAGGTGGTAGTAGCGAAACGTTTCCGAGACCGGCACACCCACGGGCAGATTGATGAAGACGCCGAACACGCGATTGTGCCAGGGCTTGCGAAACGCGAGATTGTGAGACAGCTCGTGAATGGCCAGGAGGAGCGCCTGGTTGATCACTCCGCCCACCGTATAGGCGACCAGAACAATCAGCCACCAGGGCGCGTCACGCAGCAGGAAGGCGAGCGAGAGTTGCAGCCCGACGAGCAGCGTGCAGACGTACTTCGTGCGCGAGCACGGGCCGTAGAGTTCCTTGATCTCGGGATGCGTGCGAAGCATCTCGCGCCGCCGCCCGGCGTGCGGTTCGTCCGCGCTGGACCAGATGAAGCCATTTGACATGGCGCCAACGGTACCTCAGCACCAAGGGGGATGGGCACACATACCGCGCTGGGCGCTCGGGTGCGCTACCGTCGCCCCCCTTGCGGGTACAAGGTCGCTGGGGGGCCGAGGGAGCCAGGCCGCTTGCGGCCAAGCAGATTGGCCCTGTTGGGCCCACATATGCGCCCAATGTGCCCCTCCAGCGGGTTCGCTTCCCGCCGCCTTCGCGTAGCCTCGGGACTCACCTGTTGACACAGTACAGCTGAGAAACGAGGGCCTTTGGCACCTCAAAGGCTTGATTGAACGCCTTCTCCGCATCTTCATCTTCCGCAGGATGGGGCTGGTACTTCTGGGGCCTGTTATTACCGAAGTCAAACTGTTCAATGAATGGCAGGGAAAATTTGAAGTCTTTGCCGTCCGTGTCCTTGATATCGGTGTGGTTTTGGTTGTCGGTGATGTTTTGCTTCTCGGAGTACTGCCAGTCCATGCGGTATGCTTTTCCCTGGTAGGCGCCTGTGGTGAACACCAGGGCATGCTTTCCGGCATCTCCCACAATGATCGAGTCCTGATTGTAGCACCGGCCGAGATAGAGAAGAGCCGGTCGCATGTCTTTCGGGGCGAGCACCAGGAACGAAATCTCTCCTTCATCCTCGCCGTAGTGCCCACGCGCCACCGTAAACTTGAGCCCCAGACTCTGGAGATTCTCCGCAAGACGACAAGACCGCTCGCGGAACTGATCGGCTGTCATCTTCCAGGAGTCGCGCATGCTATTCCGGTCCGCAGATATCAGGGCGTAACTCTGCCTGTTGAGCACGTCACGCAGATCGTTGGAAGAGAAGGCGCTGCCCACGGTTGCGAGATCGCATGATGGTTGACCTGCGAAGGCGGGATTGTACGGTACGAGGATTACGTTTTGAGTTGGGGGGGCGTGCTTGCACTGTACGAGAGTGACGAAGAGGGCCAGCGAGGCAAGGCGGAGAATGCGGTTCATGGGGTGCTCGGCTCCCAGGGCATGAGTGAGAGCACATTAAGGGCTTTGCGCCACAAGCGCTGTGAACTGCTTCACCCTCAGGGGGTGAGCGGATTCATTGCTCTTCGTTCAGGCTCATCCCCATCCCTCAGCGAGCCTCCGCTGGGCTCGAGGTGGGCGGCGTCTTCTGGGAAGGCACGAAGGCGGAGATGTAGCCTTCCCCTCTCGCCATACAGACCAGCGCCCTGCACAGCCCGTAACAGCGCACCTGCTCGACTCTTTCTACGAGTCGATCCCCCTCTGTCTGGCCCACGAGCTACCGCTCATGACTGCACACGGCTCGATAAATAGTCGATGACTTCGGCGCCGCCGGTCCCGAGAGCCGCCTGTGACCATAGTGGCGACTGCGTTTCTTCATTGACTCTGCTTCAGGTTATTCCTGCATTATTTTCTTGAAAGTGGTTAGTGCCTGGGCCACCACCTGGTCCATGTTGTAATATTTGTAAGTAGCCAGCCGGCCTACAAAATACGTGTTGGTCGTAGTCAGGACCAGCTGCTGGTATTTTCTATAAAGCTCTGTGTTCTCTGGCCGTGGCACCGGGTAATAAGGCGCGCCTTCCGCTTTGGGTATTTCATACATGATGGTCGTTTTTGGATGTTGCTGTCCGGTCAGGTATTTGAACTCCGTGATCCGGGTATACGAATGCTCGTTGGGGTAGTTGACCGTTCCTGTGGATTGGAAACAGGGCGTATCCAAGGTCTCGAATTTGAACTCCACTGAGCGATAGGGCAGCCTGCCATAGCAGTAATTGAAATATGCATCTATCGGCCCTGTATAGATGAGGTACCTATAGGGCACCTCATCTATAATTTCCTTGTAATCCGTATTCAGCATGATCTTTATGTTGGGATGAGCCAGCATGTTCTGGAACATGTGGGCATACCCATAAAGAGGCATGGCCTGGTAGATATCCGTAAAATAGCGGTCATCCCGGTTGGTGCGCGTCGGCACCCTGGCGGTTACGCTGGCATCCAGCTCGGAGGGATCCAGGTCCCACATCTTCCGTGTATAGCCTCTATAGAATTTCTCATAAAGCTCTCTGCCCACCTTGCTGACCACCACATCTTCCGAGGTCCGTATGCTGGGCAGCTTTTCCGCTCTGGCATTGAAAAAGGCTTCCACTTCTTCCGAGCTGCTCAGATTCAGGTCATAAAGACGATTGACGGTGTCGAGATTGATGGGGACGGGAACCAGCTTTCCGTCCACATTGGCCAGCACTTTATGCTCGTATGCTCTCCAGGCCGTGAATTGCCCCAGGTATTCGAATACTTCCTTCGAATTGGTATGAAAGACATGCGGGCCGTAATCATGAACCAGGATACCATCCTTGTTATAATGATCATGGGCGCTGCCGCCTATGTGGTTGCGCTTGTCGACAATGAGGACCTTCTTGTTGGCCTGGGATGCCAATCTTTCTGCCAGGACACTTCCGG
>DASVVJ010000351.1:0-16013 GCA_036389955.1 Myxococcaceae bacterium
CGAACACCACCTCGGGAAGCGGCGGGAAGCGGCGCTTGCGGCCCTTCTGATCCTCCTCCTCATCGCGGCGGCGCTTGCGCTCGGTTCCCCGGCCCGCCGCGCGCACGTTGTCTCCGCGCGGCTCCGGGTGACGCTCCACCGGACGCAGCGGAGGCAGATCCTCCTCCGGATTGGGCTCCACCACACCCGTCTGTGCCAGCGCCTCCGCGTCCTCTGGAAGCGCCCAGTCCACCAGGGCAAACGTGTCCTTGGCGGTGACGATCACCTTGCGATCGCGTGTCCTTCGTGCCATCGCGGCCAGACGCGACAGCATCGTCATTTCAGGCGTCTTGCCTACGTGGGACAGCAGGTTCTGGGCGATAGACTTCTCGGTGATTTCCAGAAAGTGGAGGGGGCGACCTTCGCTCTCCAGGATACGGAGCGCGGCCTCGTAAAATGTCATCGACTATTCCCCAAGAATTTCAAACGGTTACAAAAATGTAGGTCCGTATGGGCGGCGGATGCTAGCCACCTGTATTCTGGCTTGTCAACGAAGGGAAACGAAGGGAAACCAAGAGAAGGATGACCCGGTTCCGTCTCGGACAGCGCTGGAAGCGCGAACCCTCGGCCCCGCCCGTGGATTCCATCGCCTTGGAGCTGGACGGGGTGGATCTGCTCTCGGGGGCCGGGGAAGAGCCTCTGGCCGAGGTGGTACCCGCCGTGTTGGGCGCGGCGGCGGCCCTGCACACCGGGCAGCGGCGGCTGGCCCAGGTGTCCCTGGCGGAGGCGGGCCTGGAGCTGCTCCTCCGGCGAGCAGGCTCAGAAGTAGAGGTCTCCGTGGCGAGCGTGGGGCGGCCGGCCCGGCTGCTGCGCCCCCCGGTGAGGCTGGACCTGGAGGAGTTCTCCGAGGCGGCACGGGAGTGCGGAAAGAGTTTCCTGGCGGACATCTCCCAGCTGGCGCCCAAGGCTCTGCCCGCCTCCCAGGCTCAGGGGCTGAGCGAGGCGCTGCGGCAGCTGGGCGGTGCGGGCACTGTGCAGCGTGAGCCCCCGCCCGAGGCCTTCGCTCACCGGGTGGAGCCGGGCGAGGAGCTGGGGTTCGGCTTCGAGATGAAGGATCCCGCGGATGTGCTGCGCACCTATGAGCGGGGCCAGAACGCGGCGCTGGGCTCGCTGCTGTGCGCGGGAGAGGTGTGGCTGTCGCTGCCGGGCAAGCCCGTGGCCTGGCGCGCGCCGGGCCCGCCCTTTCTCACGGCGCTGGAGCTGTCGCGGCAGGCGGTGGAGCTGATGCGCGCGGTGGAGCTGGGCGAGGCCCGGTTCGCCTTCGAGCCGGCCGGGGTGCGGCCGGGGTTCGCGCTGGAGCTGACGGCGTGCCGGGGCCGGCTGGGCTCGAGCGGGCCCTTCCCATTGGATGGGGTAGCGCTGGCGGCGGCGATGTTCCACCTGGGGCAGGCGCTGGCGCTGGCCATCTCCGAGCGCGAGCGCAGCCAGGCGAACAACCCCTATCTGGTGGAGCTGACCGAGCGGTGCCGGGAGGGCCTGTCCCACCTGCGCGGCCCGGTTCAACCTCCAGAAAGCGAGGGCGAGGCACGAGGGCGCACCGCCTCCTCGCGCGGAGCGGGGAAACCGCTGCCGGTGCCCGGGAGGCTGCGGCGACTGCGCTTCGAGAAACGCTGGGAGCAGAAGGGGCTGAACGGCGCCGAGCACGGGCAGCTGCACCTGGGGCGCACGGGTGTGGTGTTCTGCTCGCGGGAGCTGGCGTGTGCCCTGTCACGCAAAGAGGGGCAGGTGCTCTGGCGGCGCGAAGCGGACCACGGCGTGGCAGCCACGGTGGACGGCTACACGGTGACGGCGGATACCCGCCGCGTCTATTGCTTCATCGGTGCGGGCTCGAGCGCGCGCTGGCTGCACGATCACGACGGGCTGCCGCTGGGGCCTCAGCTGCTGCGGCACGAGGGGCTGCTGCTCACACTGTCCGAGGACCGCACGGTGCTGGCCTTCAGCGAGATAGGAGGCCGGGAGATGTGGCGCCTGGCGCCTCCGCGCACGCAGCGCAGCTGGCTGTCGGCCCAGGCGCACCGGGCGCTGGTGGCCACCGACTCGGGCTACCTGTACGGGGTGGACATCGCGGATGGCCAGGTGCGCTTCCGCATGCGTGCGCCCCTGCCCTTCCACGGCACGCCGGTGACGTGGGGCAAGCGCTTCGTGGCCACGCTGGGCCGGGGCTCCAACCACGCGCTGCTGCTGGCGGACGCCCACACCGGAGATGTGGCGTGGACGCGGGAGTTCCAGCTGTCCAGGCCCTCCGCGCCGCTGCCCGCGCGCAACCGCCTCTACATCGCCGGAGAGCGGGACCAGGAGGGCATGCTGCTGTGCCTGGACTCCCAGGGGAAGGTGCTGTGGGAGCGCGCGCTGAACCTGGGCGCGGGCCCCTTTGCGCTCACGGCGCTTCCTCGGGGAGTGCTCGTCACCTCCGCCAGTGGCGCGGCGGCGCGGGTGGCCACTTCGGGAGAGCTGGACTGGCGCGTGGGGGCGGTGGGTGAGCCGCTGCCTGGCGCACTGCCGGCCCGGGCCTCGCGCGGCGTGGTGCTCATTCCCGGCGAGCACGTGCGCGCCGTGGATCCCAAGGGAGGCCAGGTGCTGGCGGAGGTACGTGCCGGCGCGGGGCTTGTCGCGCTCCAGGCGGACGCGCGGCTGGGGCTCTACTTCCTGGACGACGCCGGCACGCTCAGCGCGTACCGACTCACGTCTCACTTCACCGTGGTGGAAGGCTGAGGGGGCCTCAAAATCACCACTTCTGGTTAACCAGAAGCAGTGGTTTCAAAAACGCCACTTCTGGTTAACCAGAAGCAGTGATTTCAAAACCGTTACTTCCGGTTGACCGGAAGCGGCGGTTTCATCAAGTCCCCGCATATCAGGCACTTACGCTCAACCCACGAGCGTTCGCACGCACTCATCGTGAAGGCAGGCGCCCACCAGCGCGCACGCTCTTCTGCACCACGGGCCGCAGAATCGGCACCACGCGCAGAGAGGCCCGCTCCCGGAGGTGCACGCCGCACCGCAACAGGCTCCGGGCCATGCGTCCCATCGCCTCGGCCTCACGCTCCAGTGGTTCCTCGGCGTTCAGTCCCACCATGCTCAGCCGAGAATCATCGAGGCTCACCGTGCGGATGGCGCGCACCCGGCCCTGCTTCTGCTGCACCACGTGCCAGGCCTCGTGCTCCAGCGCGTCCTCCGCCCCAGGGGACAGGTGAACGTCACTGCCCAGAGCGAAGGCCCGCGCCGACACCCGCGCCGGCCAGAGTGAGTCCCGGTACACGCGCACGTCGCTCAGGTCGTAGCCCGACAGCTGCTCGAGCACCCACCGCACCTGCTCCGGCAAGGGCTGGCCGCCGCTCCACGCCGGAACCCGGGAAGAGAAGCTCGGAGCGGGCTCCACGTGGGCGGACGCCGCAGTCGCAGGGAGGGGGGAGGTCATGGGGGCTCGCGGCTTGGGGAGAAAGCGTCAGCCCTTCAACGCTAGCAATCGCCCGGCCAGTGCCCTGGGAAACGGGCTCGAGTGCCCGTAAGGCCGCGAAGCGACAGGGGTCGCTCCCCGACAGTGCGCCACACCCGGGCACCCGGCCCGACCCGGTAAGCAGGGCTTGAGGCCGGGGTGCGTTCGAAGGGGAAGCGGTGCGTCCGCGGTGGACGCGCCGCTCAGTCCGCCGAGGCCTTCGACGGATCGATCTCCTCCTCGGGCCGCTCGTCCACCGTGGCGTCCTTCCAGGCCTGCCCCTCGCTCAGCTTCCAGTCCGAGGGCACCGGGTCCACCTTCCACACGTACGTGGCGGTCGCCGTGCCCCCCGAGACCGCCTTCGAGGTCACCTTGAAGGTGATCTCCATCTTCGACACCTCGGCCGGCACCTGGTCCATGTCGTAGTGGCCCAGCACCATCTGCGGCGGGAACTCCGCCACGTAGCGCTCGGGGAAGTCCGTCTTCATCGAGGGGTCCCCACCCCGGATCTCTCCGACGAGCTTGCCCTTGGCGTCCGTGAGCTTCCACATCGTCTCGAAGCTGGCGCTGGTGACCATCTTCTTCACCTTGCCGTCATCCTTCAGCTCGCGGTTGGCCCCCCAGAGCACCATCCGGAAGCGCACCTGCGGGGTGCCCTGCGCCATCTCCACGTCCGCGCTCAGCACGTCCAGGCGCATGCCCTTGTCCGTGGCCGTCCACACCGGGCTGTAACGGCCGCCCTTCAGCGAGTCGAACACCTTGCGCGTGTACTGGTACACCGCCTTGCGGTCGCCGGACTTCTCGTCCTTCCCGCCCTCGGCCCGGCGCTCCAGCTCCTGCAGGTACCCGTCGAACTCCTTGTTGCCCTGGAAGCGCGTCAGGTGGCCGTCGATCTGCTCGAAGTACGCCTTGAAGAAGGGAGAGAGTTCCTCCCGGTAGCTCTTCTCGTCCGGGTTGCTGCGCCTCCACCCCACCCGCTCCAGATAGTCCTTCTGAATGCGGGCAATGTCCGCCTCCCGCTGGGCTTCCAGGGTCTGGGTGCTCAGCCGCCGGTAAAACATCACCGAGCCGACGAGTACCGCTGCGACGAGGACGAGAACACCAAAGTAGCGCTTCACGCTGAGACTCTCCTGATGCGACCGGGCGCACAGTGATATGAGAATTCCCCTCAGTGATCCAGGCCACGGGAATTCACCTGTTGACGGTACCCCTTCCCCTCGAAGAGGGGGGGCTGCTTGATGGCACCCAGGTCGCCTACGAGACCTACGGTGAACCGTCGGGCGAGAACACAGTGGTGCTACTGCACGATCTTGCACAGTCGCACCGGGCGCTGGGCCCCGTGGAGGCCTCCGCCTACCAGCCGTCCGGGTGGGGCCAGGAGTTCATTGGCGAGAAGCGGCCCCTGGATCCGTCCTCCCAGGCCGTTCTCTCCGTGAATCTGCTGGGCAGCCCGTTCGGCACCACCTCGCCGCTGACCGAGGACCCCTTCACCGGGGAGCTGCTGGGCCCGGCGCTGCCCATGCTGTCGGTGGTGGACATGGCCCGCACGGTGACGGCGCTGCTGCGGGCCCTGGGGCTCAAGCGCGTCCGGGCCGTCATCGGCGTGGGCCTGGGCGGGCTGGTGGCGCTGCGGCTCGCCTCCCTGTTCCCCGAGGTGGCGGCGGGCGTGGTGGTCATCGGCGCGGCACGCGCGCTGCCCGAGCCGCTTCGGGACCGGATCGGCATGTTTCACCAGCTGCTCTGGATGGATCCCGAGTTCAAGGAGGGCTTCTACCGGCACGATGAGGGCCCCGTGCGGACGATGCGCAAGCTGCGTCTGGAGTACCTGCGGATGCTGTACGGGCGCGAGTACCTGGTGGCCCGCTACCGCGATATCGACGCCGCCGAGAAGGGCCTGGAGGCGGACGCCGACGCCTTCTCCAGCAGCTTCGATGCGAACGCCTGGAGCCTGCTGTGCACCGCCTACGCCAGCTGCGATCTCACTGAGTACCTGCCCCGGGTGCAGGCCAAGGTGCTGCTCATCGCCGGCGCCTCGGACGTGCTCGCCCCGCCCGCCCGGGTGCGGGAGACGTACCACCTGCTGAGCTCAGCGGGCGTCAACGCGCGCTACCACGAGCTTCAGGGCGCCAGCGATCACGGCGCCCTGCTCACCGAAACGCGCCGCATGAACGGCCCGGTGCGCGACTTCCTGCGCCGGCTGCGCTGAGCGCTACTTCGAGGCGTGAGGCACCAGCAGCCGGGCCCGCAGCGCGCCCACCAGCATGCCAATGGCGATGTCGTTGTTGCCGCCGTGAGGGACGATGATGTCCGCGTGGTGCTTGGACGGCTCGACGAAGCCCATGTGCATGGGGCGCACGTGCCGCAGGTACTGGCTGACGACGTGATCGAAGTCGCGGCCCCGATCCTTGATGTCGCGCTGCAGGCGCCGGAGGATGCGCAGATCGTCATCCGCGTCGACGTAGATCTTCATGTCCATCTCGTCGCGCACCTGCTTCATGTGCAGCACGAGAATGCCCTCGATGAGGATGATGTCTCCGGGGTCCACGCGCGCCGTCTCCGGGTGGCGCGACGAGGTGCGGAAGTCGTAGACGGGCTTCTCGATGGCCTGGCCCTGCTTGAGCTTGCGCAGGTGGTCCACCAGCAGGTCCGTGTCAAAGGCGTCGGGGTGATCGAAGTTCACCTGCCGCCGGTCCTCGATCGGCATGTCCTGCAGGTCCCGGTAGTACGAGTCCTGGTCGATGAAGGCGACCCGGCAGTCAGCCAGTGCATCGCGGACCTTGCGAGCGACTGTGGTCTTCCCGGAGGCGGTACCGCCCGCGATGCCGACGACGAGGGGTGACGACATGGCCGCGCCACCTATCCCAGTGGCAGGGTGAGCGCAAGGGCTCCGGGTGTACCCACCAGGTCACAGAGGCGTGAACGAGGCACAGGCACGTACACCAATGGCCGCGTCCCGCTGCGTGGGCTCTCCAGCCGAGAGGTTGGTGATGTACGCGGTGAAGGCGTCGTAGTACCAGGCGCCTCCCCGGTAGACGACGCGCCCCAGTTCCGGTGTCACCGCGCGGGTGATCTCGTAAGCATTGCCACTCATGTCCATCAGCCCGAAGGGGCTCACCGAAGCCGGGTGAGAGCCCACCTCGTCGGGCCCGAAGGCCAGGGGCTGCCGATCGTAGGTCGTGTCGATGTTGACGTCGTCCGGCTGCAGGTGGTTGCCATGGGGGTAGTTGCGGCCATCGGCCCCCCGCGCGGCGTACTCCCACTCATGCTGGCTGCACAGCCGCGCCCCCGGCAGCCGCCCCGAGCGGTCCAGCCAGTAGAAGTACCGGGCCAGGTCCTCGGCCGAGACGCCCGAGAGCGGGAACTTGCGCCAGTCCGCGCGCTGGCGCTGGGACCGCCCCGGATAGGTGAACGGCTCGCCCTCCTTCGCCGAGATGATGCTCCCGGACGAGCGCACAAAGGAGAAGCTCCACCCGGTGCCAGGCTCGTGCCGCAGCGTGACGGCTCCGGTGAAGCCGAAGCGCGGCTCCTCGAGCAGCCGCCTGTCGGGCGCATCCAGGGGCAGCGCGTTGAGGTAGTCCAGCCAGTCGCCGAACGTCACCTCGGTCTGCCCGATCAGGTAGCCCTCCTTGAGGCAGTACCGGTGAATCGGCGCGCTGAGCATGAAGATGCGCAGTTGCTCCGGCTCGGCGCTGCCCAGCAAGAAGCAGCCCGGGGGAATGTAGACGTAGCCCTGGGGGACGGCCGTGGGCAGCTTGAGATGAACCGTCTCGCGGACACCATGGGTGAGCAGCAGCGGCAGCGTCACCGGCACGTGCCCCTCGTGCGTGACGCGGAGGAGATAGGAGCCCTCTGGCAGCCCCACGCGGAAGCTGGGCCGGGTGCTCGGGACAGGCTCACGGCGGAGCGTCCCGTCCACGTCGATGTAGCGCTGGAGTTCCACCTGTGAGTCGGGAGGGTCCGTCGTGAGCTGGAGCGAGGCTGGGGCCGTGAGCCGCCGCAGCCACTCCGAGCCCCCCTCCAGGCTCTGGCTCATCTGCTCCAGGCGCTCCATCCACTCGTCGCGGTCGCGTTTCTGGTGGAACAGGTCCGCCAGGAGGATCCGCTCGTAGGAGACCTCCGCGATGAGCTGGCGCGTTTCCTGGAGCGTGCGGTCCCGGTCGAGCGCCTTCTCGAGGGTCTGGTCCGCCTGGGCGTAGGCCGCATCGGCCTGCTCGCGCAGGGTGAGCGCGTCGTTCCAATGCCGCTCAGCAGCCTTCCCCAGATCGCGCGGGCCCGGCGAACTCTCCGCGCCAGGGGCTGGAGAGGGCCGGCCGTCGAACAACGCCAGCGCATTCTCACGGCGCCCACTGGCCCGATGAGCGAGCTCCCTGCCCAAGGCGAGCTCTTCCCGCGCCGACTGAATCAGCGTGTCGATGAAGCGCCTGTCGAGATAGGCCTGCAACCGAAACCAGCCATAGGAGCCGGCAACGAGCAGCACCAGGGTGAGCACGGCAATCCAGCGTCCCCACTGCGCGCGGGCCACGGAGCGGCGGGAGGCGGCCAGAAAGGCCCGCTCGCGCTGTCCCAGGGTGGAGGAGTCGAGCAGCCGGGCCTCATCGAGCAGCCGCTGCCCCCAGAGGGCCTCCTGGGCCCCCATCAGGCGCTCCCACTCGGCGCTGGCCTCCTCGAGACGCTTGCGCACCGCGCGATGGCCAATGTCGTCATCGAGCCAGCCACGCAGCGTGCCCCAGCTGCCGATGAGCGAGTCATGAGCAATCTCGCACCGGGGCTGGCCTCCCGCCGTGCGCGTGTGCAGCAGGCGGCCCTCGACGAGCGCGCGCAGGGCGGTGCGCGAGGCCTCGTCCGAGGGCTCGATCAACTCCTCCTCGGCGCGCTCGATGCGGGTGCCCTCCCCCGTCACGAGCCGCAGCAGGAGCCGCCGCGCGGCCTCCCGCTCCACGGGGCTCAGGCGCGCGAGCACTCCGTCCGCATGACGGGACAACGCTCCGGCCACCCCTCCCATCTCCTCGAGCGCGGCCCGGGTGATGCGGCCCTGTGCCGCGTCGCGCCGCTCCCACAGCTCGGCGAGGGCGAACTGGAGCAGCGGCAGACTGCCCACGCCGTTCGCCGTGGACGCCACGAGCGTCTGGATGAGCTCCTGGGACTCGAAGATGACTCCCCGGCTGCGCGCGGGACCGACGATGGCCTCGCGCATGCCCTCGGGCGGCATGGGCCGGAGGATGTACAGCGCCCGCTCGGCCTCCTCGCCCAGGCCAGGCAGGGCGCACAGGCGGGTGAGGAAGTCGCCGCGCACCGCCAGCAGCACACGCACCCCCGCGGCGGGCAGAGCCAGTTCCCCCAGCAGCCGGGCGAAGTGCGCCGCCTGCACCGGCTCGGACAGGGTGATGAGCTCCTCGAGCTGATCGACGAAGAGCAACAGCCCCCGGCCCTGCTGGTGCGCCTCGCGCAGGGCCTGGCCGAGCCAGGGCCGCGTGTCCGCGAGCGCGGTGACGAGTTCCCCCTCCTTCCGCCCCAGCACCGGCGCGAGCGCCGCGGCCAGCGCCTCGAGCGGGCGGGGTCCAGGCCACAGGGTGACGGTGATCCGCTCCCGCGCTTCATCCAGCATCCCCGCGGTCACCTGAGGCAACACGCCCGCGCGGCACAGCGAGGACTTGCCGGCTCCCGAGTCCCCCGCGACGAGGACGAGGGGCTGGTGGCGCAGCCGCTCGAGCACGGCGCGGATCTCCGCGTCGCGCCCGAAGAAGAGCGCCCGGTGCTCGGCCTCGAAGGGCGCCAGGCCGCGATAGGGATTGCTGGCAACCAGGGGCGAGGGGGCGGTGCCCCGCTCCAGCCGCTCGAGCGCCTCGCAGAGCGCCTCGGCCGAGGCGAAGCGCTCCCCTGGCTCGGGAGCAATGCACCGGGCGATGATCTCGGCGAAGTCCGGATCGACTCCTGGCCCGAGCCCCGCCAGCGGAGGCACCGGCTCGGGCGGGCGGGCCGGGCGGCGTGGCACCTCGCCCGTGCACAGCTCGCGCAGAATGAGCCCCAGGGCATAAAGGTCGCTCCGGGGACTGGCGGGCGCCCCTTCGAGCAGCTCGGGAGCCATATAAAGGATCGTCCCGGCGACGCGCTTCGGGTTGGCTGCCACGGCCCCGGACTCCAGCGCACGGGCCTCCGGCTCGAAGCGCTCGGCCAGACCGAAGTCGAGCAGCTTCACCTCTCCGCTGTCGGTGACGATCGCGTTGGAGGGCTTGAGGTCGCGGTGAAGCACCCGCTGGCGATGCGCCGCCGCGAGCCCTCGGGCCAGCCCTACTCCCAGAGACAGCACCCGGCGCCAGGGCACCGGCAGCGGCAGCTCCGCGAGGCTCCTGCCGGCAACGTACTCGGAGACGATGTACGGGTGCCCTTCGTACTGGCCCACGCGGTGCACGGTGACGACGTTTGGGTGCTGGAGCTGGGCGATGAAGCGCGCCTCTTCCTCGAAGTACCGGCGGACCCAGGGCTCGGGCTTGTCCGAGGCGATGAACTTCACCGCCACGCGTCGGCCCAGCTGCGTGTCGCGCGCCTCGTAGACAATGCCCATGGCGCCCCGCCCGAGTTCCCGCTCCAGGCGGAACTCATCGAACACCGGGGGTGGCGTCCAGGCGCCTGCCTGCTCCTCCCTGGTGTCGGGCGTGGGAGTGGGGGGCTCCTGCACCCGGGCCGCCGAGGCCAGCATGAGCCGGCAGTTCTCACATCCCGCGGCGTGACGGTGGGCCCGGGCCAGCGCCTCATCCGGCATTGCGCCATCGATGAGATCGACAAAATCCTGGTCTGTCAGGCAGCCAGCAGGGACTGTGCCTTCACTGGTGGTGAACGAGCTCATGATGCCGAGAGGGTCAAGCGAAGCGCAGCCGGGTGTCCTTGCCTATCATTGAAGGTCCAGCGAAGCGCATGGTACAGGGATAGGAATGACAACGAAGCAGGTGCCTCCGCTGGCCGCCACGTTTCTTGCCCACGCGAAGGTGCGATTGGCTTTCGTGGACGCCGCCGCGCTCGACCACCTGCTGACTCAACACTGGAACTCCTGCCAGGCCCAGTGGCCGACGGTGCAGGTTCCCGCCGAAAGCTTCGTGAAACACCTCGCCGAGCGTTTGCCGGACGTGGCGCCGGAGAGCCCTCTCGAGCCGCTCCTGCAGGAACTCTCTCTGGGAGAGCTGTACCTCGCCTGCGGCTGTCTGCAGGGCTCGCGCGCCGCGATCGAGTTGTTCGATCGCCACTACCTGGCGAAGCTGCCGGCGCAGTTGCGCAATCCCAACCAGTCCGACGCCCTGATCGAGGACGTGTGCCAGCAGGTACGGATGAAGCTGCTGCTCACCACGCCCGAGAGCACCCCGAAGATCGGTGACTACCGGGGCAAGGGCCGGCTGATGACCTGGGTGCGGGTCACTGCCTCGCGCATGGCCATCAAGTTGCAGACGGGCGACAAGCTCGCGCCTCCGGACGACCCGGACAAGCTGTTCGGGTCGATGCCGTCCGGAGAGCTGGATGGGGAGCTGGCGCTCATCAAACGGCGCTACCAGAAGGAGTTCCGCGAGGCCACGCTCCAGGCCTTCTCCACACTCTCGGACGAGATGCGCCACCTGCTGCGGCTCTACTTCGTCGATCGGCTGTCCAGCTACGAGATCGCTTCGCTGTTTCGCGTCGATCAAGCGACGATCTCCCGAAGGCTGAAGAAAGCACGGGAGCACGTCTACGACGAGACCCGGAACAAGCTGCAGGCCCAGCTCGGCCTGTCCCCACAGGACTTCAAGAGCTTCCTGGCTGTCGTCAACAGCCAGCTCAACCTGAGCATCAGCCAGCTGCTGGGAGAAGAAGACGGGGCGCCCCGGGCTCCCCCTGACCGCTGACACCGGGGCGCCCGTCTCTCCCCTCCCCAGGGGACTACTGTCCCGCGACGTCCTTGGGAGCGCCGTAGGACATGTTGCGCAGCAGCGCTGTTGCCGGGTTGACGTCCGCCCGCTGCACCGCGCAGCGGTCCCCCGCACCCAGCTCCAGCGTCGAGCCCGAACGGAACCGGTCCGGGCATTCCTTGAGGATCGTCTCCACCGCGCGGCCGTCACGGGTGCGCGCCAGGCACGTGGCCCCGTCCGGCGCCCAGGCCGCCTCGAACGAGGCCCGCCTGGGATCCCAGTCCGCCGAGGCCTCGGTCGTCCGCGCGAGCACCCCGAGCCGATCGTACATGTCGATGGTGGTGTCCTCGTGGGTGTGGCTGCGGCCATTGCCGCAGTAGTCCGCGCGCGCCATGCGGGTGCAGGCCTGGTGCAGGCTGGCCAGTGACTGGCCGTCACGAGTGGCCGCCCAGGGCTTGTAACCCCAGCGGATGCACTTGGTGATGGCGCCGTTCTCACAGGCGAAGGTGAGCTTGCCCGGGTGGCTCTGGTGGGCGCCGCTGGCATCCCAGGTGCCGCTCACCGCGAGCGCGCGCGGGTCGGGCACGCGATCCAGGGCGACGCAGGGGTTCTCCCACTCCTGGGCCACGTCGTTCCAGGCCTCGATGCGGTACCAGACCATGCCGGGATCCTCGGCGGAGGGCTCGGCGCCGCAGATGGCGACCTCCACGGACTTGCCGTCGCTCGAGGTGCCCTGGAGCACGGTGCCAACCACACTGCGAGCGGAGGGCAGCGTCACCAGGCGTCCGCCCTCGAGCTTCAGGGCCTTCACCTCGGCATGGGCCTGCGTCAGGGGCTCGAGGTTGGCCGAGACGAGCACGCTGGTGCGCTCCTCGCTCTTCTTCTCGGTGTCCCACGAGCGCTTGGTGCCCCACAGCATCGTCCCCTGGGGCTTGGCGGTGCGCTGCGGCGCCTGGGACAGGCAGCGCTTGGCGTAGCGGTCGGACTTCGCGCTGGCCGGCGGGGCGGCATGGGCCAGGGGGGCACTCAGCATGAACAGGCTGGCAAGCAGGATCTTCTTCATGGCGGCAACGGCTCTCGGACAGGGGTTTCAGGTCTCGTGGGCGTTCATCTCTGGCCCGCACCCTGAAGAGCCGGGGGCGTGAAGAATCATGCAGAGAAAAAACGCCTGGGGACCTGGGCCGCCTGTTTTCCGCCAGCGGGGGTGAAGCTCAGCGGGTGCCCACCGGCGCGGCCGTGACACGGTCGTTGCGGTAGACGACACCCTCCTTCATCACGAAGAAGACCTGCTCGGTGCGGCGGATGTCCTGGAGCGGATCTCCTGGCACGGCGATGACGTCCGCCAGCTTGCCGGCCTCCAGCGAGCCCAGCTTGTCAGCCACCCCGAGCAGGTCCGCATTGACGGTGGTGGCGGTGCGCAGGGCATTGGCGGGCGTCATCCCCGCTTCCACCAGCAGCGCGAACTCCCCCGCGTTTCTGCCGTGGGGAAAGACTCCGGCGTCCGTGCCAAAGGCGACGCGCACACCGCTGGCGATGGCCTTGAGCAGCGTTTGCCTGGCCCCGGCCTCGGCGGCCTTGAACTTGGGCACCTGGGCCGGAGCGAGCAGGCCCTTCTCGAAGCGCTCGCGCACGCCGCGCAGCGCCATGGCGGTGGGCACATAGAAGGTGCCCTTCTTCTTCATCAGCTCCAACGCCTCGTCATCCAGGAACGAGCCGTGCTCGACGGAGTCCACTCCGGCCCGGATGGCACGCTTGGCTCCCTCGGCGCCATGGGCATGGGCGGCCACCTTGCGCTTGCGCGCATGGGCCTCGTCCACGATGGCATCCAGCTCGGCCTGGGTGAGCTGCGGCGAGTCCACGTCGGCATTGAGGCTGAGGACTCCGCCCGTGGCGCACACTTTGATGACGTCCGCTCCGTACTTGATGTTGTCGCGCACCTTGGCGCGCAGGGCGTCGGGACCGTCCGCCACACCCTCGCCGGACTGTTGGGCCAGCAGACCCTTGCGCCACGAGTTGCCCGCGTCACAGTGCCCGCCAGTGGTCCCCAGGCCCGAGGTGGCGGCGAGGATGCGCGGCCCGACCGCCTTGCCCTTGCGGATGCCATTGCGCAGGCCCACGTCGATGAATTCCTCGGCGCCCAGGTTGCGCACGGTGGTGAAACCCGCCATCAGCGTGGCGCGCGCATAGGGCAGCGCCTCCAGCGTGCGCTCGGCGGTGGTCTGCTGCATCTCGTCGATGACGTCCTGGCGCCAGTCCTCGCCCGGCTGGCCGGTGAGGTGCGTGTGGGCGTCCATGAAGCCAGGCAGCAGCGTGGCGTCGCCGAGATCAATCACCTCGGCCCCAGCAGGCACGGCGGCCCGTGCGCCCACGCCGGAGATCTTCCCGTCCGTCACCACCACCAGACCGGGAGTGACGAGCTTGCCGGCCTTCGCATCAAAGAGGCGCGCAGCCTTGAGCACGAGGGGCTTGGAGGGTTCAGCGGCGCTGACAGGCAGAGCGAGAACGCAGAGCAGCAGAAGAGCGGAGCGCATGGAGTCCGCATTGATGGCTACGCGCCGTGAGGAGTCAAGCCGCCCCAGCAGGAGGAGCTACATGCCATCGAGAACATCCAGCTCACCCGCGCCGCACCAGCCCACGGCCCAGCGCCTCGGCCAAGTGTGCCGGCGCGATCTCGTGCTCCGCCAACGGCCCGTGGGTCAGCGCGCGCAGCATTTCGGTGAGCCCAGGCGGTGCCGTCTGCACCTCCAGCGATCCGCCGCGCTTGCGGCGCACGGCGAAGCGCCAGGGCCGGGACACCGTTCTCCGTGCTGTCTGCGCCAAGGACTCCAGTCCACTCAGCTCCAGCGTGCCGCTCGCCCACGCCCTCCCCGTCAGGTGACGCCGCAGCGAGCGCGCCGAGTACACCAGTTCGGACAGGTCCGCAGGGAAGGTGCCCACTCGCGCCTCTTCCACCAGCCCCACTTCCCCGGGCCTGGGCGGATGCACCGGCCGCTGCATCACCGTGGGCAGGAACGTCTCGAACGAGAGCGCCGCCGACGCCCCGTCATCCGGCTTCTCGCGCAGCCGCCGCCGCGCAAACGCCATGAACGTGTGCCCCAGCGAGCGCCCCATCCCCTCGAACAATTCGCGGAACTCCGCGGACGCGGTGAACGCCAGCAGCCCCTCGCGCGTGCCCGCGAGCAACAGCCGCGTGAGCGGAAAGTCCTTGTCGAGCTGCTCGGCCACCACCGCCAGCCGGAAGTCCGTGTCCGCCAGGCTCCCTTCCACGTCATCTTCCACCACCGCCCGCCGCGCCCCGTACCCCAGATCGAAGAACTCCCAGGGCCGGCTCACATTGCCCAGCGGTGGCGCAGGCGCCTCCACCGGCGTCAACTCCAGCGGCTCCCGGTCCTTCAGCGGCACCAGCTTCCGAAGCCGCTGCAGCGTGAGCATCGCCACCTCTGGCGGATGCCCATCCCCCTCGAAGGTCACCGCGCGCAGCGAGGTGCAGCGCGGCAGCACCTTCTCCAGCAGCTGGAACAGCTCCTCGCGCACCGGCTGCGTGTGGTCATCCACATAGAAACGGCGCGAGCCCCGCCGCGTCACCACCCCACCCGCGAGATGGATCTCAATCACCCGATCGAACGGAAAGCCGTCGAACCCCGCCTCGATCGGCAGCTCCGCGGCGAGCTGGTAGCTGAGCAGGTGCCCCAGATCGATCAGCAGCGGCAGGCCGGTGCGCGCTTGCAGCCGCGCCATGAAGTCCAGCACGTGCATGTCCCCGCGCCGCGCCAGCACCGCCGGGTTCTCCAGCGCCCGCGGCACGCTCAGCCCCGCCTGCACGTGCAGCGCATGCGCCGCGCAGTCCTGCAGGCCCTCGTTCGTCAGCGGCGGCGTGAGGTACAGGTAGCCCGGGAACGGCTGCCCTCCCGAGTGCCACCACCCCACGTCATTGCCCACCCAGGAACTGCCCACCGCGAGCGCGTGCGCCTCCAGCTCGGCGATCGCCTCGGCGCTCTCCCGCTCGGGCCCGTAGAGGTTCAGGTGCACCGGGTGGAAAAGCACCGGCACCTCCTTGAGGCGCCGGTACATCTCCGGAAACAGCGTGGCGTGCTTCTTCGTCTCCGCCAGCGACAGCGGAGCGCTGTACTCGACGAAGTCGAACAGCTCGGGCTCCTCGTCGAGCAGCCGGTACGGGTGGGGTTGATCAGAGGCGTTGAGGTTGCTGCTCAGGCCAAGCCCGCGCCAGGGCAGCGTCCACTTCTCGGGAGACCGGGAGGACATAGCCCTACCCTACCCGAGCCCCCTTCTCACCTCACGCGTCACGCAACCAGTTGCCCTGGAACGAAGGAGTGCGGATGCCGTTGGTCAACTCGGTGTTGCCGATCTCCCCCCACCGGGAGTTGTACTTGATGAAGTGCTGGTTGTTCAGCGGCCTGCCCTTCTCGCCCACGTTGATGACGCCCCCGCCCTGGAACCCCGCTGCCGTGCCCTTGCCGCCCGCCCAGGTGAACCACCGGTAGCTGCTGTTCGTCTCGCAGCTGCTCTCCCCCATGCCCGCCTCTTCGATGGTGGTGTCGCAGATCGCCTCGCTCCGGTAGCTGGCGTGGCTGCCGTCCGCGACCCACACCACCGGGTGCGTGGTGCCGTGCCACTGCACGTCCGCCTTGGCGTAGTAGCTCACCTTCGAG
>DASVVJ010000352.1:0-8576 GCA_036389955.1 Myxococcaceae bacterium
ACACGGCGATCAACAACCAGGGCGCCTCGCTGGAGATCGTCGCGACGGTGAATGGCACGGTCGTCAACCTCACCAACGAGCAGTTCGGCACTCACGGCAACCAGGGCCTGTCCAAGAACACCTCGGCCAACAATGCGCTCACCCTCAGCGGCATGGCCAACGGTGCCGGCCGGAACTGCCAGTCGGGCGTCGAGTGCAAGCAGACCGACGACTGCCAGCCGGGGCTGGTGTGCCAGGCCAATGGGACCTGTGGAACGACACCGCCTCCCCCCACGGACGGTGGGACGCCCTCTCCTGACGGCGGCACCGGTGGTGGCACCGACGGCGGCACCGGTGGCACCGACGGCGGCACGATGCCTTCGGATGGCGGGACCGCGCCCAGCGACGGTGGCACCGTGCCCAGCGACGGTGGCACCGCGCCCAGCGATGGTGGCACCGCGCCCAGCGATGGTGGGACCGTGCCCAGCGATGGTGGGACCGCGCCCAGCGATGGCGGGACTGAGCCCAGCGACGGTGGGACTGAACCTAGCGACGGCGGCACCGAGCCCGGCGACGGCGGCACCGGGCCCTCGGATGCCGGCGTTCAGCCCTGGTGGCGCAGGCTCTGGTGAAGCGCACCGCGCTGACGGGGTGAGGGCGTGGGCACCTGCGTCAGACACGGGCGCTGAGGGCATGGCTGAGCCCGTGGACGGCGGCAGCACCAAGACAGGCTATGGAGCCGCGACGATGCGGAAGCTCGGCGAGCGACTTAGCAGGCAAGAGAGCCGCAACGGCTCGGCGCTACCCGGGGAGGGGGAGGACGTCACGAACGTTTAAGCGTCCGCGTGAGGCGGGAATCTACACACCTGCACGGTACCCAGGGGGAAGAACGGGAGCCACCTCGCGGCTCCTCCTCTTCCCCGTAGCAGCCCTCTACCCTGCTCCCTTGCTCGCAAGAAGGGGTGACACATGTTTCCGTGGCGGCTGCTGTGGAAGGCCGAAGCGCTGTTCCTGGTGTTGGTGCTGGGGTGCAGCAGCCTCCCGAAGGTTCCCCGCGTAGAGGACAACGGCCAGGGCAGAGCCGTTGTCCACATTCCCCGCACCGCTGACGTGCAACCCGTCGTGGTGGACCGAGAGGAGTTCCAGCAGGCCCTGAGGCGCCTTGCGCGTGAGGTGCGGCTGTCAGGCACTCCGCGCCAGACGGTGGAGCGGATGTTTCAGATGGACCCGCAGTTCGGCAACTACCTCTGGTTGCAGAAGGACCGGAAGCTGGTGCCGCTGGGGCCGGGCGATCCCCCGGAAGGGGCGTTGACTCAAGACGACCTGGAAACAGCACAGCGCTACCGGCTCTGGTGTCAACGCGTTCACAACGTCTACGGCGACTGTCTCGGGGGTGCGCTGGTGGCAGGGCGCTACCTGGACATGCACGGCCGCTACATCTGGGCGCTGGCCCTCAGTAAGAGCCCGGTGATTGACGAGATGAAGAAGGCGCTGGGGGAGATGGTGGAAGTGCGCGCGCTCATCCAAACGGTGCTGTGGACGTTGGGGTCCATGCTGCTGATCCTGGCGATCAACCCGGTGGCTCCGGCGCTGGTGGCGGTGATCGGCGTGGGGCTGATTCTGTATGTCGGCGTTGACACGCTGATCAACCTGGTGAACGGCTGGAGCCGGTTGATGGACGAGGTGAAGGGGGCGACCACCTTCGAGCAGATCCGCGATGCGGGCGAGCGCTTCGGCAAGCTCCTCGGGCGAGAGGCAGCGCGCGCGTTCGCCCTCCTGCTGATGGCCGCTATCGGCTCAACAGCGCAGTTGTTCGCGGCGAAGGTGCCGACGCTGCCCGGCTCGGCGCAGGTGGCCGCGCAGGCCGAGGGCACGGCCAGAATCTCGGTGTCCGCGTTGGGTTCGGTGGAGGAGATCGCGCTCAGTGCCGAGGGAGTGAGCGTGACGGTGGCCGCCACGGCGATGACGATGGGGGCCCGTGGCAGTGGCGGCACGAGCCCCTGCATTGAGACGCACCACATCGCCACCGTCTGCAACGACAAGGACACCCGGCGTGGCGGCCCGTGGACGCCCAGGTTCCGGGAGATCTTCGCTAAGGCGGGAATGTCGATGGAGGATCCGGCGAACAAGATGCCGCTGCCGGGGCACTACGGGCCGCACCCCGAGCGGTATCATCAAATTGTCCTCAAGGAACTGCGTGATGCAACGGCGAGTTGTCCCAGCGTCGTGGACTGCCGGGTGGCGTTGACGGCCCGACTCCGGAAGCTGGCCAAGCAGATCGCAACCCCGGGGACTGAGCTGAACCAACTCGTCACCCAGCAGTAACCACGTTATGTGAAGCCCATGCCCAAGCGATTCTTCGAACTGGCCGATGATGTGAACGTCCCGCACCGCTGGCACCTGGCCATGCCCCGAAACACTCAGGGCGTCAAAGTGGACGATTACGAGTTCTGGAGGGGATCGTCCGTCCACATCGAGACCCGCTTGAGAGTCCCCATCGAGATCGAGGGCAATCCACTGGACTACACGGAGGCGGGCTTAAACATCCCGGTGGTTCATGTGCGGGTCGCCTCCATGTTCGCCGAGTTGGCCCCGGACGACGTGCAACTGATCCCCGTGGATGTGGATGGCCAACCGGATCAGTACCTCATTCTCGTGGCCACACGCCGCATCCGCTGTATCGACGAACAGGCGTCCCGGATCGAACTCTGGACGCATGAGGACGGAGTGCCTCACAAGGTCGGTCAATATGCCTCGGTGCGTGACATGCGCGTAGACAAGGCGAGGGTGGGAAGCGCCCAGGTGTTTCGGTGCGAGGGTTGGACAGGCCCGTTGATCATCTCCGGGGAGGTCAAAGCTGCCTTGGACGGCATGGGCGCTACAGGCACGAGGTTCGAGGAGGTCTAGACCGGGAGGGCCGGCGCCCCGTGTTGAACAGCGCCAGTTCGGGATGGAGCCCAGAGGAGCCGGGCCTTGACGCCTCAGCGCCCGTGTCTGACGCGGGTGCCCACGCCCTCAGCGCGCGTGCCTGACGCGAGCCGGGGCCCGGTGCCCAGCAACTGCGCCTTGACGCTGCCACCTTGCAAGCCTGCTCACGTAGGAGCCGATCCACCCCTCCGCGTTGCCTCTTGCTTGCACGGCTGCGCACTTGTCAGACGAGGCCGGGACTCTGCGCGTGGCCTGGACACACAGCGGATCCGTGTGTCACTCCTGCTCACGTTCGGCTGTGGATCGGGTGGCTTGTTTGGGCGTGGTTGGGCGGGAAGGCGGATACGAGCGTGATCGACTCTTGGGAGGGGCAACCCTCCAATTCGGATGGCTGCGTTTGCCCTGGTTTGGGTGCAGATGCCCAGTCCCCAGCGGCGCGCGGCTTGGGCACCGTGTGCCACATGGAACAACCCACCACCACGGCCCGGCAGCGGACGCCACGGGCCCCCAACTCTCCCAGGAACGGACGCGCCCGCACCTGTCCAAGCCTGCGCAACGCTGCCCAAACCTGCCCAGCGCGGCCCGTCGCGTTGACGCTGCGCGGTGCGGCGCGAGACAACGTTGCCCGTGTTGTGAGGCACGGAGCCTTCCCCCGTCACTGGGAGCTGGCCTCCGTGGACACAGCCCGCAGCGCACCGTGCCCCCTCGCCCCCCGGTTGCGCTCGGTTCGCCGCGACGCTGCTTCGAGCTTCGCGGCCTCTGGCACCTCACAGCATGGCGCTTCACCGCCTAGAGACAGGCGCGCGGCGTCGGACGCTGGTGCGGTGGCGATGGGTGCGCAAAAGGCGGATCCGTTTGCTGCATCCTTGCTGCAAGCCCCTGCGAACACGAACGGAGAGCCCGGAAGCAAGGGGGAGATTCCCCAGAGCTTCCAGGCGGTTACGATGGCGCAGAACTCCGATTCAGAAGTTACCCCCGCCCTCTCCCGAAGGGAGAGGGTAACTGCTGACTACCCTTCCTCAAGTGCTCCAGCCAGGATCCACGTCTGGATGCTGTCCAGCTGGTCCGGCGGCAGCGTCCGCGTGCCATTGAGCGGGTCCACCGGCATCCGGTTGCCCGTGATGCTGCCGTCACCCACCAGCTTCAGCCACAGGTAGCTCGTCTCCGGCCGGCCCGGATCCACCAGCTTCAGCGCCGGATTCTGCTGTGAGTTCGCCCTCAGCCGCGTCCACGCGTCCGGCGCCGTCAGGTCCAGCCCCGCCTGCGGATCCGTGCCGCCGTGGCAGCCGCCACAGTTCGACTGGAGAATGGGCTTCACGCGCTCCTTCCACGTCACCCCCGCCCCCACCAGGTTCAGCGCCTGCGGGTTCACGATGTACGAGCAGCTCGAGTAGTTGATCGCCGACGAGAGGTTCCACTCGTTCGCGTTGGCGTCCAGCCCTTCGATCCAGCACATCAGCGCCAGCATGTCCGGCACCGACAGCGGCTGGTTGGCCAGCGGCATGCGCGAGCCCGGAACCCGCTCGCCCCCCATGTGACCGCGCAGGCGTGCCACCAGGTAGCTCTCCTCGGGCTTGCCCGGGTTGATCAGCGGCGTGGACACGCCCTGCCGAGCGCCGAACACGCCGTTGCGGTTCTGGTCGCCCTGGATGATGCCGCTCGTCTGCATCGACTCCACCGAGTCACGCTGGTAGTCGCGCACCTCGCCGAACAGGTGCGTGCCGTTGCCCAGCACCCACCAGCGCGTGTTGTAGTTGAAGAAGGACAGCGTCTCGACGTTGCCCTGCGAGTTGATGAAGTTGCGCAGGAAGGTGCCCGTGCCCCAGTGCGCCCGCCCCTGCTGCAGCGGCACCGGCTCGCGCAGGTGCAGGTGCACGCCCGCCGCGTCCAGGGGCGGCACCTCGTTGTCCGCGTACTCCACGTACGCGCCCACCGTCACCTCGTACCAGCCGACCTCGATCTCCTTGAACTTGTGCTCGGTGAGCGTGAACCGGTCTCCCAGCCGCTCGCACCGGTCGTACACGGACTCGTAGGTGCCCGGCTGCAGGTTGCACGGCGCGTTGATGGCGTCCGTGAAGGTGCCCGCCGTGTGCAGGTCCGGGTACTCCTTCTGGTTGTGGCACACCCCGTTGGTGGGGCCGCAGGTGCGCAGCACCACCTTGCGCTGCAGATCCAGGCCGGTGGGGTAGCGCGTCTGCGCGTCCATCACCAGCGGATCCGGGCCCGCGTACGGCGTCACCGTCCCGGGAGTACCCGGGTTGGGCCGCTGCGGCTCGAAGGGAATGTTGCCCCCCGTGCCCTCGTAGTCCTTCGAATAGCCGCAGCCCGAAAGCACCGCGGCAGCCATCACACAGCCGAGCGTGGAGCGCATCATACGAAGAGGTCCTCGATGGGGTTGTCCGCGGGGAACATCGTGCTGTGGTCGGCGCCCAGCAGGTCCAGCAGCGTCTTGAGCACCTGGCGGTACGAGTACACCTGGCCCATGGCGCGCAGGTCCGACGAGCGCGTCTGCCCCAGGCTGCGCCCACCCTTGCCCGCCTGGGAGATGACGCCGCCCATCATCGGCATGGACATCCACCGGGTGGCCAGGTCGCTCGAGTGGTCACTGCCGTTGGCGGAGTTGAACCTGTTGCCGCCCGTGGTGCGGCCGAACTCGCTGCCCAGCACCACCAGCGTCTTGTCCCAATAGGTGCCGCCCTTGGGGTGCTGCATGCGCTGGAGCGCCGCGCGCAGGCCGCTGATCAGCCGGTTGGCCTGGTCCATCTCGCCCGACAGGCCGTCCGCCTCGTCCGAGTGGAAGTCGTAGAAGCCCTGGTTGAGGAACACCGCGGGGCAGCCGAAGTGGAACAGGCGCAGGGCCAGCGCCGCGCTGCGGCCCACCCCGTCGGCGCCCAGCATCGTCGTCAGCTCCTGGTTGCTGATGCCATCCACCGGCTCGTTGGAGTTGGAGTTGATGCGCAGCACCGGGTTGCGGAAGATCTCGCCGTAGGCGCGGGTGGCCTCGCGCGTCTGCTGGTAGGCCTCGACGCCGCCGCGCAGCGCCGGGTGCAGCTTGTTGCGGAAGCGGCTGTCCATCCGGCCGGCAATGCCCGTGGCCCACGAAGGAAGGCCCGAGTCCGGATCGAACCCGAAGCGCTCGAAGCCGCCGCCATCCAACACCGGCGGCCGGTAGCCGCCGTAGATGCCAGAGCCCAGCGCCATGCCCGCCTCGCCCAGGCTGAAGGCCGGCAGGATCGTCCTGCCCTGCGCGGCCTCCTGCGCCACCTTCTCCTTCAGCCCGTAGTTGATGAGCGTGAAGAAGCTGGTGGAGCCACCCACGAAGCCGGTGAGGTAGCGCTCCAGGCCCGTGCCGTGGTTGCCGTCCGCGCGCGCGGAGAAGGGCTCATGGTCCACGCACGGCAGCACGCAGATCTCATTGGTGAACTCCGTCACCCGCTTCATGCCCAGCTCGACCAGGGGCTCGGCCTCGGCGCCCTCGAGCCAGCTGGCGAGCTCCAGCAGCTTGCTGACGCCCCACTCGGTGCCGGGGGCCTTGATGGACGAGCGGCCAAAGGGGTTGAACTCCTCGGCCACATCCGAGTTGAAGGCGGTGGTGAAGCGGAAGCCGCCCGCCAGGCGGATGTAGATGAGGTGCTCCACACTGCCCCGGGCAGAAGTCTGGGCGTAGGCGGAGCGGGGCAGCCACAGGGTGGGAGAGACCAGGGCGGCGGCGGCGCCGGCCCCCAGGCCCTTGAGCAACCCGCGGCGGCCAAGCTGATACGGCTTTTTCGTGTCGTCGGACATGGCCAATGGCTCCGTGGACTCAGTAGAAGAGACGCTCGGCGCTGGACAGCAGCGCGAAGCACAGCGGGCGGGCGAACTCCTCGGCCTTGCACAGCTCGGTGGCGCACTGCGAGCCCGCGTCGCGCGCCTCGGTCAGCTCCTCACCCGTCGGCGAGCGCCCCAGCAGCACCCGGTACTGGTGCGAGGCGATCTCCCCCGCCAGGTCCGCATTCACCGCGCGGGCGGGATCCACGCCCTCGGGCAGCAGCTTCTCAATGGGCGCGGACACCTTGACGCCCGCCTCCATGCCGGGGTTGCACAGGTCGCCCACGAAGGACAGCTGCGTGCCGGTGGTCAGGATGCTCACCACGCGGAAGCGCCCGCCCACGATGTTCTCCGGGCAGCCGCCCAGGGTGCGCGCCAGCTGCGCGTAGCTCTGGTCGATGTTGCCCTGGTCATCGATCTTCCACTGCGAGTTCTGCAGCACCCGGTAGCTGGCGACGGTGGCGGCGCGCAGCAGGTTCTCCGGCTGGCTGATGCGGTAGTCGCAGCTGGGCAGGGTGATGCCGGTGTTGCGCAGCATGGAGTCGATCCACACCTCGGCCTCCATCTGCTTGAGCGGCCCATAGGCCCACCGGTACGACGAGTTCGAGGCCCCCTCGGTGGACTGGAGGTAAGCGGCGGAGGTGAGCACCGCGTAGTGCACGGAGCGGATGTCGCCCTGGTGCTCGAGCAGGTAGCGAACCAGCTCGGCGCGCACCTCGGGCACCCCCTTGGACAGCTCGTAGCCCAGGTACTGGTCGAGCACGTCATCCACCGCGCGCTCCCAGAAGGCGATCTCCTGAGAGAGCACGCGGCCTGGCGTCTGCAGCATGGCCCACTCGTTGGGAGTGAGCAGGCCGTTCCACATGGTCAGCTGGTTGATCTGCCGGTCGGTGGCCGAGCGCAGATCCGGGGTGAGCACCACCTCGTTGTAGCCCCACAGCACGCTGGTGCACTCGCCCTTGCGCACCGGATCCACCGTCTTGCCGTCCTCGGCCAGGCAGCGGTAGCGCACGTAGGCGTCTGGCATGCGCATGCCCATCTCCTGGTGGTCGTAGTAGCCCGAGTGCCACAGCAGGTAGAGCCGGGACATGTCCGCGCGCTCGTGCTCGAAGGGAGGCCGGCCCAGGAACAGGCGGAAGAGCGCCTCCACCTTGTCGCCCGCGTCCGCGTGGCGGCGGGTGAGCACCGGGTGCGCGCTCACCACCGCGGCGAACTGGTCATACGGCACCTTGCCCTGGAAGAGCTTCCCCACCAGCCGATCCATGTCGTAGATGGCCTGAATGCTCACCACCTCGTTGCTGTAGAGGAAGCGGTCGGCGGCGCGGCGCTGGTTGACGACGATGAAGTCCGGGCTGTCCATCAGCCGCTTCACCGTCTCGCCCCAGTTGCCGGTGCACGTGGCCTCGGCCTCCTCGGCGGTGGGCACGCGCCCCGCAAGGTCCACGAAGAGCCGGCGGCACGCCTCGGCGTTCTGAATGGGCCGGTGGGAAAGCCCCACGCCCCACAGGCTGTTGCACAGGCCCCGGTTGACGGGGTTCTGCAGGTTGGCGGCGCTGCAGTACGCCACGCACGCGCCATCACAGTCCGGCGGGCGCGAGTCGTCCGGCGGCGGCACCTCGCGCGCGGCTGGCAGCGTGTCATTGCCGCCGGGGAACTCCCCGGAAGTAATGGGGTCGCCATTGCCCACCAGGCCACCAGGGCCTACAGCGAGCCGGTTTGGGTCGAAGCTCGGATCTTTCGAGCAGGCAGCCAGCACCGCGACGCAGGCGGTGAGGACCAGCGTGAGGGGACGGTTCATCCGCGACTCTCGTGGAGAGGGGTGAGGCCCTTAGAGGGCGAATTCAATGCCAAGCGTGAGCCCC
>DASVVJ010000353.1:0-4177 GCA_036389955.1 Myxococcaceae bacterium
CCGCGAAAGTCTCGCTGGCGCTCAACTGGGTGCCGGAGCCCGAGTTCGGCGGATTCTACGCGGCGCGCGAGAGCGGGGCGTACAGCCGCCGCGGGCTCGAGGTGGACATCCAGGGTGGCGGCGCGGGTGCCCCGGTGGTGCAGCGGGTGGCCTCCGGACAGGTGGAGTTCGGCATCTCCGGCGCGGACGAGATTTTCACCGCGCGGGCCCGGGGCATGGACATCCTGCCGCTGTTCGCCGTGTACCAGAAGTCGCCGCAGGCCCTCATGGCCCACGCCTCGCGCGGGGCGAAGAACCTGGGGGACGTGTTGTCCTCCGGCACGGTGGCGCTGGAGCCGGGCATCCCGTACGTCCTGTACCTCAAGAAGAAGTACGGCTTCGACAAGGTGAAGGTGGTGCCCTACGACGGTGGCGTGGCGCGCTTCGTGGCGGAGAAGGACTTCGCCCAGCAGTGCTTCATCTTCGCCGAGCCCATTGCCGCCAGGAGGCAGGGCGCCGACCCGCAGGTGTTCCTCGTCGCGGACGATGGCTTCAACCCCTACCTGGGCGTCGTCATCACCCGGCGCCAGCTCTGGAAGGAGCACCCCGAGCGCGTCAAAGCCTTCGTGGAGGCCTCGCGCGAGGGCTGGCGGACGTACCTGGACAGCCCGGGGCCGGCCAATGCGGTGATGGGCAAGCTGAACACCTCGATGGACGCGGAGACCTTCGCCGCGGCCGCCGAGGCCCAGAAGCCGCTCGCCGAGTCCGACGACACGCGCGCCCACGGCCTGGGCGCGATGAGCCGCCAGCGCTGGGAGACCCTTGGCCAGCAGCTGGTGGAGCTGGGCATCCTCGAGAAGGCCCCCGCGGTGGATGAGTTCCTGCTGCCCGAGTTCCTGGTTTCGCCTGCCGCGCCGCGGTGAGGCGCACGCGGCCCCTGGGAAATTACTGGCGGAATACCGCCCACCCTGATGGGTTGGAGGGGCCTCCCGCTCGCCTGGCAGGCAGCCAGGCGCGGAGAGGCCCTTTTCCAGGAGGCTGCATGTCGTCCTTTGTTTCCCGAGTGGTCCTCGCGGCCGCGCTGCTTCCAGCGCTGGCCCTGGCCGCTCCTCCCGCTCAACCCGCGGCGAAGTCCAAAACCCGGCCCTCGAAGCAGTACACCATCGAGCAGTTCATGGCGACCACCCGCGTCAGTGGCGCCTCGTTCTCCCCGGACGAGAAGAAGATCCTCTTCTCCTCGAACCAGAGCGGCATCTTCAACGCCTACAACATGCCGGTAACGGGCGGAAAGCCCAAGGCGCTCACCCAGTCCAAGACGGACACCACCTTCGCCGTCAGTTACTTCCCCAAGGACGAGCGCATCCTCTTCACCCGTGATCAGGGCGGCGACGAGAACAACCACCTCTACGTGCGCACCCTGGATGGCAAGGAGAAGGACCTCACCCCGGGCGACAAGCTCAAGGCCCAGTTCGCCGGCTGGAAGTCGGACGATTACTCCGCCTTCTACGTGGTGACCAACGAGCGCGACCCGCGCTTCTTCGATCTCTACAAGTACGACGCGAAGACGTACGCGCGCACCCTGCTCTTCCAGAACCCCGGTGGCTTCGAGTTCGCCGACATCTCCCGCGACGAGAAGTGGATCGCGCTCGACAAGCCGCGCACCACCGCCGACAGCGACGTGCACCTCTATGATGTGGCGAAGAAGGAGACCAAACACATCACCGCGCACAAGGGCATCGCTCAGTACACGACGGCCTCGTTCGATCCGGCCTCCAGCGCGCTGTACCTGCTGACCAATGACGGCTCGGAGTTCACCCGCGTGGCGCGCTACACGCTGGCCGACGGCAAGCTGGAGGACGTGGAGAAGGCCGACTGGGACGTGATGTACACCTACTTCTCCGAGAATGGCGCCTACCGCGTCACCGCCATCAACGAGGACGGCCGCACCGTCATCCGGCTGCATGACGTGAAGGCGGGCAAACAGGTGGCGCTGCCGCAGCTTCCCGAGGGCGACATCACCTCGGTGGCCATCTCCCGCAGCGAGAAGCGCATGGCCTTCTACCACAACGGTGATCGCTCCCCGAACAACCTCTATGTCTTCGAGTTCGGCACGGGCAAGGCCTCGCGGCTGACCAACACGCTCAGCCCGCAGATCGACCCGGAGGACCTGGCCGAGTCGCAGGTGGCGCGCTTCAAGTCCTTCGACGGGATGGAGATTCCCAACATCCTCTACAAGCCGCACCAGGCCACCGCCGAGGCCAAGGCGCCCGCGCTCATCTGGGTGCACGGTGGTCCCGGCGGCCAGACGCGCAAGGGCTACTCGCCCTTCATCCAGTACCTGGTCAACCACGGCTACGTGGTGCTGGGCATCAACAACCGCGGCAGCTCCGGCTACGGCAAGACGTTCTTCACCGCGGATGATCAGAAGCACGGCAAGGAGCCGCTGCTCGACTGCATCGCCGCCAAGAAGTACCTGGCCAGCCTGCCCTACGTGGACGGCAGCCGCGTGGGCATCATCGGCGGCAGCTACGGCGGCTACATGACGCTGGCGGCCCTGGCCTTCCACCCCCAGGAGTTCAACGTGGGCGTGGACATCTTCGGCGTGTCCAACTGGCTGCGCACCCTGCAGAGCATCCCCCCCTACTGGGAGAGCTTCCGCGAGGCGCTGTACCAGGAGATTGGCGACCCGGCCAAGCAGGAGCAGATGCTGCGCGACACCTCGCCGCTGTTCCACGCCGACAAGATCCAGAAGCCGCTGCTCGTCATCCAGGGCGCCAATGATCCGCGCGTCATCAAGCCCGAGTCGGACGAAATCGTTCAGGCGGTGCAGAAGAACAAGGTGCCGGTGGAGTACGTGGTGTTCCCCGACGAGGGCCACGGCTTCACCAAGAAGAAGAACGAGGCGGAGGCCTACTCCAAGACGCTCGACTTCCTGGACCGGTACCTGAAGAAGTCCGGCACGAAGACGATGAACTGACAGGGGAAAAACGAATGCGGCGGAGCCGGGCTCTTCACGGAGCCAGCCCCGCCGCACTCACTTCGAGGTGCGACGCTCAAGCTGGCCGAGCGTCGCGGTTTACGCCTTCAGCGGCTTCACGGCCGCCGGGCAATCCCAGTACGTGTACTCACACACGGCGGTGCTCGGATCGCACGGCGCCGTGGCAATGGTGACAAGCTGGCACGGGTGCGAAGGCTCGCCCTGTGTCGGCGCCTCGAGCTCGGGCGGCTCAGCCACCCCACCCGGCTCACCCACGGGGGCCGGGCTCACCCCGCGCCCCTTGCGCGAGGCCTGCCTGGTCTCCTGCAGCGGCGGTCCCCACAGCGGGAACATCACCGGCAGCAGGCCCGGCGCGACCCCCAGCACCGCGCCAAGAACGTACAGCTTCGTTCGCATGAATCCCCCTTGCCGGTTGTGACCGCCTCCGCGCCCCTCTGGCGCTTCGGCTCCGGTCCAGCGGCAAGGACGTAACTACCAGCCAGGTCTGACATCCCCGGCGGGGCTTATGGACGAATTCTCCATGTGCTTCCGCACCTTTGCGGGCACTTTCCCACGCGGCGGGAGAGCCGGACAGTTGGCGCTCCGATGATTAGGTTGATCAGCAGACGCCACGTCCGTCACCGGCCTGTGCTATGGGAGCCCCTTCATGCCCTTCCAGATCATCGTCCATGAGCCGGATCGCATCCTCGAGGTCATCTACCCAGCGCAGCCGTCGGATGCGGACCTCAAGGAGTACCTGGCACGCGTGAAGGAGGCCATCGAGAAGCTGGCCGGGGACTGGAGCGCGCTGGTGGACCAGTCCCAGCTCCGGGTCATGCCCGCGCCCATGGTGGCGGAGATGGCCCGGCTCAACGCCCACGCGCAGCTCAAGGGCATGAAGCGCTCGGCGCGCATCGTGTCCACCGCGGCCTCGGGCCTGCAGGCCTGGCGCATGACGAAGCAGGCCATGCTCAACATCCCCACGCGCACCTTCGAGACGCGCGATGAGGCCATCGCCTGGCTGAAGAACCCGGACGACGAGTGAGCCCCGGCGGAACTTTCCGCTGAGAACAGTTGCTCCGAAAAGCCCGGTGAACGGGACTGGGAGTGAAGACAGGGAAAGCGGCTTGTGCTACATGCGCCGCCTTCCCCTACCCCCAAGGAGTGGCTGTCCATGCGAACCTCCCGTTCCCGTGCCACCTGGCGTGTCCGCGCCCTCGG
>DASVVJ010000354.1:0-8820 GCA_036389955.1 Myxococcaceae bacterium
CCGGTCCGAGCCGAAATAGCCGTACACCGGCACCTCGGGCGGCACGTACAGCCGTGCCCGCTCCGCCCACCAGGGAAACAGCAGCACCGCGTCACCGGGGCGCAGCTCCGCCTGGATCCGCGCCTTCACGGCAGCGTAGTCCGCCTCGGTGGGAAGGCGCTGGGGCAGGCGTACGTAGAACAGCAGGCACAACAGTGCCACGACGACCAGCACGCTCAGCTCTGCCAGGCGGAGCGCGCTCGGAAGCGGATGAGGGGGGCTTTGATGGTCCTCCACCTTCACTCAGGACTTCGCCAGCCGGATCTTCGCCTCGCTCTTGTCGCGGCAGAACGTGCAGAAGATGGGCTCGCCTCCCGCGAACGACGGCGTCCAGGGTGGATACATCGAGCAGCGCGGATCCAGGCAGTGGTGCAGCTCCCACAGGTGCCCCAGCTGGTGCAGCGCGTGCCGCGACACCGGCTTGAAGCCCACCTCCAGGTCCTTGTACCCGTGGCTGCTGATGATCGCCTTGTCCTTGCCGAACTTCGAGAAGCCCTGCGTCGGCGCCGTGCCGCTGGGCAGCTGACGCTCCTTCAGCTTGCGCGAAGTCAGGTACAGCACTTTGTCGTCCTTGTACGCCCGGACGCCCTTCACCTGCTCGAGCACTTTCTCCGCGTCCAGCGGCTCGGACAGGCCCGCGGGCAGCTCGGCGCCTCCCGAGTGCTCGCTGCCCACTCCGAACGCCGTGTAGAGCGTCCGGCTGAACTTGGCCAACTGCTTGTCATCGTAGCTGTCCAGCGTCACCACGCGAATCACGGAGCTTTACCTCGGCGGTGGGGCCCTCGCCCGGCGGAGCGTGTCCGCCGCGGACCCCGGGAGTGGCTCAATTACTCGGACTCACCCTCGGGCTTCTTCTTCGGCGGACGGCCGCGCTTCTTCGGAGCCGCCGCCGCCGCGGCCTCACCCTCGGGCTTCGGCTTGGGCGGACGGCCCCGCTTCTTCGGCACCGCGGGCGCCGCCGCGGCCTCACCCTCGGGCTTCGGCTTGGGCGGACGGCCCCGCTTGCGCTTGGGCGCCTCGCCCTCGGCGCCCTCGGCGGCGGGCGCTGCTTCCTTGGCGGCCTTCTTTTTCCCCTTGGGAGCGTCCTCTTCGTCGCCCTCCTCGGAGGCCTCCTCACCGGAAGCCTCCTGCTCTTCCTCGGCGGGCGCGGCCTCCTCGTCGGGCGGCAGGTCCTCGATGTCGCCGTCCAGGCCCAGCAGGTCGCCGTCCAGGCCCAGATCGTCGTCCTCGCCGCGCTGCTTGAACTCCTCGGCGGTGCGCTTGGGCCGCTCGCGGCCCGGCGGGAAGAGGACGAGGTCGATCGAGTCCTCGGCGTTGACCTCGGGGATGTTCAGCGCGGCGGAGACCTCGGTCACCAGCAGGTGGCGCGCGCTGTCGTACAGCTCGCGCTCCTTGGTGGGCAGCGGCCGCAGTTCGCTGAGCACCTGCAGGCCCTTGACCACCTCGGCCAGGCCCAGGATTCCGCCCTGCGTCATCCGGTCCAGGTTGGTGCGGGCGCGCTGCTTCCAGTCCAGGTCGGCCTTGTCACTGTCCGAGCGGAGGAAACTGTAGATCTCCGACACCTCTTCGGCGGTGGCCACCTTGCGCACACCAATAGCCGCCACCTTGGCCTGAGGCACCATCACCACCGCGCCATCTTCTTCGCGGCGCATGGTGACGAAGGTCAGCTTCTGGCCGGCGACTTCCTTTACATCGATGGCGGAGACCAGGCAGACCCCTTGATTCGGGTACACCACCCGGTCGCCAACCGCGAGCTGGAGTCCTTCTGGCATGTCCCCCTCGTGGGCGAGAGCAACGAGCGCGAGCGGTCGTAGCACCGAGCCGCGCCGGATCCAATGAGTTTACCGGCCAAGTGCCGCCGTGCGCGCATCCGCCGGCGGGGCCTGCAGCAAGGTATGCATCAGCTCGCCCAGGCGCGCATCCACGTGGGCCTCGACTTCCGCGTCACTGGGCCCCAGGTCCGGCTGGGCCGCCACTTGAGAGGAAAGCCCCACGGTCACCAGCCCACCGAGCACCAACAGCGTCAGCCACGTCTTCATCCGAGCCTCCTGTCGCGCCTTTCGGCGCGGCCTCATGGGAGACAGGGTAGGGAAGGTGTGGCGTTGAGCAATTTTTCGGCTACAGGATGCTCCACGGCGCTACAAGTGGCCACATGAGTGCTCGGGGCTCAACAGCCCGAGGGGCGTGCACCGGCCACCGCAGAGACTTCCACCGAGAGCGTCCCGGCGTTGTCCTCCAGGTCATCGTCCGGGAAGGTGAAGCGCAGCCACGTCATGCCGGTGAAGCGCGCCGCCTTGCCTGTCTCCACCACCCGCGCGGGTCCGGGCGCCCAAGGTCCGCCAGTGGGCGCGCCGCACCCCTTGTCCTGAAGGACGAGGACCCGGCCCACGGCCTCGCCCTGCACGCCCCGGGTCTGGGCGGGGCGGGCGGTGTCACGAACCGTTACCTCGTAGACGGTTGAGGCGTTCAGCCCGTGCACGGTGAAGCCTTCCTGGCCTCCGGGCGCCACCGCGTGCTGGCGCGCGTCCACCATCACCGTGGCGCCCGCGTCGCTCTTCGTCTCGCGCACGTGGACCCGGAGGCTGCCCGTGTTGTCGTGGGCCGAAGTGTCCGGGACGAACAGATAGAGCGAGAACGCGCCGCGCACGCGGAGCTCTTGCGGCCCCACCAGGCCAAAGGACTCGCGGGCCGGCAGCGCCGCGCCGCCCTCCACATAGTAGGCCACCGTGTCGGTGGAGGTTCCCGGCGTGGAGCCATAGGCCAGCGTCCCCTCGGTGCGCAGGGAATAGGTGCGGGAGGGGTCCAGGCGCAGCCGGGCCGCGGGGGAGGGGGGCACGCGGAAGGCGTGCTGGGCGGCGCGCACCTCGAAGGCAGGCAAGGGGAAGTAGCCCTCGTTGGGCACGCGCCCGGCGGAAGAGGGGGAGGAAGCGGCGGTGGCCGAGCGGGGACGCGCGGGGCGCAGCTGGGCGCGGACAGCCAGGGTGGTGCCCTCCTCGGCCTTGACGCGCTGGCTCCAGGACTCCATGCCGATGGCGTGCACCTCGAGCAGGTGCTCGCGGTCGGCGGAGAGGTGGGGAATGAGCGCGGGAGTGTGGGCCGGCAGCAGCTGGCCATCCACCCAGACGGAGGCGCCCTGGGGCGTGGAGGTGAGCTCCACGGCGAACGTCTGGGTGTCCTCGGCCGTGAGCAGCACCGTGACGGCCCCGAGCGCGGCGACGATGGGCACGCCGAACATCGCCAGGGCCTGAAGGGGCCGCCTTCGCCGGGGCTCCGGGCTCTCGGGCGGCGGCAGCGGCGGCACGGTGAGCTGGGACTGCGAAGGCCGCGAAGGCGGTGGCTCGGGCGGGCTCCGGCTCCATTGCTCGAGCTGGGCCAGGAAGTCCGGGGGCAGGCGGATGGGGCGCCCTTCGGCCACCAGCTCCGACTCGAAGAGGTAGGCCAGGAAGTGCGCCAGGGCGCTGGCGGCAAAGTCCGGCACCGCCGTGTGCAGGTACTTCTGGAGCGCCTCGCCGAAGGCCTGGGCGGTGGGGTAGCGCTGTTCGCGCTCCACCGCCAGCGCGGTGCACAGAATGCGGTCCAGCTCGCGCGGCAGGCCCGGGTGGGTGGCGCGTGGAGGAGGGAAGTCCCCCCGGGAGATGCGCTGGAGCACCTCCATCCGCTCGCCTTTCCAGGGTAGCTGCCCACAGAGCATCTCGTAGAGCACCACGCCGGCGGCGAAGATGTCCGCGCGCACGTCCAGCTCGCGTCCCCGGGCCTGCTCGGGGGAGAAGTACAGGTACTTGCCCTGCGCGGCGTCCGCCTCCGGGGTGACGCGGCCGGCCATGAGCGCCCGGGCGATGCCGAAGTCCACCAGCTTGACCTGGCCCTCGTAGCTGAGGAGCACGTTCTGGGGGCTCACGTCCCGGTGGATGATGTGGAGCGGCCGTCCGCTCTCGTCGAGCTTGTCGTGCGCGTAAGCCAGCCCCTTGAGCATCTCGATGGCCACCTGCAGCGCCAGGGGCACCGGCAGCACCGCGAGCCCCTTCTCCCTGGCCCGGCGCAGCACCCGGGACAGGGGCTGGCCGTGCACCCACTCCATGGCCAGGTAGTACTCGCCGTCCACCTCGCCGAAGTCGAACACCTGGGCGATGTTGCCGTGGCTCAGCCCCACCGAGATGCGCGCCTCGTTGATGAACATCGAGACGAAGGCGGCGTTGCCCGCGTAGTGGGAGAGGATCTTCTTGATGACCACGGGCCGGGAGACGCCGGCGGCCCCCGTCATCCGGGCGCGAAAGAGCTCCGCCATCCCGCCCACCGCGATGCGGTCGAGCAGTTGGTACTTGCCGAACTCTTCACCCTCCGCCTGCAACAGCACGTTCCTTATGGCTCCTTCGAGCGGCCTTGAGCGCTTGTCTCTCCGGGTGCCTTCGCACGGTGCCGGCAGACGCTATCATGCAGCCCCCACTGTTCTGTCCCAGAGAGACCCGTGTTGAACTTGCCTGCTCGCTTTCTGATCCCCCTGCTGCTGCTGGCCTCCTCGGCTGCCCTGGCTGGTCCCGCTGTCATTCTGACGCCCGTCATTGGCCGGTCGGACAGTGTGGTCATTCTGGGCCGAGTCCTGAAGGAGGCTCCCTCTCAGGGCAGCTCCGTGCTGTCGCGCAACCTGCGCCGGCTCACCGCCCCCAACTGGGAGGGCGCCAAGGTGGAGGTGTCCTTCCTGGGCGCGCGCACCACGGTGACGAGCGGGAACGACGGGGGCTTCGAGGTGACGCTGCAGCCGCCCCAGGGCACCACGTTCCCCGCCGGGTTCTACGTGGCCGAGGCGAAGGTGGCCGGGGCCAGCGCCCGGGCACGGGTCCACGTGGTGGCCGACAACGCCCCGTTCCTCGTCGTCTCGGACTTCGATGACACGCTGGCCATCAGCCAGGTCATCAAGCCGGCGAAGCTGATGGAGAACGCCCTGCTGAAGGACTCGGACAGCCAGGAGGTGGTGCCCGGCATGGCGGCCTTCTACGGGTGCCTGAAGGCTCCCTCGGCCCCGGCCTTCGCGCTGGTGAGCGGCTCGCCCGTTCAGTTCGGCTCGCGCATCAATGACTTCCTGGGGCGCCATGGGTTCCCGGCCTTCGGCGTGTACCTGAGGGACCTGGGCCCGAGCACGCTGTCCGGCTACAAGCAGCCCATCATCCGCCGGCTGCTGCGCCAGTTCCCCCAGCCCGTGGTGCTGGTGGGGGACTCGGGCGAGAAGGATCCGGAGATTTATGCGCAGATCCGGGACGAGTTCCCAGGGCGCGTGAAGGCCATCTACATCCGTGACGCGGGCCGCACGGAGGACTCGAGCCGCTTCAAGGACATGGTCCTCTTCCAGAATGCCAGCGCCGCCGCCGAGCACGCTGGGAAGAACGGGCTGGCGGACGCCACGTGCGTCTCCAACGCGTTCCCCGCGCCGACGCCCACCGTCGTGCAGACCCCGGCGCCATGAGAGGCGGCTCGCCAGGGCTGTGGCTCCTGGCGGCGGTGGTGCTGGGCGCCGGGTGCCGGGAGGAGAAGCCAGCGGAGCCGCTCTCGTCGCTGGCTCCCGCACCGTTGGTGCCGCTGGCCAGCGCCCGGGCGGATGCGGGCGGGGAGGATGACGCGCTGTTCCGTGTCGCCCCTGCTCCGGTGTTCGGCGAGGAGGTGCCGGGCGAGGCGCTGCGCCTGGAGCTGGCGGGCGAGGCGGTCCGGCTCGGAGGGGAGCGTTTCACGGCCTCCAGGCCGGAAGAGGCCTCGCGGCTGGCCGAGCGCGTCAAGGCCCGGCGCGTGCTGGTGGTGCCGGATGCGGACACCTTCCTGGTGCAGACGTCCGAGGCGCTGGAGGCGCTGCGGGACTCGGCGGAGGAGGTGTGGCTGAAGCACCCGGACGAGGCGGTGGCGTACCGGCTGGTGCTCCGGGACGAGGAGGGCTTTCGCGCGTGGCTCGCCGAGGTGGCGCCCGGCAAGCTGCGCATCATCCAGCGCCCGGATGGGTTCGAGCTGTCCACCAGCGTGGGAAAGCTGCCCGGCGGGGATCCGAATGGGCCCTCGGTGCCGGTGCGCGGGGGCAAGCAGGACCTCGCCACACTGCGCAAAGGGCTGGGGCTGCTCAAGGGGCGGTTCAAGACAGCGGAGGATCTCTGCCTGGTGCCTTCCTTCGGCACCGAGGTGGCTCAGGCTGCTCGGGCGCTCAGCAGCGTGTACACCGCACCGGGTGAGCCGCTCTTCGAGACGCTCTGCCTGGTGTATCCCACACCGCCCCGGCCTAAACGTTAGGTTGAGTCGGAGCGGGTAGGGGACTACTACCGTCCTGCTGCGACGCGCCATACCTTGGCGCGCGCCCTGGTGTTCTGGAGGTTTCCGATGGTCGTCGTTCCCGAGCCCGCAACGTCCGCAGAGCAGCCCACGGGAGGCTCGTTCCTGCTGCAGGAGGTGGGGACCAGCCCCATCGTCAGCCCGGAGACGTTTACCGAAGAGCAGCGCCTGTATCTGAAGACGGCCCTGCAATTCAGCCGCGAGCAGGTGCTGCCGCTGTCGGACCGCATCGAGGCCAAGGACAACGCGCTGCTGCGCGAGCTGCTGCGGAAGGCGGGCGAGCTGGGGCTGCTGATGATCGACATCCCGGAGGCCTACGGCGGGCTGGGGCTGGACAAGACGACGTCGCTGCTGCTGGCCGAGTCGATGAGCCAGCAGGGCTCGTGGTCGGTCACGTTCGGGGCGCACGTGGGCATCGGCTCGTTGCCCATCGTCTGGTTCGGCAACGAGGCGCAGAAGGCGAAGTACCTGCCGAAGCTGGCCACGGCCGAGTGGGTGGCGGCGTACGCGCTGACGGAGCAGGGCAGCGGCAGCGACGCGCTGGGAGCGAAGACGAAGGCGGTGCTGTCCGAGGACGGCAAGCACTACGTGCTCAACGGCTCGAAGCTCTACATCACCAACGCGGCGTTCGCGGACGTGTTCGTGGTGTTCGCCAAGGTGAACGGGGACAAGTTCACCGGCTTCATCGTGGAGCGCAACACGCCAGGGTTCACCGTGGGGCCCGAGGAGCACAAGATGGGCATCCGTGGCTCGTCCACGTGCCCGCTGTACTTCGAGGACGCGAAGGTGCCGGTGGAGAACGTGCTGGGGGAGATTGGCCGCGGGCACAAGATCGCCTTCAACATCCTCAACTACGGCCGGCTGAAGCTGGGCGCGGGCGTGCTGGGCGGGATGAAGATCGCGATGGAGCAGACGCTGCGCTTCGCGCAGGAGCGCAAGCAGTTCAACACGCCGATCGCCCGGTTTCCGCTGACGCGGGAGAAGTTCGCGCGGATGGCCTCGCTCAGCTACGCGCTGGAGTCGATGACGTACCGGACCGCGGGGCTGGTGGACGCGCGGCTGAAGGGGCGCGACCGGCAGGCGAAGGACTACGACACGCACATGACCGCCGCGATCGAGGAGTACGCGATCGAGTCATCCATCATGAAGGTGTTCGGCTCGGAGGCGCTCGGGCACGTGGTGGACGACGCGGTGCAGATCCACGGAGGCGCGGGCTACATCGAGGAGTACCCGATCGAGCGGGCGTACCGGGATGCACGCATCAACCGCATCTTCGAGGGGACGAACGAGATCAACCGCATGTTGATCACCGGGCTGCTGCTCAAGCGGGCGATGAAGGGCGAGCTGCCGCTGATGGCGGTGGCGCAGTCGGTGGAGGAGGAACTCGCGCAGGGGACGTTGCCCCGGGCGCGGCGAGAGGATGCGCTGGCGGCGGAGGAGCGGGCGGCGGAGGCCCTCAAGCGCATGGCGCTGTACGGGCTCAAGGTGGCGGCGGAGACGTTCGGCCTGGAGCTGGAGCAGCACCAGGAGGTGCTCGCGGGGCTGTCGGACGTGGTGATGGATGCGTTCGCGCTGGACTCGATGGTGACGCGTACGCGCCAGTGCGCGGGCAACGGGGCGCTGGACCCGGTGCGGGTGGCAATGACGCGGCTGTACGGCATGGATGCGATGGCGCGCTCGTTCGAGCGCACGCGGCGCGCGCTGTGCGCCGCGGCGCAGGGCGAGGCGCTCCAGGGGCACCTGAAGAAGCTGGCGCCGCTGCAGCTCTTCGCGCCGTACAACCCTGCGGAGCTGCGCGAGACCGTGGTGACGGCGGTGGAGCAGGCCGGGGGTTACCCGGTGACGGTGGTGTAGATATTGCGCCGTGAGGGAGCTTCCTACGCTGATGGCGAACTCGTCGAGATGGTCGCTTGGCGAGGTCCATTTCGGTGCTCCCGAAATGACGAAGCAGAGAACGGGGCCCAGTTCGGAGCAGCACCGATCTTGCGATCAAATTAGCGGTAGCGAGTGGCCAAGGAGGCATTGTGAAAAAGAGCAATGTTCAAGCAAAAATTAATGCTCTCCCGATTGGGCAGGAATTTGACGTGAAAACGTTGATGGGCAGCGACTGGAATGGCGTGAGAGGAAAGCAAAGTTTTGGAAGAGAGTTTAAAGAGTCTGTCCGGAACGGTAGTCTGCAGAATGTTCGCCACGTCCGGCTGGACAATTCGCCCCGCCGAGACGTTTACATAAAAATTTGAGGTCAATCAGACCATTTAGCTTTGCTGTCGGATCGATGGTGAAACACAAAACGGATAGGAGCCCTGTTTAAGAGGGACTGGTGCAGAGGGCCAGGGACAGGCCTGATTCGAGGTCCGGAGTTGAGAAGAGCAGAAGGCGAGTGAGACCGGGTGCTTGCAGCGTGAAAGCGCTGTCCTGGTGGTGAGCGTGCGTTGCAGGCGGCCATTCTGATCGCGCGCCAGAGGTGTCGTGATAGGT
>DASVVJ010000355.1:0-6435 GCA_036389955.1 Myxococcaceae bacterium
GGGCTTATCGTTACCCAGAATTGAAAGGGGCAGAAGGCGAGAGCTGTTGAGCGAGCCGATAGCCCACTTCGGCTTGAAGCAGCTTGAGCCAGCCGCGCCACAGCGTGCGCCAGCCGGGCTCGCCATCGGAGGCGCGGCCAATAAAGCCGCCGAGGCTGGCCACAGCGCGTAAGGCCTCATAGGCGGTGGGGGCTTCAGGCAGTTGAAGTTTGGGGCGCAGCACGGCCAACAGGTCCAGTTGCACCTGGGACAGCAGCAGTGCGGCAGGGGGCGAAGGGTGCTCTCGCGCCGCATCGCGCAGCGCCAGCATGCCGCAGGCCACCACGGTGGCCAGGGCCAGGAAGTTGGTCAGTGCGTGGCACGTCTGCAACTGGCGCTGCTCCACCTGACAGCCGGTCTTCAGCCCCATGTGGAACTCCTCAATACACCAGCGGGCTTCATAGGCGGTGAGCACCTGCTCCACCTGCTGCCAGGTGTCTATGGGCAGGCACGTGAGCAAGCACCAGTACAGCGGGGTAACGCCCGGGGCCGGTGTGGTTTCTCGCGCCAGCACCACGTTGAGCTTCAAGGCGTCGCCTTGCCGGCCTCGGTTTATCGGCGGCATCAGGCTCACCGTGCACGAGCGTACCTGCAACTGCGCCACACGCCCTGGCTGTCCCCCGCGCGCTGGCACCTGCTGCTGTCGGGTGCCTCGCACACAGGCGTGCTCCACCGAGCCGAACAGATAGCTGGGTTGCGGTCCACGCTCACCCGCTGGCTCAGCAGCTAGCAGCCTGTCCCGCGTGGCGCGAATCACGTAGCTGTCGCCCACCGCGTGCAGCGTCTCCAGCACCTCGAAAATGTCGGCCTCCCGGTCCATCACATGGATGATTTGCGGACGGCGCTCTTGCGAAAGGGTGCTGAACCTCTCGGACACCGCGCACACCGCCTCGCCCCAGCGCAGACTCTCTCTGAGCCTTTTCTTGCGGGCGCTGGCCGTTTCTTTCTTCCTGCTGCGGCCCCGCGCCGGGCGGGCCCATACCTGCTGGTGCAGCACCCCCAGTACCCGATGGTCGCTGGCGCTCAGCGCCAGCACCGTGTGCACCCACTGCCCATGCACCCCGGGCAGTTGATTGAGCGGGCCATCGTCGCGCACCCGGTGGGCGAAGCTCTGCCCGGTGGTGTCCTGAATGGCCAGCACCTGCGCATGCTCCTGGCTGCGCTGCACCGTGGCCGCCTGGTGCCCACTCAAGATGGCCTCGGCGCTCACTTTGGGGTGCGTCAGCAGCCGGTAGGCTCCTTTGAGCTCCGCCCACCCTCCCATCTGCTGCGGCAAGCTTCCTGGCGGGCTGGTCGCAATGGCTCCGCCTACTCGCAACAGCCTCTTATTACGGGCCTCATGGCCCAACTCAGAGCCCTTCAGTTCCTCTTCTACCCATCGGCTCAGTGGGGTGCCACAGTCCATACTCCTCTTTACACACTACCCCTGGCCTCTCATCCCTCCCCTCCTACTTTTTGGGTAACCATAAGCCCTTCGGGAGAGGGCGGGGGTGAGGGTTCCGCGCCCCTCAAGCCGCACCGTGCCGTGCAGCCAGCTCGCGCCTGTCCACCTTGCCGGCGGCGGTGCGAGGCAGGGACTCCACGAAGCGCACGGTCTTGGGCGTCTTGTACCGCGCGAGCCGTCCCTGGCAATACGAGAGCAGGGCCTCGGCGGTGAGCGCCGTGCCCGGGCGCGAAACGACGAGCGCACGAGGCACCTCTCCCCACTTCGGATCCGGCACGCCGATGACGGCCACCTCCGCCACCTCGGGATGGCCAGCGAGCACACCCTCGACCTCGGCGGGATAGATGTTCTCTCCGCCCGAGATGATGAGGTCCTTCACACGGCCGACGATGCGGTAGCACCCGTCCGCATCACGCTCGGCCAGGTCCCCCGTGTGGAGCCAACCCCCTGCCAGCGTCCTGGCGGTCTCCTCGGGCCGGCGCCAATACCCCGCGCACACGTGCGGCCCGCGTATCAGCAGCTCGCCCACGTCTCCCTCGCCCTCCAGCCGCATCTCGACATGAAAGAGCGGCACCCCCACGGAACCCGGCTTGCGCCGCACCTCCCCGGGAGGCAGCCAGAAATTATTGGGGCCCGCCTCGGTGAGCCCGTAACCCGTCTTGAAATCCACCCCCCGTGCGAAGAAGCGCTCGAAGACGGGAGCAGGACAGGGCGCCCCGCCGCTGATGAGCAGCTTGAGCCGGGAGAAGTCCACCGTCTCGAACCGCGGGTGACGCTGCATCTCGATGAACATGGTGGGCACGCCGAACACCAGGTTGACCACGCGGCGCTGCACCAGGTCGAACACCTGCTCCACATCGAAGCCGCGGCACACCACGGACGCACCGCCCGCGTACACCAACGGAGTGGTGAAGACGTTGAGTCCGCCGGTGTGGAACAGCGGCGCGTTGAGCAGCGCCACATCGTCCGCGCTGAGGCCCCAACTCACCACGGTGTTCGCGGCGTTGGCGGTGAGGGAGCCATGCGTGAGGATGGCGGCCTTGGGAAGCCCGGTGCTGCCGCCCGTGTAGCAGAGCACCCATGGATCGCTCGCCTCCAGCTCCACGGAAGGCAGCGGTCCCTCGGGCATGGACTCGCGAGCGGAGAAGAGCACATCCGTGGAGGGCCGCGCGGGCGAGTCCGCCAGCGCCACCACCTGGCGCACGCTCGGGGCGTGGCCGCGTACGGAGTCCACCTGCGCCTGGAAGTCGGGGCCGTAGACGAGCACCACGGGCTCGGCATCGGCCAGCAGCCCCTTGAGCTCCTCGGAGCTGAGGCGCCAGTTGAGCGGCTGGAGGATGGCGCCCAGCTTGGCGCAGGCGAAAAGCAGGTCCAGATACTCCACGCAGTTCATCGCCAGCACGGCGACACGGTCTCCGCGCCTCACCCCCAGCGCGTCATGCAGGAAGCGGGCGGCGCGGTGGGCGGCGGCATTCCACTCGCGGAAGGTGATGCGGCGCTCGCCCTGAGTGGCATCAATCAGCGCGAGACGATCGGGCGAGAGCTGGGCGCGGCGGGCAAGCCAGTCATGAGCGATGGGCATCGGAGTGGAGGCTAGAACTTCGACCCGGCATGCTCCACCATGCCGGGCTCGGAGGAAGGGTTATGGGAGAACTGTCTGAGAAGTGCGCGGTGGTGACGGGAGCGGCCAACGGCATTGGCCTGGCGGTGGCGCAGGCGTTGAGCGCACAGGGCGCGCGGGTGCTGCTGGCGGACATCGACGAGAAGAAGGGCCAGGAGGTGGCGCTGGGCCTGCACGGCGCGGTGTTCCAGCGGGCGGACATGGCCTCGCGAGAGGACTGCCGCGCGCTGATCGCCCGGGCGGAGAAGGATTGGGGGCGGTTGGACATCCTGGTGAACAACGCCGGGCTGCAGCACGTGTCTCCCGTGGAGGAGTTCCCGGAGGACCGCTGGGAGTACCTGCTGCGAGTGATGCTGATCGGCCCGTTCCTGCTGACGAAGTACGCGCTGCCACTGATGTACGCGCGGGGCTGGGGACGCATCATCAACATGTCCTCGCTGCACGGGCTGGTGGCCTCGCCGTACAAGTCCGCTTACATCTCGGCCAAGCACGGGCTGATGGGGCTGACGAAGACGACGGCGCTGGAGGCGGCGGACAAGGGGGTGACGGTGAACGCGGTGTGCCCGGCCTACGTGCGCACGCCGCTGGTGGAGAAGCAGATCGCCGACCAGGCGCGGGTGCACGGCATCTCGGAGTCGGAGGTCATTGAGAAGATCATGCTGGCACCGGCGGCGGTAAAGCGGTTGTTGGAGCCGAGCGAGGTGTCCGCCTACGTGATGTTCCTCTGCTCCGAGGCGGCCCGAGGCATCACCGGGGCCGCCCAGGTCATCGACGGAGGCTGGACGGCGCGCTGAGCGCAACCCCCTCTCCCTTCGGGAGAGGGCGGGGGTGAGGGTTCCTCGCCCCCAAGTCCCACCCTGCCTACAGCATCATGCGCAGGGTAAAGAAGTACGAGGCGTCGATCTCGTCGTCCGTCCCGGTCTGCGTCTTCTTGTAGCGGGCGTAGCGGGCCCCGGCAGCCACATCATCGGTGACCCAGTAAGTGCCACCGATGTTGAGGTACGTCTGCACGGTATGGGTCTGCGGCTCGATGGCGGGGTTGCCACCGGTGGGAGCCACGAAGGTGGGCGAGCGGTCCGACACGCGGAAGAGCTGGAAGCCCACGCCCGAGCGGCCCTTCACGTTCACATCCATGCCGGCGGAGAAGGTGTTGGCGCGGTACTTCGTATCGAGCAGCGTGTCGCCGAAGCCGGGCGTGCTGTTCGTCACGTCGTTGTTCACCCGCGCGTAGTTGACGAAGGGGGTGAAGAGCAGCGGCAGGCCCAGGTTGGCGCGCAGCTTCAGCATCGCGTTGCCGCGCACGTTGTAGCCCTTGATGCGCGGATCCGTGCGCTGGTTGGCCTGGTAGTTCACGTCGAACGTCTGGAACATCGCCTTGGCCTCGAACAGCTCATGCGTGTACGTGAGCGACGGGCTGATCATCTGGAAGTGCAGGTCGTCATCGGGCTGGCCCGTGCGAAAGTTGCCCAGGGGCCGCTCCCACAGGCGGCTGCCGCCACCGAAGGTGCCACCCACCTGGAACGAGGACGAAGTGCTCAGCGGGTTGGCGGCGGTGTAGCTCAGACCCACGCGCAGCCCCTTCCAGGCGTACGCGGCCTGAATGCCCTGGCCCCGGTTGAAGCCGCTGTAGAGCAGCGGATCGCGCGTGTACTTGTCGGCCAGCAGCGTGTCGGCCATGTGGGTGGAGAGGAAGTCCACGCTGGCCGGATCCAGGATGATGCCAGCCTCCACCGAGGTGCCCCAGCGCTGCAGCCGGATGATCTGATCGCGCACGCTCAACGAAGCAGTGCCCTCCCAGATGCCCGAGCCGTGCGCGCGGATGTTGCGCTCGAACTCGCTGCGGAACGTCACGTACTCGCCCAGCTTGCCCTCGAAGCCGAAGCGCGTGAGCGCCAGCGTGGTGGCACGGCTCTCGCGGTTGCGGTTCAGCGTCTGAATGAGGTTCTCCACATGGAGCCCGCCGGCAATGGCCAGAATGGGCTTGATGTAGAAGGCGTCATCCCCCAGCGCGATGCGCGGCCGGGTGGCCGGCGGGGGCGACGGGGTCAGCAGCTCCGAGCTGCCCGCGCGCACCTCGGGCTGCGGGCTCACCTGTGAAGCCGGGCGCGAGCCCTCCGGCACGGCCTCGGCGCGGGCGGCGGGAACCGGGGCGCCATTGCCCCCCTCTTTCCCCGCCTCCTCCTGCGTGGCGGGAGCTGCCGCGGCATCCGTGGGCGAAGCGGCCTCGGAAGAAGTCGTGGCCGGGCTCTGCGCCACCACCTGGGCCCACGCCGGAGCCGCGCACAGAGCCATCACAAAGAACACCGGGAGTTGCTTCATGGAGTCGTGCCTACGCATGAGGAGAGAGGAAAAAGAACGGGGCCTCGGCCGCGCGTGCGTGCCGGGCCCCGTCCGGGTGAAGAGGGGTTATTCCGCGAGGTACTGCATCGTCAGGCCCAGGCCGGCCTCGGAGCGCATCGAGCCGAAGTGGTTGGCGATGAAGCCCTTATTGAAGTAGCCGCTGGTGTCGTAGTCGTTGAGCGTGGTCAGCGTGTTCTTCGCGCAGCCATCCATTTCCAGGCGCGAGGCGGCCTCGGAGACGTAGAGGTCCTGGTAGTTCTTGCCCTGCTCCTTATCGGTCATGGTGATGGTGTAGTACTTCACCACGTTGCCACCGCACTGGCCCGTCTTGCCGAAGGCGTAGTCACCGTCCGCGCACGGGGTGCTGAACAGGCCCAGCGGGCCGTTGAGCGGCTTGGCGAAGTACGTCTGCACGTAGTTGGAGCGGCTGCCCATCTCGCACACGATGGTGCCGCGCATCGTCTTGTTGGGGCCGCACAGCACGTACGGCGCGTCATACGTGGACACGCCCTGGTTGGCACCCGAGCCGAGGATGACGTGGCTCACGCGGGTGAAGGGGTTGATCGCGCCCGGCTTGCTCTGGACGTGCTCGACATACAGACGGCGCAGGGCATCGCGCGCCACGGTGACGCCCAGCGAGTGCGCCACCAGGGCCACCTTGCGGTTCGGGTGGTTGGTCATCACCGCCTTGAGCAGGCTCTGGAGAATGGGGGTGGACCATCCGTGGTCGATGTTGCCCGCGGCGTTGAACCGGGTGTTGTCGGTGGTCGGGTCGACGTTACCGACCAGGTCGGTGCGGAAGTCCACCGCGATGACGCGGTAGCGCGCGGCGATGAGCTTCTCGGCCAGCTGATCACGCGCCGTGGTGTCCGGGGTGAACTGCACGTTCTCGAGGTTCGAGGGCGGCGTGCCCGGCGGCATGATGAACTTCTCCCACGTGTGCGGCCGCGTGGAGTTGCCGTGCACCAGGATGACGATGGGCTTGGAGGTG
>DASVVJ010000356.1:0-6814 GCA_036389955.1 Myxococcaceae bacterium
AGCGCTGGCGCGTCTACCGGCGGGCGCTCCCGGCCGGGCAGCTTCGCAGCGAGGCGTGGGCCGCGGCCGGGGTGGTGCTCTGTGACGCGCTGCTGGTGGGGCTGTTCCGCTACTTCGCCGGGCCTCGCATGGTGCCCTTCAGCGTCCCGGTGGCGGTGCTGTCGTTCGCCTGGGTGTTCGTGGGCTTCGAGGTGTGGTTCTACGTGTCGCACCGGCTGCTGCACACGCGCGCCCTCTACCGCTTCCACGCGCAGCACCACGTGGCGCAGGTGACCGAGCCGCTCACCTCCCTGTCTTTCTCGCTGGTGGAGCGCCTGATGCTCATGGGAGGCGGCATGGGCCTGGTCCTGCTGGCCATGGAGGTGATGCCCGTCACCCAGGCCGGCGTCATGGGCTACATCCTCACCAACTACTTCCTCAACGTGGTGGGGCACGGCAACACCGAGTGGCTGCCCCAGCGCTTCGTGTCCTCGTGGGCCGGGCGTTTCTTCTTCACGCCCACCTTCCATGCCCTGCACCATGCCCGGTACCAGGGCCACTATGGGCTCTTCACCGTGGTGCTGGATCGCTGGTTCTCCACGGCGTTCGATGACTATGCCCGCGTGCACGCGCAGGCCCGGGCGGGCCAGGGGCTGACGCGCATCGGAGAGCGGCTGCCCCCTGGGTCACCCCCCAGTGCGCTCACCACAGCCCTGATCAGGGGGCCGGGGCTTCCGGGATGAAGGGGTCCGTGGGCCACCCTTCGGCCCAGCCCTGGGAGAGCCAGCGCGCGGGCTGGCCAAAGCGGGGCGAGGGTTGCTGGGGCCCCCCTGCCTCGCGGAACTCTCGCAGGTAGCGGCGCGCGCGAATGGGCTCGGAGGTGGGACGCAGCGCCCCATCGCGGTACTCCAGCCGGCGCCCGACGAAGTAGAGCCCGCTGCCTTTCAGCGGATCCTGTAGGTCCTTCCAGTCGGTCTGCAGCACATCACACCCCCGGCCATCCGCGCGCCGAAGCAGCGAGCCCTCCCCGTACTCGGCGATTCTGAGGGTGGTGTGTGGGGAGCGCTGAGGCTCGACGATGTGAAGGTCCCAGCTCTCGACGCCCAGGCCGTTGCTGCTGGCGAAGTGCACGGCGACGACACGCTCGGGGCTCCCGTTTCCATCCATGTCCACGTCCAGCACCTCGAAGTCTTCCACCGAGCCGAAGAGGGGCAGTTGGGACGAGACCTTCCGGCGGGCTCCTGCCTCCTCCAGGAAGAGCAGGTCCTCGGGCTCCTGCCCCTCCTGCTCCTGGGCGAGACAGGCGCAGACGCGGGCCCCGGTGGGACTCTGGGTACACCCGGCCCTCGCGCACCCGGACACCTCTGCGGGCGTGGGCGCCGGCCAGCGCTTTACCGCACAGGGGGTGAGCGGCTTGCCAACAGGCAGTGGTGGGCGGTAGCGCGGCAGGCCCTGGGTCCTGGGCCCAGCGGGCACGAAGAGCCCGGTGCCCGCGCGCAGGGAGCTGTGGCCGGGCAGCTTGTTGCGCTCGGCGATCAGCTCCTTGGGCACACCGAAGCGCTGCGCCAGTCCGGACAGCGTGTCGCCGGACTGAACGGTGTAGATGACCTCCTCGGTGATGCCTCCCGGCCAGGTGAAGGCCGCGGAGGCGAGCGCACAGCCGAGGAGCAGCAGTCTGCGAAGCAGGGCCAGCGGCGTGTTCAAACAAGATCCAGAGGTCATCGAAGGCGTCCAAGGAGCTTCCCTGGCAGGGGCGAATCGTAGCGCACCACGCGCGTTCCTCAATCGTCTGCCTGGTGCGACGAAGATCTTCGTGCGGCGGGAGGACAAGTGCTGTGGGCAAGCGCCTCCCATTCACCTCGGGGCCTTGCTGGATTGCACTGAGGCAGGGCACCACGTTACGCTCCGCCCTGTTGCAAGGCAGTCTCGCGGTACTCAAGGAGGGGTGGGCTCATTCCGCTGTAATGTCGCCACGACGGGAGTGAAACCGTGAGTTCCGAGTCCTACGACCGCCTCAGCGCGCTCTCCCGTACGAGCTTCTACAACGCGTTCGAGGCCTTCGACTGGCCTCCGTCGCTCCCCCTGGATCAGCCGTGGATGTCCTTCGAGCTCCTCACGGTCGCGGGCACGCCCCACGCGGAAGCACTCTCCCGCGCACAGCTCGTCCGCCTGAGCCACTGCGAGAGCATCCACTTCTACACGCTGCTGATGTACGGCGAGCGTGATCTCGTCCGGGTCGTGCTCGAGCACATCCACGGCCGGGGCTACGAGGACATCTCCGAGTACTTCCACCACTTCATCGAGGAGGAGAACAAGCACATGTGGTTCTTCTCCCAGTTCTGCCGCCGCTACGGGGAGAAGAGCTACCCGAACCGCTCGCTCAAGTTCGCCGAGTTCCAGGGTGGCATCGCGGTCTTCGTCGCCTTTGCGAAGATCCTGATCTTCGAGGAGATCGGCGACTTCTTCAACGTCCGGATGCGTGATGACGAGGCGCTGCCGCCCATCGTCCGCAAGCTCAACGGGCTGCACCATCAGGATGAGTCGCGGCACCTGGCGATGGGCAGGAGCCTGCTCGTGTCGCACTACGAGCGGCTGAAGGCGGCGCATGCTCCCGAGGAGCTGCGCGCCCTGGAGCACTACCTGAAGCGCTACATGCAGTCGATCCTCGAGTCGCTCTACAACCCGGCGGTCTACCGCGATGCCGGGCTGCAGGATCCCTATGGGCTGCGCAGGGCACTTTGCCAGCACCCCGGGCGGCGGGCGTTCCACGAGACGGTCCTGCGCCGCGTGATGCGGTTCTTCGCGGGCAAAGGCATCTTCGAAACAGAGGAGTTGAGCCATGACGCAGCTGGCGGCTGAGCCCAGCGCACGCACGCGTGCCGACGACATCGAGCGCAAGCTCAAGGACTGGATCGTCCAGCATAACGCGGCCGCGAAGGACATCGGGCCTGACACCAACATCATCGAGTCGCGGCTGATCGACTCGCTCCAGTTCGTCTCGTTCCTGCTCTATGTCGAGGAGCTACGCGGGAAGGAAATCCCCGAGGACCAGGTGTCGCTCGAGAGCTTCCGCTCCCTGAGCGTCATCCGCAACACGTTCTTCGGCGGCCCATGACCGACGGACCCGCCAGTCAGGACTTCAAGACGCGGGGTGGGCTCGGCGCGCTCGGGCCGCGCCTGGTGGAGCTGACCGCGCTCCTCGATGAGGTGCTCGCGCGGTGGGCTCGCCACTGGGAGTGCGAGGCGTACCGGTACCCGCCCCTCATCGCGGTGGAGGACCTGGCGCGCATCGACTACTTCAAGAACTTTCCCCACCTCGCCGTGTGCGCCACGGGTATTCGCGAGGAGGCGATCGGCCCGCGCTACCAGCAGGCCCAGGGTGGGCTCTCGCGGCTCGACGCGGAGACGCTGAAGGACAGCGGCTACGTGCTCCAGTCGGCGGCCTGCTACAACATCTACCTCTCGCTGCGGGGTGAGCGCCTCGCGGCCCCGCGCTATGTGACGACGCTGGGCACCTGCTTTCGCAATGAGCAGCGCTACGAATCCCTGGAGCGGCTGCTGGCCTTCCAGATGCGGGAGCTGGTGTGCGTTGGGCCAGCCAGCGTGGTGGAGGCGCACCTGACGCGCTGCCGCGATGCCTTCGCCGCCTTCAGCCGTGAGCTGGGGCTCGATCTCACCCTGGCGGTCGCCAGCGATCCCTTCTTCGGCACGGATCCGGCGCGCGCGAAGATGCAGCGCCTGTTCCCCAACAAGCACGAGTTTCTCTTCCAGAACCGCCTCGCAGTGGCGTCCGTCAACGCGCACCGGAACTTCTTCGGCGAGCGGTGCGAGATCCGGTTGGAGGATGAGTCCTTTGCCTACTCCGGCTGCTTCGGCGTGGGCCTGGAGCGGTTCGCTTCGGCGCTGATCGAACAGGCTGGCGGTGTCGAACCGGCCCTTGAGCGGGCGCGCGCCCATCTCCAATCCCCGGTGAGGGGGAAAGGCTGAGCACATGGTCAAGGCAGGGTACCGGGAAGAGCAGCTCGAGCAGCTCGAGGACTTCTTCGAGTTCGCTCCTGTCGGCATGCACCTCGTGGACGGAGAGGGCCGGTTCACACGCGCCAACATCGCGATGCTGGAGGTGCTTGGCTACTTCGGCGCGAAGGACGAGCTCATGGGCCGCTCCTTCGCCGAAGCCTTCGTCGATCGGTCCGTGTTCGAGGACATCCACCGCCGCCTCTCGGCCGGTGAGGTGGTCAACCACGTCAAGACGCGCCTGCGCGGCCGGGACGGTGAGCCACGGGAGGTGACGCTGGATGCGAGCGCCCGTCTCGAGGGTGGGCGCCTGCGGACGAGCCGCTGGTTCCTGCGCCCCGCGGTGCTCCGGGAATTGCCCAGCGCGCGCGCCGTCGCGGCTTCGCCCGATGTCACCGAGAAGCTCGCCTCGAGCACCGAGGAGGAGAAGGCGCGCAGCCTGGATGAACTCAATGACTTCTTCGACAACGCGCCAGTGGGCGTGCACTTCGTGGGGCTCAACGGGGTGATGATGCGCGCCAACCGGGCCGAGGTACGCCTCCTGGGCTTCGAGGATGCACCCGAGGGCTACATCGGACGGCACGTGCGGGAGATTCACCACGAGAAGGCCGTGGTCGAGACGCTGCTCGAGCGGCTGGTGGCGGGCACTCCCGTGATTGGCTACGAGGCCTACCTCAAGAGGCGGGATGGGGGCCTGCAGCCGGTGCACATCTACTCGGGGCTGCGGCTCAAGGGCGGGAAGTTTCAGAACACCCGCTGCTTCCTGTTCGAGAACCCCAACCCCCGCAGGCCGCCGACTGAGTCGCACGTCGCGGGGTTCTCCTGGCCGCGCAACGACGCGTGAATGACTTCGTGAGGAGAGGGCGATGAGCGCACCGAGCGATCCGACCGATGGGACGTCGAGCACCCGGGAGACCTGGGCGCTTGCGATCAACTACATCACGGGCCGCAAGCGGGCCGAGCGGGCGCTCGGCTTCCTTGCCGAGACGAGCAACCTGCTCGCGGCCTCTCTCGACTACCGCGCGGCCCTGGGGCGTGTGGCCGGGCTCACTCTGGGATACCTGGCGGACTTCTGCTCCATCGATCTGCTGGACGAGGGTGGGGCGCTCGCGCAGGTAGGGCTCGCGCAGAGTGAACATGTCGACCCCTCGCTGCTGGGCCCACTGCGACTCTACCTGTACCCGCAGCGGACGCCCCTGACCGGGGGTGTCCTTCATGCGCTCGAGACAGGGAAGCCTGAGCGCATGTCCTCCGAGCCTGAAGGCGCAGCGGGTCCGCGTGCGGAGCGCCTCGCGGAGCTGGGCGGAGCGGCGTCGCTGATCATGCCGATCCTCGCTCGGGGGCAGCGGCTGGGGGCGATTTCGATCGTCTCGCTCCGGCTCGGCGTCGCGAAGGCCTACGGGCCCGAGGAGGAGGCGCTGCTTCAACAGCTCGCGCTGCGTGCCGCCTCGGCGGTCGAGTTAGCCAGGCTGCACGAGAAGCTCCGGGGCCCATGACTCCGCGGCCGCCCCCGCAGTCGTTGTCCCCAGCCTCGGAGGCACAGCAACACCTGTATGCGCACCTGAAGCTGCAGCCCGAGGTCGCGCTGGCCTACCAGTTCAGCGCATGCCTGCGCTTCGATGGGCCGCTCGACGCCGACACGCTCGAACGCGCACTCGCCAGGGTCGTGGCACGCCACGAGGCGCTGCGGACAGGCTTCGTGGAGCAGGACGGCGTGCTCTGCCGGGCCTTCGCGCCTGACGCGCGGGTGGCTCTGGAGCGGGTGGAGGCGGACGCTCCAGGCGATGCCGATGGAGTCGCCCGCCGCCACATGGCGGAGCTGACGGGCGCACCGCTCGAGCTGGGCAAGGCTCCGCTGCTCCGCGTGCGGTTGCTCCGGCTTGGCCCGGAACACCACGGGCTCTGCGTCTCCGTTCACCACCTTGTCTGGGATGCGTGGTCGTGGTGGGTGTTCGTCCGGGACCTGGCGGCCTTCTACAACGAGCAGACCGGAGGCTCCCCTGCGGCGCTGCCAGTGCTCTCCGAGGAGCGTGAAGCCTTTGGCGCCGAGGCTGTACGAGCCGCCGCGCTGGCCTACTGGCGCCGGCAGCTGGCCGCTCCGTTGCCGCTCACAGAGGTGCTTCCCACGCTCCCGCGGCCAGCGCGCCGTCTCCATCCCGCGGGCTTTGTCCGCGCCACGCCGCGAGACGAGGTGGGGCGTGCGGTGCAGCGCCTGGCCCTTCGTACCCGGAGCAGCCCGTTCATCGTCATGCTCGCGGCGTTCAAGGTGCTGCTCTCCCGCTACACCGGGCAGACCGACTTGATGGTGGGAGCCCCGCTCCACGGCCGGAGCGAGTGGGCACGCGATCGCATCGGGTACTTCGTCGAAGTCGCGGCGCTGCGCACCCGGCTCGAACAAGCCGTGACATTCCGCGCCGTGGTGGAGCAGGTCCGTGAAGCCGTCCTGGCGGCCCGTGAGCACGGTCCGGGGCCCTCTACTCCCTTCCGGATCATGTTCATGTTCCGCGATGTCTCCATTCGCGGGGACGAGTTCCAGGGGCTTCGGGTTCGTCTGGAGGAGGCGTCGAAGCCCGCGGCCAAGTTCGAGCTCACGCTGGCCCTTCAGCCGACTCCGGCCGGCTATGCGGCCGAGATGGAGTACGACGCGCAACTCTATGAGCCTGGCTTCGCGGATCAGCTGCTCCGGCACTACTTGCGCCTGCTCGAGGCCACGCTGTCGGCGCCGGACGCTCCTCTCACCGCGCTGACGCCGCTGGAGCCGGATGAGCAGCTCAAGCTGCTGCGCCGATGGAACGAAACAGCAGAGCCATCTCCCGCCGCG